>CAYXKT010000058.1:15745-17057 GCA_964465735.1 uncultured bacterium
TGGAGTATAGGAGTGATGGAGTATTGGGGCGGCGGGGCGAAATAATCGCGCTGTTAACCCTCACTACATTAGTCCGCTATTACGTTATCCGAGGACTTTAGCTGAATTGCGACCGTTATCTTTCATCCGATTGGAGAAACACCTCGAACCCGGACGCTGGGCGCGGCCGGCAGTCACGCTCGCCTCGATCGCGCTGGCCCTGGTCCTGGGCAGTCTGGTTATCCTGGCCATCGGGGTCAATCCGGTGGAGGCTTACGGTGCTCTTTTCTCCGGGGCCTTCGGAACTTCCTACGGACTCTCCGAGACCCTGGTCAAAACCACTCCGCTGATCCTCTGCGGCCTCGCCGTCGCCCTCGGCCTGAAGATGCGGCTCTGGAATATCGGGGCCGAAGGCCAGTTTGTCATCGGCTTCCTCGCCTCCGCCCTGGTCGCTCTCGGCCTCCCCGGTCTCCCCGGACCTCTCCTCCTGCCTCTGATGGTGGCGGCCGCTATGGTATCCGGAGGACTGTGGGCCGGAGTAGCCGGCTTGCTCAAGGCCCGATTGGGAATCAGCGAGATCATCACCACATTGCTGATGAACTGGGTAGCGATTCTCTTCAGTCAGTACTTCGCTTACGGTCCGCTCAAAGGAGCCGACGGCTTTCCCTACAGTTCAGCCTTCTGTCCGGACGCGTGCCTCCCCCCAATCGGCTGGGGACGGCTCAATGCCGGGATCTTGCTTGCCCTGGCCGCCGCGGTCCTTCTCTACCTGGTCTTCAAACATACCCTCTGGGGCTTTGAAATCCGGGTGATCGGGGACAGCCCGAAAGCGGCCCGGGCGGCCGGGATGGGGATCGAAAAAAATATCATCTTGGTCCTCACCCTGGCCGGAGGACTGGCCGGACTGGCCGGATTCACCGAGGCCTCCGGGATCGAGCAGCGACTCTCCCCCCACACCGCGATCGATTACGGTTACTCCGCAATCCTGATTGCCTGGCTCGCCCGCTCCCACCCCCTGCTGATAATCCTGGTCGCCTTTCTATTCGCGGGACTCTACACCGGTGGGGAGATGATCCAGGTGGGGATGGGGGTCCCGGTGGCCGTAATCCAAATTTTCCAGGGGTCGATCCTCTTCTTTCTACTGGCCGGGGATTTTCTAATGCATTACCGGATCAGATTCGGGAAGTCCGGTGATCGGTGATTGGTAATCAGTGATCGGTAAGCGGTACTCGTTAAGCGGTACGCAATAATTCGTGGTAATTAGTGCCTGAACGAAAACCTCAAATCACATAGAATTTGTCATTGCGAGGAACGAAGTGACGAAGCAATCTCA
>CAYXKT010000059.1:0-16934 GCA_964465735.1 uncultured bacterium
GGACGCAAAAGATTGGTGCAGTTCGCCGCATAGAATCGCTCAATTTAGGTGTAATATTCATATCCCGGCGAATATAGGGCCGGGCGCCGATATTTTCGATATCCGCCCGGGCCGCATCCTCGTTGGGAAGCGTAGCCAGATGGCCATTGCGGAGACGGATCCGGGTGGACCGCATCCCGATCCCCTCTATAACGCCATTATGCCCGCGGATCTTCACCCTCTGGCCCAGCTGGAAAGGTTTATCCAGCAGCAGCAGCAGCAGGCCGCCGAAGATGTTGCTGAGAGACTCTCGGGCCGCTAACGCGAGGGCCAGTCCGGTCGCCCCGGCCCCGGCCAGGTAACGCCGGAAAACGCTTCCGGCTAATACCTGAATACTACCTGTCGGGCCGTTCTCCGCGGCCTCGGTGTCTCTGCGGCCAATCAATCTTCCGGACCCGGTGGTTCAGCTTCCAGGCGGTTGAGGGCGGAGAGGATGGCCTTGATTGAGGCCAAGCTGATGTTGGTGTCGACCCCGACCCCGTAGGTGGTCTGACCCGAAGGTTCTCGCAGCGAGATGTAGGCGGCAGCCGTCCCCCCCGAACCACTCTGGTCGATGTCGTGCTCAGAGTAGGAGGCGACGGAAAACTGTAGACCGGTCTTCTCTCTCAGACCCTGAACAAAGGCGTCGATCGGACCGTTCCCGACGGCCTGGAAGGAGACAGCCCGCCCCCCCACCTCAATCTCGACCGCGACCTCGGTCCTCCCCTCCTCATCGCCGGAGAAACGGCACTTTTTCAGGGTATATGGCACTATCCGATCCAGGTATTCCCGCCGAAATTTCTCCTCCAGCTCGTCCGGGGTAAGCTCTCGACCGGTCCGGTCAGTGATCGTCTGGATCAGGCGGCTGAACTCCGCCTGCATATCCCTGGGCAGACAAAAACCGAACTCGGTCTCCATCACATAGCCGATCCCCCCCTTTCCCGATTGGCTGTTGATCCGGATGATCCGCTCATAACTACGCCCGATATCCTCGGGATCGATCGGAAGATAGGGGACCGCCCAGGGACCTCCCGTGCGGAGGGCCTTGATCCCCTTGCTGATCGCGTCCTGATGGGAACCGGAGAAGGCGGTGAAGACCAGTTCTCCGGCGTAGGGATGGCGGGGATGAACCTCCATCCCGGTCACCGCCGTGTAGATTCCCCGAACCCGCTCAATCTCGGAAAAATCCAGCCCGGGATCGATCCCCTGAGAGAAGAGGTTGAGGGCCATTGTGACAATATCCAGGTTCCCGGTCCTCTCCCCATTGCCGAAGAGAGTCCCCTCAACTCGGTCGCCCCCGGCCAGCATCGCCAGTTCGGCCGCCGCCACCGCGGTCCCCCGGTCATTGTGGGTATGAATGCTGATAATCGCGGATTCGCGGTCTTTTAACTGACGGCAGAACCACTCGATCTGGTCAGCGTAAACGTTGGGTGTAGCCATCTCCACTGTAGCCGGCAGGTTGAGAATCACCGGCGCGGCGGCGGTCGGACGCCAGACTTCCATCACCGCCCGACAGACCTCCACGGCGTACTCCGGCTCAGTCCCGGTGAAACTCTCCGGAGAATATTCAAAGCGGATCTCCGGTACCCCCGACTTCTTCCTCAATTCAACCATCAGCTCCGCCCCGGAGACCGCGAGCGCCTTGATCTCTCCCCGGTCCTTTCTGAAAACCACCTCGCGCTGCAGGATCGAGGTTGAATTATAGAGATGGACAATCGCCTGTTTCGCCCCATCCAGAGCGGCGAAGGTCTTCTCGATCAAATGCTCCCGGGCCGGGGTCAGGACCTGGATGGTGAGATCATCCGGGATCCGCCCTTCCTCGATCAGCTGTCTTAAGAAACGGTACTCCACCTCGGAAGCGGAAGGGAAACCGACCTCGATCTCCTTAAAGCCGATCTTCACCAACAATTCGAACATCTTCAGCTTGGCCTCAATCCCCATCGGAACGGCCAGCGCCTGATTCCCGTCGCGGAGATCGACACTGCACCAGACCGGAGCCTGCTCGATCCTCCGATCCGGCCAGGTCCGATCGGAAAGTAATATCCCGGGATAAGGACGATATTTTCCTCTTTGTCTGGTTTTCATTTCTTGACCTTTCAGGGTAGTGTATTGCAAAAAAATTCCGCCAACCTCGAAGAGGCGGCGGGCAGGATCCGGGAGGCTAAATTTTAAATCTTCGTCAAAGAATCCGGCCGCATCCTCTCCGTCAACCCCGACACCGGGGCTGGAGAGGGTTGATAAGTCGCCACGCCGGATTGTTTGAGTGCTTATTCATTTTGTAAAAAGTATACTGCCCTGCTGCCCTTTTGACAAGGAAAAGAATATTATGGGGAAGATAAAAACTGCCGGGGAGACGTACCCCGGGAAAAGCAGACCGCCTACTTGGCCCAGCGGCAGCCCGAAGAGCACACAGTACTATAAGAGTAGCAGCCTGGACAGAAAAGAGCCCCATCGGTCCAGCAACGGCTAAAAAGAGATGGAAGACCGCTGGGCCGAGGGGAATCGCGAAGGGACCTGACGCTACCGGCTCCGCAACAGCGACCTCCAAGAGACCCCAATTAGGAAACCGTCCAGATGGCCAGCAGCCCCACCTGATTCCAGCAGTGAAAAAAGATCCGGGCCGGCGCTGACCCCGGCGGAGGGGAGGCACCGGCGGATCCGATTGCAGCGGTGGCGACGAAGACTCGGGCGGCGGAGAAGATTAACCCACCTAAGACCGGTCCGGAGAGCCACAGTCTTTACCCGGCCGGGCTGATCTTCCCCTCGATCATATGGATATCGTGCTGGGGGAAGGGGATGCTGTAGCCGGCTTCCTCCAGGGCGGTCTTGGCCTTGGCGTAGAAGTTGTTGAGCAGGCCGCCAAAGTCAGCCGGTTTGGTATAGACAAACATCTGGAAGTTGACGCTGGAGTCGCCCAGTTCTTTGAGCCGGATGAAGGGAGCCGGATTCTTTAAGATCCGCTCCTCAGAGTTGATCAGCTTCTGGAGAACATCCCAGGCCCCGTTCTGGTCGTCGGTATAATCAATCCCCACGGTAAAGATTGTCCGGCGGTACTCCGCCCGGGAAAGGTTGGTGATCTTCGCCCCCCAGACCTGAGAGTTGGGAAAGTAGATGATCGGCCCGGCAAAGTCCTTGATAGTGGTGTTGACGACTGAGAGGTCGAGCACATTGCCCATTGTGCCGGCGACCTCGATGGTATCACCGATCTTGAACGGACGGTAGATCAGGATCAGCATCCCGGAAGCCAGGTTGGAGAGGGAGTCCTTAAAGGCAAAACCAAGAACCAAGCTCCCCACCCCGAGACTGGCCACAAAAGGGGCGATCGAAATCCCGAGCTGGTCGAGGGCCATAATCCCGCTGACCACGAGCACCGCTCCCTTGACGGTCCGAGTCACCAGGCCGATCAGCATCTTCTCGTCTTTCAGTTTTCCCCGGCTGAAGATCTTTTGGAGCACCCCCGCCAGCAGTTTCGAGATCATCATCCCGATTATAAAGATAACTAGGGCATATATGATCCCCGCCACCGCCCCCGGCCCGATTTCCCGAATCCAGGAAATAAAAACATTAGCGTTTTCTGATTCCATCGACTGTTCCTCCTTTGACTGATCCAAGCCGGATCAGTTCCATTTTTCCCGAGAAAAACCTTTCCATCCATTGTTAAAGAAGATAGTATCAAATTTGTTCGGGCTTTTCTATGTCATATTATCTATCGGCAGCCGTTAATTGTACGCAAGGAGGCGGCCGGGGAAGGTTTCCCGCGAAGACCTCGACTATGGCCACGATTCTCATCGCTGACGACCACGAGGAGATCGTCCGGATGCTGGAGCTCCTGATCTCCGGCTACACCAAACACCAAACGATCACTGCCCGCAATGGACGGGAATGTGTCGATGCCGCCCCCCAAGCTGATCTGATCCTGATGGATATCCGGATGCCGGAGCTCGACGGAATTGGAGCCTTTGAGAGGATCCGCTCCGACCCGAAGACCGCCGGCATCCCGATCATCTTTATGACCGCCTACCCCGACCAGGTCGCCCGGGAACTCCCCGGGGATACCGTGGGGACCATCGACTACCTCCTCAAACCGATTAATCAAGAGCAACTGATCCAACGGATCAAGGTAATGCTGGGGATCAAGTCAGCCCGGGACCGTTTTAAAAAGACCAGACTCTCCTCCTCAGACCAGTTTCTCCTTTTGTTGACCGCTCTGGAACAGTCGGCCGACGGAGTCACCGTAACCGGGCGGGACGGCTCCTGGCTGATGATCAACAACGCGCAGGCCCGGATGTTCGGTTACACGGTCGAGGAATTTCTCACACTGAGCGCCGACGAGATCTACCAGTCGACGAGCAGCAGGAAAATCAGCGGACCGATTACCAAGGAACTGGAGCAGAACGACCGCTGGGAGGGAGAGCTGGAAGGAAGAAAGAAAAACGGGGAGACCCTGCCTCTCCTGGTCAGCTTGTCCGTGGTCAAGGATAACCGGGGCGAATTTCTCGGGATAATGGGGATCACCAAGAATATCAGTGAACTCAAGTCCGCTTACCGGGAACTGAAAAAGACCCGGGAAGCTTTAATCCGTTCGGAGCGGATGAAAGCGGTGGTGGAGATGACCCGGGGGTTAAGCCACGACTTCAATAATCTGTTAGCCAGTATCCTCGGCAATACCCAGCTTTTGATGGCAAACCCAGCAGCCGATGACGACAAACGGCGACTGGCGGCAATTGAGCGGGCGGCCCAGACCGCCGCCCAGAATATGCGGCGGCTACAGAGGCTGCTCCCTGAAGTCGGGACCAGCGAGGCGGTCGAGATCAATCTGGTCCAGGTTGTCACAGAAGCTCTGGCGGAAGCAGAGATCCTCGTTGGCCGGCAGGAGTCCCGGCCGGAGGCACCGGTGGTGATTAATAAACATCTGCGTCCGGTACCAACGATCCAGGGCAGTGCTGAGGAACTGAAGATCGCCTGCCTGAATTTAATCCTCAACGCCTTTCAAGCTCTGCCCCAGGGAGGTGAAATCAAAATTTTCACCTGGAAGGGGAAAAGGTCAATCTTCATCCGGATCTCCGACAATGGAGTCGGGATGAACCGCGAAATCCAGGAACGAGCCTTCGAACCTTTCGTCACCACCCGGCATCCGACACATTCCGGCCTGGGGCTGAGCGACGCCTACGGGATAGTTCTCTCCCACCGCGGCCGGATCCGGCTGAGGAGTCAGGAAGATCGGGGAACCAGCGTGACCATCTGCCTCCCCCTTCCCGATAGTGTTTGACCGGTTACCGCCAGGGGATATACTATCGCCGCATTATCACGACCTGATAGCGCAGTGTTTCATCATTAAAGACTATGTCCAATGTCATCTC
Organism: uncultured bacterium; assembly: GCA_964465735.1. Lineage (GTDB taxonomy): Bacteria > Auribacterota > Erginobacteria > Erginobacterales > Erginobacteraceae > Erginobacter. Next base: position 5,379 of record CAYXKT010000059.1, read on the forward strand.
GAAGAACGTATTAACTCAGCAATCTCTTCCCTGTCAATGAATTGCAATTGCTTCTCCATCTGAAACCGGACAGGTCCGTCTAAATCCTGACAGGTCCGTCTTCCGATTAAAACCGGACAAAAAAGCCGGTCCGCAATGACAGATTGCTGCCCATTATTTCTGGCGAGCTACAATAGCTGAAAACCGAAAAATCCCCAATCAGAATCAAGTGGCAAGATATTGCCGACATCTCAATTATGAATAATCCCTTTATCCAGTCGATCAAGGATGCCGGGCCGGTCGGCCTTGGCATCCTCATACTGCTCTTCATCGGCTCCATCTGCTCCTGGACTCTGATCCTCTACAAGATCTCCCTCTTCCGAAAGACGAAAAAATCGGTGGGGGAATTTTGCCGGAGATTCTCCAGGACCCGCTCGGGAGTATTCAACCTCACCGCCTCCTCGCTCAATCCGGAAGTCAACCCGGCCTACGAGGTCTATCGCCAGGGCTGCGAACAGTGGAGACTGATCTCCGCCGGAAGAAAAAAGATCGAGGAAATCCTCCCCGGTGAATGGGAGTCACTCTCGGAAAAAATGCAGAGAACCGCTGACCAGCAGACCGCTTTTCTGGAGAAAAACTTGATCTTCCTAGCTACGGCGGCCAGCACCGGACCCTTGCTGGGCATCTTGGGAACCGTTTACGGAGTTCTGATCGCCTTCCAGGAGATGGGGCGTTTTGGCTCGGCCTCAATCGACGCCGTCGCCCCCGGAATCTCCGAAGCCCTGATCACAACTGTCTTCGGCTTGATCGTGGCCATCCCGGCCCTGGTAATGTACAACCAATTCCAACATACCCTGAAAGACCTGGCCTTCCAGCTTGATATTTTTATCGCCGAATTCATCGACCGGGCCCGTCGGGAACACCAACCGGAGTCGGGAACAAAACCGCTCGACCGGCCCATCAGATAGTTCCTAACACCCTGGATTCTGACTCCTGAATTCTAAATTCCAACTATTTCCAATGTACCGCCGCCCCGACAGAAAAAACAAGTTGATGAGTGAAGTCAACGTCATCAATCTGGTGGATGTGATGCTGGTTCTCCTGATCCTCTTCATCCTGGTCGCCCCGATTCTCGAACAGGGGATTTCGATCCGTCTCCCCGCCGCCACCCCCTCCCGGATCGACAGCGCTCAGGATCTTCTGACAGTCAGCATCGCCCCGCCGGGGATGATCTATCTCAACGACCAGAGAATCACCCTCGATGAACTGGGCGACCGGATGGCCCAAACCGCCCGGACCAACCCGGAGACCGCAGTTACCTTGCGGGCGGACGGAACCATCCGTTACGAGGAAGTAGTCAAGGTCCTCGATGAAATCCGCAACAGCGGCCTGACTCAGGTCGGGATCGCCACCCGGCCAGCCGCTCAATAGAGATGCCTCCCTCGAAACACAGGATACTCTGGCTGGTCGTACTCGCCCACCTTATCATTCTGCTGCTTGTAATCCTGATCTCCGCTCCAACAAAAAAAGAGTTTTACTCCAGCCCGGTCACGGCGGTAGAACTGTTGGACACGATCAGCAACGACTCCCCTCCGGCGGAGGAAACCTCAACTAAGCCGGAACCGGAACCTCTCCCCGAGCCGCTCCCCGAGATGGCCGAAGAACCGATTCCAGAGGTAAAACCGGACCGGGAGGAGAAACCCCCGCTACGGAAGATAATCCGCCAGGTCGCTCCTCCCCCCATCGCCCGGGCCAATATCCAGAAACGTCTCCGGGAACGGCTGGAAAAGGTCCAGGCCCCCGGGCCGGCCGGGCCGGCGGTCAGCAGCTCCCAGAAGGATCGATTCCCTTACTCCTGGTACAACAGTTTCGTCCAATCCAAGATGTACAACCTCTGGAAACGCCCCCTCCGGTCGGCGGTCGGACAAAAACAGGCGACCGCGGTCGTTGCCTTCCGGATATTCCGAGATGGCCACATTGAAAACATCCGCCTTCAGGAATCCTCCGGGAGCAAGGTGATGGATGATTCCGCGCTCCAGGCAGCCCGGATGGCCGATCCGCTTCCTCCGCTCCCCTCGGGCTTTAAGGGCGCTTATGAAGACTTCCTGATCCTCTTCGAACTGAAATAACCTCTTCTTGCCCAAAACCGGTCTCACTTGATCCGGGTAGAAAGCTCTTTTCTCTGGCCGAGGTCAAACGTCGATGTTAGTGTAGTGTTTCATAATTAAAAACTATGTCCGATGTCATTGCGAGGATAGGAAATGACGAAGCAATCTCCTCAGAAGACTGACAGGCTGCTTCTTCGTCCCTTTCCGCAATGACCTGGGTTCTGAGGTCTTAGTTCAGACATTAATTAGGGACGCAATGATCTGGAAACTCAATAAACAATTTGCCGGCTGGGCGGTCGGGGTTCTGCTGGGGATTTTTCTGCTCCCGGTCGGAACCGGATGGGGTGAGACCCGGATCAAGGTCAGCGGAGAATACGCTCCCCAACTGACGACGGCGGTGGTGGACTTCAAACCTCGTCAAGCCGGCGAGACAAGACTGGGCGCGGAGATGGCCCTACTCCTCCTCGATAACCTACTGTTGACCGGATTCTTCACCCCGGTGGAGAACCGGCAGTTCATCGCTGAAGCCGAGGCGGTTGACCAACGGACTGGCCAGGTCAATCTTGCCGAGTGGCGGGCAGTCGGGGCAGATGTGGTGATCAAAGGTTCCTTCTCCGTCACGGGAAATACTGTCAGCATTGAGTGCCGGGCGACCCGCGTCTCCCAGGGGCGCCAGGTATATTCCCGAGGTTACCGGGAAGATAAGACCCGCTGGCGAAAGATCATCCTGACAATGGCCGATGAGATCGTCTTTGCCCTGACCGGAGAGCGGGGCCTGGCCCGGACCGAGATCGCCTTCACCTCCGCCCGGGATGGAATAAAGAAAATCTACGCGATGGAAGCCGCCGGGGATAACTGGAGAAAGATCAACTCCGGCCGGGGGCTGGCCCTCTGCCCCGCCTGGACACCCGATGGCCGCTCGATCCTCTACACCGGGTATGCCTACGGTTTCCCCTGGATCTTTCTCGACAACCTGGCCACCGGTAAGCGGCGGGTCCTCTCCTCCCGGCCGGGTTTGAATGCCTGCCCGGCAATCTCCCCCGATGGCCGCTGGGCCGCCTTTTCCCTGAGCAAGGACGGCAACAACGAGATCTACAAGTCGCGTCTCGACGGCTCGGAACTTACCCGGATCACCAACCACCGGGCCAACGACTGCTCACCGACCTGGTCGCCCGACGGCCGGAGGCTCGCCTTCACTTCCGACCGCTCCGGAAGTCCTCAGATCTATCTGAGCGACGCCGAAGGGACTGAGCGCAATGTCCGCCGCCTGACCCGGGAGGGACGCTACAACACCTCCCCCGACTGGTCACCCCGGGGAGACCTGATCGCCTACACTTCCCGGCTTGACGGCTATTTCGAGATCTGCACCATCAATGTCAATTCCGGCGAGATCACCCGGCTGACCCGGAACCGTTATCACGACGAGGACCCTTCCTGGGCCCCTAATGGACGCCACCTGGTTTACTCATCCCGCCGGGGGGGCCGAACCTCTCTCTTCATCCTCGATAGTTTAAATCCCCGGCCATTTCAGGTAACCAGCGGTCAGGACTGCTTCTCCCCCGCCTGGAGTCCTTTCCTCTCCCGCTGAGTGCAAATAAGTCACTACTCAAGAAGACAGGCTGAAAATGGAAGGCTTTTCGGGGGACCAAGCAGAATCTGAATAGTTACGAATTAGCTTGATAAGGCGATTAGATTCAGATTATATTTATTCCAATAACCGCACTATGCGGTGAACTGCCATCGGCAATAATGACACGAAAGGAGACATTGAAAATGAGAAGGAATATGACCTGGCTGACAGTAGCAATGGCCGTGGGCGTGGTGGTTGCCGCCGGCTGCGCCACCAAGCCCAAACCAAGAGCCACCCCGGAAGAACAGATGGCCGCGCTCGAAGGCTGGGATATCCCTCTTGATCCTCTGACCGAGGGGATCGCCTTTGGAGAACCGAGAGCCGAGGATACGCTGATTCTGCAAACACTCTATTTCGATTTCGACAAGTCCGAGATTCTGGACCGGGGCCACAATATCCTAACCGGCATCACCGACTGGATGATCGAACATCCGGAGACCCGGTTAAAGATTGAGGGACACTGCGACGAACGGGGAACCAAGGAATATAACCTGGCTCTCGGCGAACGGCGGGCCCTGAGTGTCCGTAGCTACCTGACCGGTCTGGGTGTCAACCCCCAGAGGCTCCTCACCGTCAGCTACGGAGAAGAGATGCCAGCCTGCTCGGAAGCCACCGAGGAATGCTGGGCAAAAAACCGCCGGGCCGAGTTCCTGGTCAATTACAGCGGCGATACTACTACCCAAGAAGGGCTGATCCCATTAGCCCCTCAGGAGGCGATCACCGAGTACGAAGAGATTGCCGTGGTCGAGGAGCCGGTTGAGTTACCCCAGGAAGATGCCGGGACAACCGGTCGGCGGGGACGTTCGATCGACCGCTATCACCGATGATGAAGAGAATGACCAAGCTGATGATCGCGGGCGGTGCCCTGATAGTCCTGGCCGGCTGTCAGACGCCCCGGCAGAAGGCCACCGAAGCCCAACGAGTGGCCTGGGAGGACTCTTTCAGCCGAAGGCTGGTCAATATCGAGAACCGGATCTTTGACCTGGAAAGCAATCTCTCGCTCCTCCGCCGGGAGCAGAATGTTATCGATCAGCGGCTGGCCGGAATCCTGGACAGTTCGACCTCGATCGGAGCCGGACAGCGGGCGGAGATCGAATCCCTGAGAAAGGAACTGGAAGAGACCCGGGGAGCCAACGAAAAGAAGATGGCGATCATCCTCGACGAGGTCGCCCGGGAGAACGAGCGGATTTTGAAATCAATCCGGGCCGGGCGGGGATCCGCCGCCTACGCCCAGGGATACGAGCACGCCGTCCGCTCCGGAGAGACCGTCTCCACCATCGCCCGGGAGTACAGCACCACAGTTGACATCATCGTCGACGCCAACCAGCTCGCCAACCCCAACGCCATCCGGGTTGGCCAGATCCTCTTCATCCCACAATAAAATCCTTTTCGAGTTTGATGGCCGCCATCAAACTCGAAACCCTCCCCGGGCCGGGGAAAATGTTATTCTTCCTGCTTCGCGCTTACCCGCTTCGTCTTCCTTGCCTTTTTCTTCGCCGGGGGAGTGATCTTCAACCGGTCCCAGACTTCCGCGGGCTTGAGCTTCCGAACCGCGATAAAAGTAGCCATCGTATCGGCCTTGGGCATCGCCCTTCCCTGTTCCCAGGAACGGACCGCGGCCACGGAGACGCTGAGGAGATCGGCGAACTGGTGCTGAGTCAGCTGCAACCGCTTCCTCTGGATCTTGACTAACCGGGGGCTGATCCGAGATTTCTTCACTTCTTCCAGCGGGGCGGCCTCGGGGACCGGGGCGTCCTGACGGATTTCCTCTTGCTGTTTGGCAATGATCTTTTCAAACTCGGCAATCGTCTTTCCCTGGGCGGAAACCATCCTGGAAAGCTGGCGGATCCGGTCGTTAAGCGGACGACAGGCCCTCCTCGCTTCTCTCTTCGCCAACCGGGTCATCTCATCCTTAATCGTCTTGGCAAAATTCGACATAAATTTTCTCCTTCCGGGGTCTTCTCCCCTTGAGCAAGCGGGGCGGCAATTGTCGATATCGGGCGGGGCCGTCCAGACTGCTCGTTTTTGGTTAATCTTCACCCGATGACACTATCATTGACAGAGAGAGAGATTCTGTCAAGTGAGAAAAACGGGGGAAGACCACGTTGTTGAAGACGTTTGGGGCAACCGGATGACCGGAGAAAAGGCGAATAACTATCAAAAACCCGGCTTCCGGTAGCGAACCAGAAACCACTCCTGACTGTCGTCCAACCGCTCGGGTATCATCCCGGCACTCTCCCCCCAGCGACGAAAAGACTCCAGCGGGGGGAGGTGATCGCCGGCGATGATCGGATCTCGGACGGAATGAAAGCGGTTGATCTCCTCCCGGGCGCAACTGTGAAGAATTACCAGAAGGCCGCCGGGACGGAGGATCCTGACGCATTCACGAATCACTTCTTCCTTCCCCTCGAAGTGGGGGAAAGCGCTGAAGCAAAAGACCAGACCAACAGTCTGCTCCTTAAAGGGAAGGTGATGCGCGTCGCCCTGAAGTCGAGGGCTGGAGATCAGCGGAGATTCCTCAAGCATCCGGGCGGAGATGTCAAAAAGCAATGGGAGAGAAACTCCCAATTCGCGAAAAAACCCCGCCAACCGTCCGGCCCCGCCGCCAAGATCGAGGATCGGGCTGGGGAGATCAAGCTCGCCCCCGGGCAGAGCACGGAGGATCAGCTCGCGCTCCCGGGAAGTGAGGAGATTCTCTCGGCGCCAATCGGCGGCCAACCGGTCAAAGAACTTCCGCTTCTCCCGCCGCCGTCCGGTTCGGTCCGCCGCCGTCAACCTGACACCTTTGCCGGCCCCAGCCGTTCCCTGATCTTCAAGACCACCGGCGGGATGAGCGCGGTCTGGAGCACCGCCCCCGGCAGGCCCCAGAGAAGGGCGGGAATCATCAGCCAGCCAACCGGCAGCTCGACCAGATCACGGGCCAGGAGGATAAATCCGATCCGGACCAGCCGCTGGAGGAGAAAAGCGACCACCAGGCTGAGATAGAGATTCCAACGCCACCGGCGGTAGGAGCCGGCCAGCCAGAGGATCATTACCGTTCCTTCCAGAACCATCAGCAGAGCCACCGGGGGATAGAGCGGGGGCATACCAGTAGCGAGTCCTGAGATAAGGGGTATGGCGACGGAGAGGATCAAAGCGGTGGAGAGTCTCAAGGTGCAGGCGGCGATCAGCAGGGGCAGGAACATCGGCATCAGGTGGACCCCGAGGCCGAAGGGATGGAGGAGGAGGGGGAGGAAAAGAGCCAGCGCCCCCCAGAGCCCCCCCCAGATCAGGTCGCGGAGATACAATCGATCAGTTCGCGCGGGCATCAGAAGTTCAGTGTGATCTCGCCCCAGAGCCAGCGCCCCGGAAGCGGGTAGCCGCCAACCATCTGGTAGCTCTGGTTGAAGACGTTGTTCAGTTTCAGGGTCAGGATCGCGGGATCAATCCGGAAGCTCAGATGGAGATCGGTCACCGCGAAGTCCTCGTCTTGCTTCTCGCTCAAGCGGAGATTCTCGACCACGGTGGTCGCGGACTGAAGCGAGGCGCCCCTCCAGGAGAGACGATTGATCCACTTGAAGACCTGGGGCGCCAGACCGATAACCCGGTGGTTCTGATCGAGGTAAGCATAAGAGGCCACCATCTCGAACCACTCAGCGGGAGTAAAAACAGCGGAGAGTTCGACCCCCTTGTTAACCAACCCCCCGGTATTTTCCGCTTCCGGGAAACGGAAGACGACCAGGTTTTCAGCGTCGATGTAGTATCCGGTCAAATCGAGGGCGAACAGTTCCCCGAAGTTCTGTCGGATGCCGAGATCGCTCGACCAGGCATCCTCCGGCTCCAGATCGAGGCTGGAAGGGGGAAACATATAGAGCTCCCGGACACTCGGCGAGCGATAGCCCCGGGCGATCTGACCGTGGATAACCGTGGAGGGGGTAAGAAGATAACGGGCGCCGAAACGGGGCAGGAGCCGGACGTGGTCGTGCTCGGCGGCCGCTAACCGGACACCGGCCTGGAGAGTGAAGACCTCCCAGAAGGTATGCCGGTCGTCGAGATAGACCCCACCCCGAGTCTGGTAGTATCTGCCAAGATCCACCCCGGCCTCCGGCTGCTCGCCCCGGCCGCCCATCCTCTGGATATCCCCCCCCACTTCCAGCTGGTTGCCGCGGAAGAGATCGATCAACTGATGACCGCTCGCCCCGACCGTGGTATCGGTCGATCTCCAGTCCTCGTAACCGGTAAAACGATGCCGCCCCCGCTGCCCGTAAACCGTGACCGACCCCCGGGTCTCCTCGTAAGTATTGTAGAGTGTCAGACCGGCTCCGCCCCGAGTCACCTCCCGGCGGTCGTCACTATGCGGCGCCGTCACCGGGCCGGGGTCTTCGACCGCGAAGTCCACCCCCCAGCCATTGAGAACCGCCTGCCAGTTCTCGGAGATCCGGTACCCGGCCTTGAGGTATCCGTTCCAGCCGCGAAAACCACTGTTCGGCCGGTGGCCCTCGGTCTCCCGCCGGAGCAGACTGGCGCTGTAGGCGAAATCATCCACCGACCCGGAATGGGCGATCCCGGCCTGGTAGGAATGATACTCCCCCCCCCCGCCCTTCACCTGGGTGGTAAAACCGGATTCCGGCTCCAGACGCCGGGTGACAATGTTGACCACCCCACCCATCGCCCCGTCGCCGTAATGCAGACTATGGGAACCGCGGAGGATCTCCACCCGCTCCACCCCGCCCAGGGGATAAGCGTCGGGGATCGGATGGCCGAAGAGACCCATCGTGGTCGGCTGGCCATCGAGAAGAACCAGAACCTGAGAGTTGGGATCCCCTCCCAGCCCGCGGATGTTGAGAGATCCGGCGGAGTCCGGCCCTACTCCATAGCTGAAGATCCCCCGCCCATCAATGAGAACCCCGGGGACCCGGGCCGAGATCAGGTCATAGACATTGATCTCCCCTGAATCCTCAATCTGCTCCCGGTCAATGATTGTCAGGCTGGAAGTCGCCTCCCGCCCCGCCACCGAGGAGTCGGGAAAGTCGTAGATCACCACCTCCCCTAGTTCCACCTCCTCCCCGGCCGAAGATCCGGCCGCCAGGAATAAAATACCGAGAATCGCCGTCTGCCAAAATCTTCTCATCCGCGTTCCGGCCTCCTTTTCAGCTCGGATAAATATCCGAATGTTACGTTATAAATATTCGTAACACTATAGGCGGATCAGCAAAAGAAGACAAGTTGTTTGTCCTTCATAGGGTGAAGCTTGTTTTAACAGTGCCTCGAGGAAGAATAATTGGAGACATTCCGGCGGCGAGATAGTGAAAAAAGGGGATTAATTTTCCTGACCGTTCCCGGGAAGCAAGTGAAACGAGTGGCAACCTTCGTTGGCCGCGCCCCTCACCCGGCTGTTACTTCGATGCGGGGAAACTTCAGTTCAGGTAGCCAGAGATTTGAGCTGTTTCAGGGAGGACTCATCCAGCCGGATCGCCCGTTTTCCGGCCACCCGCTCCAGTTCCTCGGGGGGGATATTCTCGAGCATAAGTTCCAGCATCCGGGCGGCAATCTCCGGGTATTTTTCGACCAGATTATTCTTTTCCCCGGGATCTTGCTTCCGGTTGTAGAGCCCCCGGCCCTGCGCATATTTTGGCGAGAGGTGAGAATGCAGGAGATCAGTCTCGAAATAATGGATATATTTCCACTCCGGGGTGATCAGGGCCTTGGCATCAATAAAAGGGGCTTCGCTCAGGACAAATTCGCCGGGATCGCCGGCGGAGAATCAGTTCGACTTAATGCTGGATACTTCCATAACCTTCGGGATGGGGACGCCGATCGAATCGAGAATGGTGGGCACGACCGCGATCCCCGGGACCAGGCGGTCGGCGGAGGTCACCCCGGCCCGCAGGACCCCCGGCCAGGTGATGATCAGAGGGACCTCAAGCAGCTCCCGGTGAAGGGTATAGCCGTGCTTGAGGCCGCCGTGCTCGAAGAACTCCTCCCCGTGATCGGAGGTAACCACGATCATAGTCTTTTTGTCGATCTCCAGATTTTTCAAAGCCGAGAGGAGGCGACCGATCTGGTTGTCGGCATAAGCGATTTCCCCGTCGTAGAGGGCTTCCAGATGCCGGACATCGGCCTCCTGCAGCCGGGAGTCCTGACCCCGGAGAATCCTTCGCTCATAATGAGTGGCGTCACCCTTCACGACCATCTTGCGGCCCTGGTAATCGGGATCGAAAAGGCTGTAGAATGGTTCGGGACTGTGGTAACGATCGTGAGGATCCATTATGTAAAGGAAGAGAAAGAACCGTTCCTGGGAATTAACTTTCAGCCACCCCAGAGCCTTATTGATGATCCCCTCCGGGGTCTTCGACTCCCATCTCCATTTCCAGCCGTCCGGATTAGTGTCATCAAAGAGGTCGAACCCTTGCTCAAACCCACCGGCATAACGTCCGGATTCCGAACGGCCGGAAATCAATGGGTTGCTGGAAAAGCTGGCGGTCTTCCACCCCCGAGCCTGGAGTATCTCCGCTAACGTCAACTCGGTTTCCGGGAGCGAACAGCGAGGACTCAGGAAGAAGCGAGAGGGAACCCGGGAAGTGAGGATACTGTGAACGGAGGGGAAAGTCCCCGAAGCCGGGGGAATCACGTTCCGGACCCGCACCCCCCGGTGAGCCAGACTGTCTATGAACGGGCTGGTTGCCCTGCCGTATCCGTAACAGCCGAGATGGTCCGCCCGAAGAGAGTCGAGGAAGATCAGAATAATATTTGGAGGTTCCGCCGCCGGGCGGTCGGACGGTGATGGGAACGCGCCGCCATCTTCCTCCAGCCCGGAATATGCCGCCAGTGAAAGAGAAAAAGCCAGGAAAAGACCCGCCAACACCAGGATTGTCATCAGTTAGTTACGCATAAAATAGGACCGCCGACGGCAACAAATCTTTTCCTGCAAACGAATCGGATAATTACGTGACTGTGACGCATTATACTATCTTATCCCACCCCGGCAAGATTAACCTACCTGGACTTTCCCCGTTTTTTAGGGGCAAACAAAAACTCGAACTGTTTCTCCGACTGTGTAACCGGTAAGGGCGATATCGGACCTTTCCCTAATCTTCTCAGAATATATGCCATTCCGTCAGCAATCGCATAGTATCGGAAAGAGGCTATCCCATAGAAACGCTTCGCCGCTTTCAATACTCTTCAGGTTAACACCGCCAGCTTGAGCCTGTCTCCCAGGTAAACCGCAGCAAAGTAACTGGCCGCCAGAACCAGTGTAATCATATTACAAAGCTGTCGATAAGTGAGTAATCGGATGTCTTCCAGGTTATAACTCTGCTTGGTGACGTACAGGTTAATGCCAGCCCAATACCCAATCGGATCTACTTGGAGAAACCTCCCCACCTCACTGGAATACATCCTCGCCCGGTAGTAATATAGTCCCGACTCGGGGTCGTATCGCCTCCCGGTGAAGAAATACGCGTTCCCGACCGTTGACCCGGTGAGCTGGGTCCAGCTTCCGTCGCAGATCTTCAGCTTGCCGTAGGGGGTGTAGCGGTAGCGCTCGATTACGTTGCCTTCGGCGTCAGTAAGCTCGGTGACCGAGCCCAGGCCGTCCCTCTGGTAGAAATACGTCTCCCCGCTTGTAACATCGTAAACCGAGACCGGCTCGTCGATCCCGGGGCCGTAGACGAACCTCCGCTCCGGCTCGAAGTCCTCGTTTCTCTCCTCGATGACCTGGGCGCCGTCGTAGAGGTAGTTGACTACCCGCTCTTCCGGGATGTGGACGAACTTCTTCGCCCTTCTCCCGAAGGGGTCGTAGCGGTACTCGGCGATCAATGCGTTGTCCGACTTCCTCCGGATCTTGGTCAGGCGGTTCTC
>CAYXKT010000060.1:0-16687 GCA_964465735.1 uncultured bacterium
AAAACCGCAGCCATATCCAGGAGATATGGCGAGAATTTTCAATATCCGTTCGGACGCAAAAGATTGGTGCAGTTCGCTGCATAGAATCGCTCAATTTAGGTGATAGAATAAACAATCAGGAGATTTCCGACCGGTCCGACCGGTCCGACTTATCCGATCCGCTGAACCGTAAGACAACTATCCAAACGGGGTATTGAAGATGGATAAATCAGGCAAAAAGTTAATATTCGCGCTCCTGACAGCCGCGGCCTGGCTGGGAGCTCTCGCTTGCACTCCCGCCATCGCCGAATCCCTCTCCGCCCCGGACCGCCCGGGTATCTCGATTTCTGGGGGGAAGATCAATTTCTCCGCTCACCGAGAAGCTGAGGCCGGCGGACCGGCCTTCTCCAGTAGTCGCTTCCAGCCCACCTCGCTCCGGTTCCGGACGACCACCGGCCGGGTCGCCGACACCATCGCCAAAGATGATGCGCCATCCCCGTCGCCTACTCCTACTCTCTCCCCGATCCCCACCTCGACTCCGGAAGTTGTTAAGACGCCCACCCCGGGCCCCACCGCCATTCCCACCCCCAGCCCGGTACCGCCGCCCTGGATCTATCCCGGAACTCTCTCCCGGGTCTACTTCCCGGATCTGGACTATCTTTTCCGCGACCCTCCCGGCAAGATCGAGGTAATAGTCACCTCCCCCGACCGGACCCGGACTCAACGGACGGTCCTGGAAAAGACGGACTACAGCCCCAAGAAAAAAACCCTGGCCTACCCTCTTTTGATGGAAGCCTACCGGATGGTTTACCGGCAGCTGTTAGGAATTTCCCTGATCACCCCGACCCAGGTCCCAACCGCGACCCCGACCCCGGAAGGTTATAAAACCCCGCCGCCCAGTCCAACTCGCACTCCGGGATATTGCGAATTTCCCCTGCAGGTCAGTAAGTTGGAAGATATGAGTATATCCCAATCCAGGTCTAATAAGTTGTTTGGATGGGAGTGGGATATTACGCGAGCTGTTGACCCGGGCAATCGCGCTGAAAGATATGGCCAAACTCCCGATAATTTAAATACTTACTATTTCGGCAGTGAGTATGAACTACAACCAGTGGCATTACTTATTTACTGCAACCAGGCCGCTGTGACGGATATTCGTGAGGGTGATTGGGCGACACTGACCTATTATGGCGCCGCTGGTCTCCAGAGCATAAAAGTGTATCCCCCGGCTGTTGCAATTTCCCCTCAGTTTGCATCAGTTTATTATTTTATAGCTCAAGATGGATCGACCTATAACGACCGCTGGCTCTGCGATCAGGCCGGGATAATTCCGACACCGACTCCCCTGATCCTCGAACTCGACTCCGGGGACTACGATGGAGACCGGACCTCGGATATCGCCATCTTCCGGCCCGCCTCCGGGCTTTGGGCGATCCGGGGGATTACCCGGGCGTATTTCGGGAGAATAAACGACCTCCCCGTCTCGGGGGACTATAACGGGGACGGGACCACGGATATCGCCGTCTTCCGGGAGAGTTCCGGTCTCTGGGCGGTCAGAGGCCAGACCCGGCTGTATTATGGTGCCGCCGGGGATATCCAGGTGCCGGGGGATTATAACGGGGACGGGATCTGTGATCCGGGGATCTTCCGAACAAGTTCCGGGCTCTGGTCGATCCGGGATTTTACCCGGGCCTATTTCGGGAAAAGTGTCGATCGCCCGGTTCCCGGATATTACCAGGGGAAAGGCCCCAAGAATATTGCCGTCTTCCGTCCCTCAACCGGGTTATGGGCAATGCGGGGCCTGAGCCGGGTCTATTTCGGCGCCGGCACCGACTGGCCGGTTCCGTCCGATTATACCGGAGATGAAACGGATGATATCGCCATCTTCCGGCCCGCCTCCGGCCTCTGGGCGGTCCGGGGGGTGACCCGGGCCTACTTCGGCAAGGAAAACGATCTGCCGGTTCGCGGCGATTTCGACGGCACGGCCGCCGTCGAGGTCGGGATCTTCCGGGAGTCTTCCGGACTCTGGGCGATTAGAGGAATATCCCGAACCTATTTCGGCCGGGCGGGGGATCTCCCCCTGGGCGCTCCGCCCTGCCGCCCGGTTACCCCCAGTCCGACCCTTACCCCGGAAGGCTATAAGACTCCTACACCTACACCCTCAAGCACTCCCTCCCCGACGCCGGAAGGTTATAAGACTCCGATCCCCTCTCCAACGCCCAGTAATTCACCGACCCCCTCGCCTTCTCCCACTCCCACAACTTCGCCGACACCCACCCCAGGGCCCTTCGACCTGGCTGGAACTATTGAAGTCGGATTGCCGATCTGGTCCCTCTGGGCAGACGATTCCTACCTCTACGCGGGGACCGGCGACAGCTCGGTTTACATCTACGAACGCCAACCCCCCGGGAGTTTTGTTTTTCAGACCAGGCTTGAGGGATCCGGAGGAGAAAACATCTATGGTTTAGCCGGCATCCAATCCGGAGGACTTCCCTATCGTCTTTATGGCTCAAGCTCCCTGGGATTGGTATATGCCTGGGATTATCACTGGAATACCGAAAAGTGGACTCAGCTCACTGCGATAGATCTGCCACTTAACAGCGCTATGAATTCATTGGCCGCTGACAATCTCCAGATCGCCGGCGCCCATAACAACGGGATGGTATATATCTGGAAATCTTCGGATTTCAGTCTCCAGACCGTCCTCGACCCGGTGACGGGTCCGGTTCTCTCTGCCAGCCTGGACGCTTACTATTTCTACAGCGGCGGAGGAGATGGTTTACTTCACCGCTGGGAGCGTGGAGACGATGGAGCTTCGTTTACGGTCTTTAGCGCCTTCGGGTTACCCATCTGGGCGACAGAAGTCGATGATTACTATTTCTATGCGGGTGACACCTCGCCGGCCCTGACCGCTTGGTCGAAACTCGACGACAGTCCCCTGACCGGAGAACCCCCTCCCGGCCGGATCCAGGCCCTCAGTTCTGACCAGATGAGTTATATATCCGGGGTTGGTGATGAGGGGGATCTTTATGTCTGGTCTAACGCCGACCTGACTCTAAGAACTACCTCCCCGGGGTCGGATCAGTCGCTCTACGCAGTTTTCGCCGACCGTTACCGCGCCGGTGTCAGCTATACCCGTTATATCTACGGAGGCGGCGCGGACGGGATTATTTACCTCTGGATGGGAGAGCGAACCCCTACCCCCAGCCCGACCTCAAGTCCCACGCCCAGTTGTACTCCCAGCCCAACCGCGAGTCCTACTCCCAGCACCACCCCCAGTCCAACTTCCAGTCCCACTCCGGTAGGATATAAAACACCGTCTCCAACCCTGACCCCGACCCCGATTCCGGCTTTCAGTCTGATGACGACGATTGAAGCCGGCGGATCAAAGATCTGGTCGCTCTGGGCCGACCACGATAACCTCTGTGCCGGTACCGATGAGGGGAGTATTTGGATTTGGGATCGGAATGGAAGCGGGGCTTTTAATCTCCAGACTGTCATCATCGTCGATTTACTGGAGCAAATATATGGTTTGAGCGGGTATACGGTTGCCGATCCGCAAAGTCTTTATGGGGCAACTTCAGAGGGGATAGTCCGGGAATGGCGGAAGAACGGTACCTGGAAATACTACAATTATGAGCCTAAGACCACGCCTCCTCCCTCTATGAACTCGGTCTCGGCGGACGGGGACTTGATCTGCGCGGCCAATGACGACGGTGGGGTCTATGTCTGGTCAGCCGGGGCCTTCACCCTCCAGACCGTTCTCGTCCCCGCGGTCGTTCCGATGCATTCGGTCAGCCTTGACCCGTACTATTATATATTTGCCGGCGGGCAGGACGGGTCCGTTTATTGCTGGGATCGGGGCGATTTCTCCTTCTTGACCGAGTTTGTGGCCTCCGGCGAACCGATCTACTCGACCGAGGTGGATGATGATTATCTCTACGCCGGGGGCAGTGCGCCCAACCTCAGTCGATGGTCGCTCACCGACTTCAGTGTTTCAACCTGGGGAAACCAGAGCGTCTCCGATCTCAGTTCGGACGGCCGGCAGTACATCGCCGGGGTTGGCGGGGGAGATGCTCTTTACGTCTGGTCAACCGATGATTTCAGTCTCCAGACCGTCTCCACCGTCGCTTCCGAATCGTTCCATAGCGTATTTGCCGACCGGCACGAGGAGACGCCCGACAATCCCCGCTATATCTTTGCCGGCAGCGGAAATTCTCAGATTTATGTCTGGTGGGGAGACAACCCTTCGCTCTCGGGCTCTGCTCCCGGCGGCGGATTGCCCAAGCTCGGGAAGCCATCCCCGTCCCCGATAGAGTATTCGCCCGCCCCCCGGACCCCCGCCGGGACGGCAACTCCCACCTCTTCTCCCACCCCGATTCCTCCGGTTACGCCTGTTCCCGGGCCCGGGGAGGGGACTTTCGATCTGGTGGGGACGATCGAGGTCGGACCCCCGGTCTGGTCGGTCTGGGCCGATGACCGCTACCTCTACGGGGGGACCGGGGACGGCTCGGTCTATATCTGGGAACGGGGTCCGGGGGGATTCTACTTCCAGGGGTCGGTGGGCGGTTATACCGAGGGGAATATCTACGGACTTTCCGGCTACCAGGGGCTGTTCCAGCGCCGCCTTTACGGGGCCAGCGAGGATGGGACGGTCTATGCCTGGGACTTTGATCTCCGCTCCGGGGGTCTGGCCCTGCTGGCTTCGCTCGACCAGGGAAACAGTTTTATGTACTCGGTAGCGGCCGACCGGGACCTGGTCTGCGGGGCCAATAACGACGGCGGGATTTATGTTTGGTCGGCCGTCAACTTCAGCCTCCAGACCGTTTTTAATCGCGGCGCCGGACCGGCCCTTTCGGTCAGTCTTGACGGGGACTATATCTACGGCGGCTTTGCCGACGGGGCGGTCTTTCTCTGGGATCGGGAGACCCTGGTCCCGGCCAACGCCTTCTCCGCCTCGACCGATATCGTCTGGGTGACGGCGGTTGACGGGGATAATTTCTACGGGGGAGGCTCCTCTCCGGCCCTGGCCGGCTGGTCCAAAACCGACTTCAGCCTTTTGACCGGGGAAGGCGGCCCCCCCGGTCCGGTCGCCGGCCTGACCTCGGATTGGCGGAACTACTTGAGCGGAGCCGGTCCGGACGGTGCTCTCTATGTCTGGTCGCTGGCCGACTTCTCGCTCCAGACCGTATCCCGGGCTTCCTCAGTCCCCCTCTACAGTGTCTTTGCCGACCGTTACCGGACCGGCGACGGATTACCCCATTTCATCTACGGCGGCTCGGCCGACGGTAATATCTATGTCTGGCGGGGAGAACGGACCCCGACCCCGACCCCGACGCCGAGCCTCCCGCCCACCCCTCCGCCGCCCCCCTCGGCTACCCCGCCCAATTACCGGACCCCGTCCCCCACCGCCACCGCCACCGCCACCCCGCGCGGCTTGAAGACGCCCACCCCGGCGCCCACCCCGATTTTTATTCCCACCCCGCCGGACCGGGCCACCCCGCCCCCGGTCCCCTCGCCGACCTTCGGGACACGACTGATACTCGACCCTACCGCCACCCCGACCCCGGTTACCACCCCGAGCGCGACTCCACCTGACTTTACTCTGCTGACCGTCCTCGAGGGGGCTGAGGGCTGGATGATGGGAGTCTTCGCCGACCGCGAATATATATACGGCGCTGGACAGGATAATCGGATCCATATCTGGGATCGGGAGACCTACAAAAAGGTTACGGCCCTGACCGTCCCCGAATGTCGGGCAATGCTCAGCGTCTTTGCCGACGGGGATTATATTTACGGCGGCAACGATGACAGTCGAGTCTATATCTGGGGTCGGAAGAACTTCGGCCTCCGTTATGTGCTGGGCGACGGCCATTTCTATGTCGAATCAGTTTACGCTGACCCCGATTATCTCTATGGGGCCAATTACGACGGGGAGGTCTATCTCTGGGACCGATCCGACTTCAGCCTCCAGACCCGTCTGACCGGGCCTCGGGGATGGCTGAACACGGTCTTCGCCGATGGTGCCTCGATCTTCGCCGGGAGCGGGGGGATTGAGAATACGGTGGCGATCTGGGACCGCTCCGACCTGACCTTTTCCCGGAGCCTGACCGGGCCCGGGGATGACTTGAATTCAGTCTGGGTTGACGATGATTATATCTACGGCGGCTGCGCTGACGGCTATCTCTATCTCTGGGAGAGAGACAGTTTCCGGCTGGCGAAGATTTTGACCCAGCCGGTCAACCAGGTGACCTCAGTAGTCTCCCAGGGGCTCTTTATTTATGCCTCCAGTCTTGACCACGGACTCTATGTCTGGGATAAGTCCGGTCTCTCGCTGCTTCGAGTCCTCGACGAGATGGAGCAGCCGCTACAGGGGGTCTATGTCGAGGGGGAGCAGATCTTTGCCGCCGCCCGAGATGGGAGGATTTACATCTGGCAGGCCCCCTCCGCGGGCCTCGCGATTACCCCGGTCTCCGGTTATCCTCATCCACCGGTCCCGCCCAGCAACCCCGATTCTGGGATGGTAGTCAAGGAGTTACTCTCGGCGGCCAATGAAGGCGATGAACAGGGAGGAATCGCCTGGAAAGATGGTTATCTCTACGAAAATACCGGGGAGGATAACGTCCTCTACCAACGCGATCCGGTTGACGGCAAGTTGATCGGGGGGGTGGTTGGCCTGGAGAGCTCCGAGGATTTGGGGATCGCCTGGGATCCGGATAACGCACTCTGGTACATCGCCGATCCCAGGAAGACCGGGATCAGCGCTTTTTGGGAAACTGCTCCCGACCCCTATGATCTCTCGGTCCCGCCCTTTGGGAATGTGACCGGGCTTTTCTATGACCCCGACCGTCGGGAACTCCTCTCGGCGAACCACCCTCAGAATTATATCAATGTCTGGCCCATCGACCTCGACGATCTGCCTCGGCAACCGGAGCGGATTGAGGTCGGCTTCCCTCAGGGCGGGGTGGCTGTGGTCAACGATATGATCTGGGCTGGTCACTATACCGATAGTCCCTATTGCCCGGTTTATGAACTGGACCGGTCCGGGGTGAAGACCGGGCGGCAGTTTGTCCTCCCCGAGGGGCGGCAGGCGAGGGATATGACCTGGGACGGTGAATATCTCTGGGTCCGATCCGACTACCGCTTCGGCAGTATCAAGATCTACCAGATCGATATCGGGGCCGCCTCCGGACCCGAGGAAGGAATCGAGGAAGATCCGCCCCTGAAAAAGATTTTGCCGGATCCGACCCCGGAACCGGAGGAGAAGAGAACTTTTCCCGCTCTTTGGCCGACCCCGGCTGTTTTCGAATGGGTCCCCCCGGCCGAACCGTACGACCCGCAGAAAAAGTCGCTGGATTATTCGCTCCTGCAGGAGACCTATAAGAAGACCTATTGGGAACTCTTCGATATCCCCCTCACCACCCCGACCCCGCCCCCGACCCCCATCCCCACACTGACCCCGGTCCCGACCCCAAAGGATTCTCCTTCGGACGAGAAGAAAGTGGTCATCAACGAGATTGCTCGCGGAGATTTATTCAGCACCAAGAAGGACCAGTGGATTGAGCTATATAATGCAGGGGGTTCCAGAGTAAGTTTCTCCACCGAATCTAGCTGGAAACTGAAGAATATCGCTTCATCCTGGGAGGTCAAGTTGGACAAAGGAAGTATTGACAAGGGGGGATATTATGTCCTTTATACTGGGGTTAAACCGGACGGAAAGGGGGATCAGTCATACAGTTACCAGATGACTGACGGCGATCATTTGTCCCTGATCAACGCCGACGGGAAAACAGAGGACGAGGTAAATTTCCAGTTCTGGCCGGAGGGCGGTTCTGGGATCTCGATGGAACGCAAAGATCCGGAGGAAAAGGGGAGTAACAGCTCCAACTGGGCATCTTCGCAGTTGAATGGCTGGACTCCCGGGGCCGTCAACAACGTCTCCACTGTCGCTGGAGCGGAGAGAACCGCTCGGGTGGCGGCGGCTTCTCTGGAGAAGGGAGCTGGCTCCTCAGGCTCGGCACCGATTGCGAATATTTCACTCTGGGAATACGCCGACTGGATTGACTTTGCTTCCGGGCGTTACTTCAAGATTTACCAGGGTGATCGGGCGGCGGCGGGGGATCAGGCCGTCTTTTACGACTACCTCCCCAACGCCGCCTTCATTTACCTGGTCACCGGGTACCGGCCGACCGGGCTCTACTTCAAGCAGAACCTGCTCGATCTGGTTCGAGACAGTTCTTTTGACTGGGGCGGGAAAGAACACAGCCGTTATATCTCCGACCTGGCCGAATCCTACCTGGCCGTTTTATCCAGCGGGCTCTTCAGCGAGGAGGAGCGGTCGGAGGTTCGGGAGAAGTTTTACCAGTTGGCGTTGGAGCGGCGTAATTTGACCGGTGAGGGCCATTCCGCTCAGGGGGTGATCTGCGGTCTCAACGCCGTGGCCGGTTACCTGATCGGCGGTGAGCGGGGAAGGGAGATGATCGAGTGGGCCAACCGGCTGCTCAGTTACGATGATACCTGGACCTTTCCCGAGAACTCCCGCCATTACGCGGGGATCTTCCTTCAGGAGATGCTCCGGGTCGCTCTCTACTCCAACCGGATGACGATCCCGGAGACTGACCGGCAGGAACGCGCTTGGAAGCGGAACTTTGCCCGCCAGGTCCAGTGGATCATCGAGTCCTCCCCCCACAACGGATACAGTCCGGCCCAGGGCGAGGAGTTCCAGCCCAACCACCTCGGTCATTTTATGGCGCCTCTGGTAGTAGCGACCACGATCCTTAACGATGACGATCCCGACCACCTCCGGCTGGCCGCGGAAGCCAAGTGGCTCTTCCAGGCGAACTTCAATTACGCTCTCCGCCACCGGGTCGGCAACTACGACCAGAACGCTTACGGGTATGGCTCCTCGCAGTGGGGTCCCTTCGCCATCCTCTTCAATCCGGTCTATCTTTACTGGTTTCTCAACGACAATCTGGCCGCCGTCCCCCCCGCCTCCGATTCCACGGTGCTCTATCGTCCGATGCTGAAGGATGAAGCAGACGATGGGGTTTACGATAAGAGTCTGTCCCAACTGATTACCCAGCCCGACCGGATCGTCCACCGGTCCGGTTGGGGGGAGAACGATCTTTTTCTGGCCCTCGACCCGGCCTACCCGGCGGCCAAGTCGGGGGAGGATAAATACAGTTTCGCCAACAATATTCTCAGCCTCTCCTATGGACCGGAGGAGTTCCTGACCGGTCTGACCGCCAACGAAGAATCCGGGGAGAAGACCCGGGCCAACCTGGCCGATATCCTCTCCGATTATACCGGGGCGCAGCTGGTCAGCTGGGTTAACAACTCCGAGCTTTCCCGGTCGGTCACCCGCCTCAATGAAAAGGGGAGAAGCTGGACCCGGGAAGTGACCCTCTACAAGACCGGGGATCGGAGAATCGAGGTTCGCGATACCCTCTCCCGTCGGGGGAGTGTTTACTGGCATTTCTCCGGACAGCCGTTGCGGGAGGAGAATGGGGCGGTTCTCGATGTCAACGGAACCCGACTCTCGATAGCCTGGGAGGGGGCGGAACGGGTCTCCCGCCGCAATCGAACGACCTGGTCCGACCCCAAGCCGGAAAAGCGCTGGACCTACTCCGGCCCTTCCGATCACGAGATCAAGCTCTACCGCTCCACTCCGGGGACGATCGTCACTATCTTTAAAGGGTTGTGACTGGGGTCCTGGAAGTACCGGAAATTGTATAACCTGGATTTTGCCTCTTCGGGACAGCGGATATAATTCCGGATCTTTGCTGATTAATCTTGTTCGGGGCAAGCTATAAAATGGTACGCAGGCCGGCCAGAGTAGCACAGGCATTCTTGCCTGTGTCCAGGCTTACACAGACAGGAATGTCTGCTACCTTCTTATCGTCCGGACTGCAATTAGTTATAGATGCGAAGTTCAGGTATAAAAAATGAAACTGGCGAAAGCGAATTTAGAGAAGGAGTAAGAAAGGGGTCTAAGCAGCTCCAAAGAATATAATCAGAAATAAAACCAACAGAATAATTTGACGGAATCCGGATCTGTTCAGGGAGGGAAAGGTATGGACAATTCCCGATTTCCAGTGTTATCCTAATCTTGACAGAATCCACTCGAGCAATTAGAGGACATACTATGGCGGAAACTGGACCAGCGGACCAGCTGTCACAGGATATGAAGTTGATTAAATTAAGACTGAAGACCCTGATCCGGACTGATGAGGCTTACCTGGTCGATCTTGGCCAGGGTAAGGTCTGGATCCCCAGGCACGCGATCAAGTCTTCCCGGCGGATCGACCAGGGGATCCTGGAGGTTGAGGTTCTGGAAAAAGTTATCCGCGAGAAACGCCGGGAGATGCGGAAGCTCAAGGAGCAGTTAACCGGGCTTAAAGGGTCGATCCTGGGCGAGGTGATGGAATTTACCGGGGTACTGGTTGAGGAGACCGACGACGCCCTTCTGGTTAAGGTGGGGCCCCAGGAGATGCGTATACCACGGGTCTGTTTCTCCGAGTACGAGGAACTGGGCGACGGGCAGTACCGTTTCGTGGTCCAGAGAGATTATCTGGAGTTCAAACTCCGCCGCCTCCAGGAAGCCAGCTCGGAGTCCGCCATCACCACCATCAAGGCTGAGCTTCTCCAGGAGACTGACCGGGCCTATCTGATGAAGTACGACGACCTGGAGATCTGGTTCCCCAAGCGGGCGGTGATTGAGGTCCGGGACCAGGGACAGGAATGGGAGTTCGTGGTCTCGACCGACTTCTGGATGTTCAAGCTGGAAAAGCAGATTTCCTGAACCTTTCCCCGCTTTTCTTTATTCGAAGTTCTCCGCCGGGACCAGACTGTCTCCAAACTGTTGTTGGAGCCGTTCCCGGTCTTCAAAGGTCAGGGTGGAGAGAAAGTCTTCGAACTGCATACCGGCGGTCCTCTCGAGGATGAACATCACCGATTCGACGAAGGCCTTGATGTTCCGACCCCGGTAGGCCGGGACCTGGCTGACTTTCTGATAGAGATAGAACCGGATCTTGATCCAGAGGCCGTAAACCTGTTTGCTCCATTCCCGGGGGAGCCCCTTTTCCCTGACCAGCTGGTCAAGCCGCCAGCTGAAGTTGGTCGGGGTGGTAGGCCCTTCCTCCTCCGGCAGGGATTTTGACATAACCCGGCCCAGAGCGAGGAAAGCGTAGTGACCGGCGTGCTGGAGCCGGTTGCGCCGCTGGAGGACGATCGCCGTGATCATTAAATCGATCGCTTCCGGATCTACCTTCAGTCTCTGGATAGCCATTGATTGTTCTCCTGAAAAAGGTGGACAACACTGTCCATCTAATGTAATTATACCATTTTCTGCTCTCTAAGCAAGTCAATTGAAGGAAACGGGGATGGGGGAATTTCAATCGAGATGATTAACTTTGATTGCCGCTATTACCGGGGTGATCGTCCCTGCGTCTTCCACAAGGAGGAGGGGATGGTCTGTCGGGACTGTCCCCGTTACTCCCCGGCGGGGGAGAAGATCCTGATCATCAAGCTCGACGCGGCCGGGGATGTTTTACGGACGACCTCTCTTCTCCCCGGACTGAAGAAGCTATACCCTGCCGGCTGTCTGACCTGGATCACCCGCTCCTCCTCGCTGCCTATCTTTCTCCACAACCCCCTGGTTGACCGGGTTCTCCCCCTCCAGCCCGACGGTATGCTCTCCGTCCTGGCCGAGACTTTCGACCTCTCGCTCAACCTCGATACCTCGCCGCTGAGCTCTTCGCTTCAGGCCCTGGTCCGGGCCGGGACGAAGAAGGGTTTTACTCTCGATGGCGGTGGCCGGGTTGTTCCCTGCGGCCCCGAAGCCGAGACCTGGCTGAAGATGTCAGTCTTCGACAATCTCAAGAAGGCCAACCGAAAAACCTGTCAGACCCTGATCCGGGAGATGGCCGGCCTCCCGCCTCCTGACGGCGAGATTATTCTCAACCTTTCACCGGAGGAGATCGCCGGGGGGGAGAAGTTCGCCCGAGAAAAGGGGCTGAAGCAAGGGGAATTGGTGATTGGGTTTAATACCGGCGCCGGCGGTCGCTGGCAAGAGAAGAAATGGACCCGGAAGGGGACTCTGGCCCTGGCGCGCCTCTGCCGCGAACGCTTGGGAGCGAAGCTTCTTCTCTACGGGGGGCCGGAGGAGGAAGCGAGGAATGCCTGGTTGATGAAAGAAGGGGGGGGCCTCTTCATCGATACCGGTTGCCGCAACGACCTGCGGACTTTCTTCGCCCGACTCAATCTCTGTGACCTCCTGATTACCTCGGATACCCTGGCCCTACATAGTGCTGCTGCTCTGGGGAAAAAGGTGGTGGCTCTCTTCGGTCCGACCTCGGCGGCGGAGATTGAGCTTTATGGCCGGGGGGAGAAGGTGGTTGCCCCGGTCCCCTGCCAGTGTTGCTACCGGCCCGTTTGCGAGGTCCGCCCCACCTGTATGGAATCGATCGATCCCGAGACCGTCTTTGCCGCCATCAGCCGGCTGCTATCGGCACGGGGGGAGTAACTGTTGCCGTGAAGACTGTGATTATGATCCCCACCTATAACGAGGCCGGGAGTATCGAACCGATGATCGACGAACTGCTCGGCCTTTCGCTGGAGGAGATGGAGATTCTGGTAGTCGATGACGATTCTCCTGACGGCACCGGCGAGATTGTCGCCCGGTTGGCGGATCGGGATCGGCGGGTAAAGCTACTCACCAGGACCGGGACTCCAGGCCGGGGTCGGGCCGGCCGGGAGGGATTTCTCCGGGCCCTGACCGATGGAGCCGAGCTGATAGTCGAGATGGATGGGGATGGTTCCCACGACCCGGCCGATCTCCCTCGGTTGCTCGCTCCGGTCCGGCGGGGGGAGGCCGAGGTGGTGATCGGTTCCCGCTTTGTCGCCGGGGGCGGGGTGGAGGGACGGGAACGGTTCCGCGACTTGCTCAGCACTATGGCCCGAGGCTATCTCCGGCTTGTGCTCGGGATCAGGACTCAAGATCCGACCTCCGGCTACCGGGTCTTTAATCGTCGGGCCCTGGAAGCGATTGATCCGGGAAGTCTGACCGCTACCGACCCCTTTATCGTTGCCCAGGTTCTCTACCGATGCGGTAAAAAAGAACTGTCGATTACTGAAGTCCCGATCACCTTTAAAGCCCGCCGGAGCGGGACCTCCAAGCTCCGCCCCCGGACCCTGATCGCTTATCTCTTCCGAGTCTGGCGATTGCGGTTGGGGGAGAGGAATTTTGGTTAATTTGTTTCCGGAACTCGATTCTAACTCAGGAGAAGCTGATGACCTCGAATCTGCTGGAAAAATACGGTTTTAACCAAACGGAATTTAAATCTCTCCAGTCTGACTATCGGGCCGGGAAACTGAGCCTGCGTAGCAACCTGATCAACTATAATAATACCTGGCGGATCAGTCCACCCCTCTCCGCGGATAGTGTTGGTTTCCCTTCTCCCGAGAGCCCCCCGCCTGTCCGGGGCCGGGAGATAATCTCCGCCGGACAGCTGGGCTTGATCTTTATGAACGGGGGCGCCGCCACCCGGTTCCAGAAACCAGGAGAGAACCTCCCCAAGGGTGCTTTCCCGATAATGGAGCTGCAGGGCCGGGAGCGGAGTTTTATGGAGTTGAAGATTGCCAATGCCCGGGCGGCCGGCGAGGAGTTCGGGGGAGCGATCCCGGCCTGGATCCTCAATAGCTATTTCACCGAGGATCGGACCCGTCAGATCCTTGAGGAGCAGGGAAACTACGGGAAGGCCGATCTCTTTACCTACTGCCAGGGGATAATGAAGCGGGTCATCCCCTCGGAAGCCGATCTGCAACTCCACTACGGGAAAGCGATTGCCAGGCTGGAAAAGAAGATCAGTGAGCTTTTGGCCGGTCCTGACCGCCAGGAGGCTCAAGAGGAGAAAGACCAGCTGGCCGCCAGCCTGGCCGGATGGATCGAGGAACTGTCCGGCCGGGGGGGAGACGAACTGGAGGCTTCGGCCGGTCAGGACTGCTTTAACCCGCCGGGCCATCTCGATACGACCCTCTGGCTGATCCTGGACCCCTCCCGTCCGCTGCTGAAGATGGTGGAACTGGGGGTGGAGTACCTGATGATCTCCAATATCGATAATCTGGGGGCGCTGGTCGATCCCGCCCTTCCCGGGTTGCTCTCCCTCCGGCGGGCGGGAGGGACGGGCATTCTCTGTGAAGTCAGCGTCAAGCCCCCGGGGCAGAAAGGCGGGGCCCTGGCCCGGGTCTATGACCCGGCCAACGATCGCGGATGGAGCCAACTGATCGAGGAGTTTGCCTTTCCCCTCGACTTTGACCAGGATCAAATCCCCGAGTTCAATAACGCCGCTTACACGGTAGCCGTCGCCGACCTGCTCCGAATCTTCCAACTCGACCGGGAGCAGCTGGCCGGAGCGTCTCGCGAGGAGCTGGCGGACCGGGTGAAGGCGGTTACTGACCGGCTCCCGGTCTATGTGGCGATCAAGGAACTGAAGCGATCCGGGAGTTCGCCGCTACCGGTAGTCCAGTTCGAGCGTCTCCAGGGGGATCTGACCCGTCTGCTTTCGCCCCTGGGGGTGAAGACCGAAGACCGTTTCTTCCCGGTTAAGACACGGGAGGATATCCCGATTGTCGTTCCCCGTCTGAAAAAGGTCCTGGCCGGACGGATCCGTCTTTAGCCCCCTGCTTAGTGTCTGGACGGAAACCTGAGATCAATGGACTTTGTCATTGCGAAAAACGAGTTGACGAAGCAATCTCATCAGCAAAAAAAAACAGATTGCTTTGTCGTCCCTTTTCGCGAGGACGTGGTTTTAGGGGTTTGCGTTCAGACATTACTAAGTATGGCGCAGCGGGAATAATGGGCAATGATCGGTCATTGTAACCTAAGTTGAGCGATTATTGCGGATGAAATGTGCTAAGATTTTGCTGGCCGACGGGTTGCGAAAACCGCAGCCATATCCAGGAGATATGGCGAGGATTTTCAATATCCGTTCGGACGCAAAAGATTGGTGCAGTTCGCCGCATAGAATCGCTCAATTTAGGTGTAAGTGATAGTGAAACAATCTTAGTTCATTGCCGGGGCGGAGATTGGTTCGTGGCAATGACTTTGGATATGGTTTTTAATTATGCAACAATACCCGGGTTCAGTATTGTGGAGGGCCTGTTTTGTTGAAGAATCGAAAAATATTCCGGCTGGATGGAGAAAAAGCTGATGGGTGATCCGGTACAATCCATTTCTTCTCTGTTGGTGACCCATTCTCCCCGCTGGAACGGGGAGACGGAATACGCTTTCGGGGTGATCCAGGCTGAGGTGGAGATGGGGATTGAGGTCACCGTGGTCGCCCCCAGAGACTGTGCCCTGGCCCGGAAGGTGGCCGGATCGGTCCGCCTGCTGGAACTGCCGGGGCCCAACCCGTCCTCTTCTCTCCTTGATTTCTTGCGGGACTTGAGTTGGCTCTCCCATCTGATCGAGGAGAGCGGATTTGATATTCTCCACGCCTGCCGGGCTACCGGACATCTTCTGACCGCGCTGGCCGCCCGGCACCGGGCGCCGCTCCTCCACCTCCGGGGCGGGGCCAAGAAGCCCTACGGTCATCCGGGGAATCGCCTGCTCTATCGGAGACTGACCGCCGGGGTGATCGTCTCTTCGCAGCGGGTGGGGAACTGGATGACCGGCAGTCTAAAGGTGTCCCCGGAGCGGGTGCATCGGATCTTCTCCCCGGTGGATACGGAGAGATTTCGGCCCCGATCCCCGGATCTTTCCCTCCGGGAGGAACTGATGATCCCCGGGGAATCTCCCCTGGTTCTCAATGTGGCACGGTTGGCCCCGATCAAGGGACACCTGGTCCTGCTCGAGGCGATGGCCGAGGTCTGCCGGCGGTTTCCGGGGACGGTCCTGGTCCTGGTCGGCGGACCCTGGCAGGGCCAGAAGGAGAGACTTCAGGCCCGGGCCCGCGAACTGGGGTTGGAGGGTACGCTGATTTTGACCGGGAGCAGAAAAGATATCCCCCGGTTTCTCTCCACCGCCACAGTCTGTGTCTCTTCCTCGCTGGGCAGCGAGGAAAATTCCCGGGCGGTGAGCGAGTATATGGCCTCCGGCTGTCCGGTGGCCGCCACGACGGTCGGGGTCATCCCCGAATTGGTGGTGGATGGGATCACCGGTTCCCTGGTCCCTCCCGGTGACTCCGATGCCCTGGCTGGAGCGATCAGCGGTCTGTTGGCAGATCCCTCCCGGACCCGGAAGATGGGGGCGGCCGGACGGGAACGAGCAAAGAAGGAATTTTCTCGACAGGCCTTTGCCCGCCGTCTCTTCACCGCCCTCGATTCGCTGGGGATAAATATTCACCGCGGAGGCGCAAAGAGCGCGGAGAAGGAGGGATAATAAAACCACGGGCGGTTGCTGGAGCCCTGGCGCCCCTTTCTCCAGTGGAGATGAGGGGAACTCCGGTTTGACTTTTTCCGGTCGAAGGGGTAATTTGTTCCTCCTTGTAATTGCTGTCCGCCTCTGTTGAGTTTGTGGTGGGCCAAGTTGGGATATAGCTCCCGTTGGTCCAGCGAAGAGTGGTAACCGGTAATCCAGCCCTCAGAGTTTCGATAGCGATTAATATTCAACCTAAGTTGAGCGATTATTGCGGATGAAACGTGCTAAGATTTTGCGGGCCGACGGGTTGCGAAAACCGCAGCCATATCCAGGAGATATGGCGAGGATTTT
>CAYXKT010000061.1:0-5173 GCA_964465735.1 uncultured bacterium
CCCCGGAATAATCTCAGAACTCAAATTTTCCCCCGCCGCCCCAGCCGTATACGGAATGCCATTGGCCGGCGAGGGAAAAAATTATTGATGATCACATTGAAGGAACAGTTTCAAACCGCCGACTGGAAGAGCGAGAATCAGGTCCCGTTGATCTAGATCCCAAAGAAGGCGAAGAAGGGGGAACTGATCGCGGTCAAGGTCTCCGTGGGCCAGGAAGTCGCCCACCCCAACAAGACCGAGCACCAGATCCGCTGGATCGACCTGGCCTTTCTCCCCGAAGGAGACAAGTCCCTCTGCCAGATCGGGAAGGCCGAGTTCTGCGCCCACGGCGCTTCGGCCAAAAGCCCGGATACCAGCACCGTCTATACCAACCGCTCGGCCGTCTTCAGCTTCAAGACCGAGAAGCCGGGGACCATCCTGGCCTCGTCTTTCTGTAACATCCACGGACTGTGGCGGAACGCCGGCAAACTGGCGGTAGAGTAAGACCGCCCGGGAAGAGCCGACCGGCCCAAAGTCTCCGGGCGGCTCTTCCGGCGGCCTACTTCATCTTCTCGATCTCTTCCTCCACCTCTTCAGCTCCTTCGGCGTAAAACTTCGCCTCGTCGGGGGCCAACTCGTAAAGGAGGCGGAGAAACTCCCCGGCGTGGACCCGTTCCTCGTCGGCGATGTCCCGCAGGACCTCCTTGGCCAGCTGGTTGTCGATCGATCCCGCCAGCTGCATATAGAGCTGGACCGCCTCGTACTCGGCGGCGATCATAAAGCGGATCGCCCGGACCAGTTCCGCGTCAGTGAGCTTCCGGTCGGTGGCCAGACCGGAAAAAGCTGTTGAAAATTCCGGCATAATTATCCTCCTAAGGTTGGCGGGGGTTCACCCGCGTTGTCGGTTGGGATTGTTCGTAATACTTTAGCCCTGTCATACTCCATTGGTATCAGTACCAGCGGTGATGGTCATTGTGATCCGGCTTTAGACGTATTCCAAATTTCCTGATTCCAGGATGATTTTACGCGGAACTTATCCCCATATTATCAGCTGGACCCCGATCAGGGCCAGGAATATCACCACGAAAATCCGGAAGTGCCTCTTCGGGACCCGGTCCAGCAGCCGCTTGGCCAAGTAGGCGCCAAGCAGGGAGACGGGGATGGCGACCAGCAGCGCGATCAGCAGGTCCGATTCCAGCCTGGTCCCTCCCTGGAGATAACGGCCGATCCGGGTAAGGTCGATGAAGAGGGCGATCATCCCGGAGGTGAAGATGTAAACCTCCGGCGACAGGTCGAAGGCGGTGAGAAACGCCCCCCGGACCGCCCCGCCGACCCCGAAGAATCCCGCACAGACCCCGGAGAGGAGGCCACCACCCACCGCAGTGATGGTAGTCTTCGACAGCTTCCAGCGGCGGTGAGAGAAAAGGAAAAACACGTAGAAGATCAGGAAACCCCCGAGAATCCGTTTTAGGGGCAGGGCCACGGCCAAGAAAGAGAGCGTGGCGCCGAGGTAGCCGGCCGCGATCCCGCTGATTCCGAAACCCAAAATCAGCTTCCAGTCCGCTCCCCGCCGGAAGAACACCACCTTCCAGATATCACCGGCCAGGTGGACGATCCCGACGAAGAGGAGGGCGACCGGCAGGGGGGCGAAGAGAACCATCACCGGGATCATAACCGTCGAAGTTCCAAAGCCGGTCGCCGTGCCCACCGCGGACGCGAACAGAGTCAGGAGTCCGATCGCCAGTACCTGGTACATACGGCTGACCTCCATCTTCCGGTAGATTGATCGGTGTTTCGGTTATGTTTTCACAAGATAAGGGTCAATTCAACTTCCGACGACGGGGTTCGGAGCTTTCCGCCTCCACCAGTTGCTCTGGTATATCTTGAGCACCGCCCCACCTTTATCCCCCTGGAGACGATGGCCTGTGACGAAACCATAAAGAAGAATAAATTGGGTATATCCGGATCTCTCAAAAACGATTTGCTGCCGCAATCAATACTGAAGAGCTGGTGAAGGAAGTTGGGGCAGCACAATATCAAGCAAAGATATAATCGAGCTTATTAAGTGCATTGCTGAGAAGAAGTTTGTCAGAATAATCGAAATTGTATCGCCTCTCGCGGAGTCTTTAACCTAAGTTGAGCGATTATTGCGGATGAAACGTGCTAAGATTTTGCTGGCCGACGGGTTGCGAAAACCGCAGCCATATCCAGGAGATATGGCGAGGATTTTCAATATCCGTTCGGACTCAAAAGATTGGTGCAGTTCGCCGCATAGAATCGCTCAATTTAGGTTTAAGATGTTTTTGCTACTCCAATACCACGAGCTTACGTCTGAACTAAATTCTCAATTCACATATATTCCGCCATAGACAGGAGCGAAGTTACGAAGCATTCTCATCACAAAACGAACAGATTGCTCCGTCGTCCCTCCTCGCAATGCCCTAATTTCTGGAGTTTTCGTTCAGATACTACTTATCCCGGTTCCCCAAAATCTTTTTAGAGCAGCAGACCGCGCGGGCGGACGATCGCCACCAGGTCCTCTGTTTGCCCGGCCGGATCTCCAGCCCGGTTCTGGTCGAAACCCTACCCGCCTGTAAGGTTCGCAGAATAAAAGCTCCTCTTAACTGCAATCCGATCGATATTATAATGAGTTGGTATAAGAGATTTTATGACACCGGGGCCGGCAAAATAACTTCAAAAAAACGCCGGCACTTTAGCCCTGCGCAAATATACCACTACCTTGTGTCAGTGGTGCGATGATTGGAAACCGGAAAGGACTCGTCCCCCTATCTTTCCCTCCCCGCCGGGAGGGGATCGGAGGGTAAAGCACGTCGGATTTTGCGAGAGCTAAGTGTTATGAATATTGTAATTTAGAATATCCAATTTAAAAGCCCTCCTCTTCAATTTGATTTGCCTCATCACCTCCCCGGTCAACGGTCAACCAGCGACCGAGGCAGTAGAATATTCTTACTTCGCAATATCAGTACAGATCCCTTGTGTGGTGGATATTCTAACGGAGGGGGTGGGATTTGAACCCACGGTACCCTTGCGGGTACACTGGTTTTCAAGACCAGCGCTTTCAGCCACTCAGCCACCCCTCCTGATGAGCCCCGGTTACCTGGCTTCAGCCTATCTTTTTCCGGCCCCGCAGATAGGGCCGGAGAACCTCCGGGACGGTGACGGTCCCGTCTTTTTCCTGGTAGTTCTCAAGAATGGCGGCGACGATCCGGGGGAGGGCCAGACCGGAACCGTTAAGAGTATGAACAAATTTGATCTTTCCCTCCTCGTCGCGGTAGCGGATATTGGCCCGTCGAGCCTGAAAATCCCCAAAGTTGGAGACTGACGAGACTTCCAGCCACTCCTCCTGCCCGGGGGCCCAGACCTCGATATCATAGCAGCGGTTACAGGCGAAACTCATCTCTCCGGTCGGCAGGAGAATGATCCGATAGGGGAGGCCGAGCCTTTTGACCACCCCCTCGGCCTCGCCCAACAGCTCCTCGTGCGCCGCCTTCGACTCCTGAGGACGGACCAGCCGGACCATCTCCACCTTGTCGAACTGGTGGATCCGCAACAACCCCCGGGTCTCCTTGCCGTAAGATCCCGCCTCCCGCCGAAAACAGGCGGTGTAACCGACATAGCGGATCGGGAGGTCGGCCGCCTCAAGGATTTCTCCCCGATGCAGATTGGTGATCGGAACCTCTCCGGTCGGGATGAGAAAATAATCATCCCTGGTCAGGTGATACATATCGTCCTCGAGCAGGGGCAGCTGTCCAGTCCCATACATACACTCCCGGCTGGAGAATAAGGGCGGCGAGATCTCGGTATAACCTTCCTCCAGGATATGCAGATCAAGCATAAAGTTGATCAGCCCCCGTTCCAGGAGGGCACCCACTCCCCGGAAAAGGGCAAAGTTCGAACCGGAGACCCGGGCCGCCCGCTTGAAGTCAAGGATCCCCAGTGTCTCCCCCAGATCAAGATGGTTTTGAGGTGTGAAGTCAAATTCTCTTTGACTCCCCCCTTCCCGGATCAGTTTCCCGGCCCGCATATCCGGACCCACCGGGACATCCGACTGGGGCAGGTTGGGGACCCGGGAGAGAAGATCATCGAGTACCGCGGTCAGTTTCCGGAGCATCTCATCGAGAAGACTGATCTTGGTTGAGACCGACTTCATCTCCGCCACCTGCTGAGCGGCATCCTCCCCGGATTTCTTCAACAGCCCGATCTCCCGAGAGACTTCGTTACGGATATGCTTTAACTCCTCACCTTGCTGGAGGAGATTTCGCTTTTCCCGGTCCAGGGCCAGGATCTTATCGACATCCAACTCCATCAACCGTTGGATCAGGACTTTCTTGATCAGTTCCGGGTTCTCCCGGATAATTTTTATGTCGAGCATCAGATTATTCTCCAGAGTATCTCTTCTATTATTATTGCTTACTCAATATCTGGACAAAAACCCCAGAAACCAGGCTATGGCAAAAAGCAACGACAAAACAATCTGTTAAGTCTGTGATGAGATTGCCTGGTCACTTTGTTCCTCGTAATGACAAATTCTATGTGATTGGAGGTTTTCGTTCAGATACTTCTTCCTTACGGATATTAATGATTAATCAGGATCGACACAATGCAATATTCATCAAACCGACATTCGAGCTGGTCGAGGGGGAGGGGCAACCGGCTTTGACTGATCGGAAAGCTCCCGTATTTTTACAAGCTCCAGACTTTAAAGCCTGGATTATTCAGCCCTTGATCACACCTAACGGGGCCAGTCGGGCGACCGGGCGGGAAATCCCGGCCCGATGGACCACCTCGACCACGCGAGAGACATCCTTGTAGGCCTGGGGGGCCTCTTCAGCCAGGGAAGCCATCGAGTGAGCCATCACCTCGATCCCGCGGGACTTCAGCTCCGCCACCAGGGCGCGCCCGGGAAGAGTTTTCCGGGCGGCGGTCCGACTCATCACTCTCCCCGCCCCGTGACAGGTAGAACCCCAGGTCTGCTCCATCGCCCCGGCGGTCCCAGCCAGAAGATAGGAGCAGGTACCCATATCGCCCGGGATCAATACCGGCTGACCGGTCGTCCGATAGCGGTCCGGGAGTTCGGGGTGACCGGGGGGAAAAGCTCGAGTCGCCCCCTTCCGGTGAACACAGAGCGTTTTTTCTTCGCCGTTGACCCGATGGCGCTCAAACTTGGCAATAT
>CAYXKT010000061.1:5273-16631 GCA_964465735.1 uncultured bacterium
ACACAGAGCGTTTTTTCTTCGCCGTTGACCCGATGGCGCTCAAACTTGGCAATATTATGGGCGACATCATAGATCAGGTTCATCTTCAGCTCCCCCGCCTTCTTCCCCAGCGTCTTTTCAAACACCTGGCGGACCCGATCCATAATCACCTGCCGGTTGGCCCAGGCATAGTTGGCGGCGCCAGCCATCGCGGCAAAATACGCTTGCCCCTCCGGGGAGTCGGCCGGGGCGCAGGCCAGCTGACGGTCGGGGAGCGCATATCCGTATTTCCGACTGGCCGCGCCGACCGTCTTGAGATAATCAGAGCAAACCTGATGTCCCAGACCCCGGGAGCCACAGTGGATCATCACCGTAACCTGGTCTTTCTCGATCCCAAAGCTTTGGGCCAGGCCGAGATCGAGGATTTCGTCAACATACTGGATCTCGAGAAAATGGTTCCCGGAACCAAGGGTACCCAATTGAGACCTGCCTCGCTCTTTGGCCCGTTTCCCGACCAGAGCCGGATCAGCGCCGGCCAGACAGCCCCGCTCCTCGGTATGCTCCAGATCGCTTTCCCGACCCCAACCCCGTCCAACCACCCAGGCACTGCCTTCCCTTAAGACCTTATCCTGCTCGGGCAGTGAAAGTTTGAAATCGCTCCGGCGGCCAACCCCGACGGGGACAGCGGCGAAGAGAGCGGTAAGCAGACGATGCATCTCCTGGCGGACCTGGCCGGCCTCCAAACCGGTGGCTAATAGCCGGACCCCACAGTTAATGTCAAAACCGACACCACCGGGGGAGATCACTCCGCCTTCGGCGGGATCGGTGGCGGCCACCCCGCCGATGGGAAAACCGTAGCCCCGGTGGATATCCGGCATCGCCATCGAGTAGCCGACAATCCCGGGCAGAGTGGCCACGTTGGCCACCTGATCCAGTGACTGGTCCTGCTCAATCTGCTTCATCAGCTCAAAGTCAGCATAGATTAGACCCGGCACCCGCATCCCTTCCTGGTGGGTAACCGGAATTTCCCAACGCCAGGGGTCGATCTGTCTTAATTTCTTCGGGGCATTCACTTTTTAGAATTTTTTCGCTATTTTTTACAGGTCAAGGATAACTCGGGCAGTCCAGCGATTATCGGTCTTCCTGATCGATAACTGATGGTAGGTGGCAGCCTTGATCTCCGGGCCGGAAAAGGGGATCTGCGGATCGAGCTTTCCGCCTTCCAAGGAGGCCTGCAGTTCCCGGTCGGTCAGGCGATTGATCCGTACCGGGAGGGCCGGCAAAAAGCCTATCTCGAGCAGATAAATAATCTCGTTAAGCCAGACAACCAGAAGCTCGTCCCGGTCGGCGGCGGATAGGTCTACTGAACGCCGGCGAGCGGGACCGGCAGCCGGGGGAGCACCGATATAATCAATCACCGCCCGGGCAGCCTCGGAAAAGAGGTCCGGCAAAGTCCGGCCGCTGACGTTCAACTCAAGGTCAGAAGGGTGATCACCGATACTGTAGTCTCTGTCGTTCATTTCTTATTTTACAGATGGAGTCATACCGCTTCCGTAAAATAAGCAATTCCAACGCCGGCGGAGAGTGTCCGGAAACGGCGGCTATTCCTGGTCTTTCCCGGGGGCTTCTTCCTTGCCTTTCTCCTTCTCATCCTCCTCTCCGGTATCCGCTCCCTCTTCCTCCTCCTCCACTCGAGCCAGACCGACCAGTTCGTCGCCCTCGTCGAGATCGATCAGGCGAACCCCCTTGGTCGCCCGGCCGATCACCCGGATCTCATCCACCGCCATCCGGATCATCTTCCCGAGAGAGGAGATCAGCATCAGCTCATCGCCGTCGCGGAAGGATCCGGCCCCGACCAGGGCCCCAATCTTCCCCCCGGTACGCAGGGTAATCACTCCGGCGCCACCTCGGCCCTGAGCATTGTACTGGTCAAAGTCGGTCCGCTTCCCATAGCCGGTCTTGGAGACCACCAGCAGGGTATGATCTTCCTCCACTTTCTCCATTGTCACCACCCGGTCCTTAGTCCCCAGTCGAATCCCCTTCACTCCCCGGGCAGTGCGTCCCATCGGCCGGACATCTTTCTCCCTGAACCGGATCGACTTCCCCCTCCTGGTGACCAGAAGCAGTTCGTCATCACCCGAAGTCAGGATCGCCGCGATGACCCGATCATCCTCATCTACTGTAGCGGCAATGATCCCGGCCGCCCGGGGGTTACCGAACCTATCCAGCGGGGTTTTCTTGACGATCCCCTTCTCCGAGGCCAGCATAATAAACCGGCCGGGCTCGAAATCTCTCACCCGGATCAACGCGGCAATCTTCTCCTGGTCGGATATCTCGAGGAGGTTGGCGATTGACCGTCCCATCGAAGTTCGGGAGGCAGGAGGAATCTGGTAAACTTTCAGCCAGTGAACCCGGCCCGACTGGGTGAAGAAGAGCAGATAATCGTGGGTGGAGGCAGTAAAGAGACTCTCGACAAAATCCTCGTCCCGGGTTCCCATCCCGGCCACTCCCTTGCCGCCTCGCCGCTGAGCCCGATAGGTGCTGACCGGGACCCGCTTGATATAGCCCCGGTGACTGATTGTGATCAGGGCGGCCTCGTCGGCAATCAAATCCTCGATCTTCAGATCGCCCTCGGCAGGGACGATCTCGGTCCGACGGTCATCGCCGTATTTTTCCTTCAATTCGTCCAGATCGGCCTTGATCAGCTCCAGAACCATCTGCTCACTGTCCAGGATCGACTGCAAGTACGCGATCAGCTTGATCAGTTCCCGATACTCCTCTTCAATCTTCTCTGCCTCCAGACCGGTCAGCCGATAGAGACGGAGGTCGAGGATAGCATCAGCCTGGATCTCGGAGAGGCCGAACCTCCGGCAGAGTTTCTCCCTGGCTGTCGGCCGGTCGGCTGAGGATTTGATGATCTTGATAACCTCGTCGATATTCTTTAAGGCAATCTTGAAACCTTCCAGAATATGGGCCCGACGCTCGGCGACTTCCAGATCGAACCGGGTCCGACGAACGATAACTTCTTTTCGGTGGTCGATAAAACACCCCAGAGCCGACTTTAGATCCATCACCCGCGGCCGAGAACTGTCCAGCGCCAGGAGAATGATTCCAAAGGTGACCTGAAGCTGAGTCCTTTTGTAGAGCTGATTGATAATCACCCGGGCCACCTCGCCGCGTTTGAGCTCGGCGACGATCCTCATTCCTTCCCGGTCGGACTCATCGCGCAGGTCGGAGATTCCAGTGATCTTCTTGCTGTTGACCAGAGAAGCGATATCTTCCAACAATTTGGCCTTATTGACGTTGTAGGGGATCTCGGTGATTATGATTGCTTCCCGTCCGCCTTTTAAAGGTTCAACCCCCAGGCGCCCCCGAAGTTTGATCCGCCCCCGGCCGGTGGAATACGCCCGGCGGATCTCCTCCAAACCAGTGATGATCCCCCCGGTTGGAAAATCCGGACCCGGGATCTTCTTCATCAACTCGTCCACCCTGACCTCGGGGTTGTCGATCAGCAACTTGAGCGCATCGGCAACCTCGGTTAAATTATGGGGCGGGATGTTGGTAGCCATTCCCACCGCGATCCCGGCCGCCCCGTTACAGAGCAGGTTGGGAAATTTCCCCGGAAGGACGACCGGTTCCGTCAGGGTCTCGTCATAGTTGGGGATGTAATCAACGGTATTCTTTTTCAGATCCTTGAGCATCTCCATCGCCAACGGAGTCAGACGGGCCTCGGTATAACGCATCGCCGCCGGGGGGTCGCCATCAATCGAGCCGAAGTTCCCCTGCCCGTCCACCATCGGGTAACGGAGATTGAAATCCTGAGCCATCCGAACCAGGGTCGGATAAACAATCGCCTCGCCGTGGGGGTGGTAGTTGCCGGAGGTATCTCCGGCGATCTTGGCGCATTTCCGATAACGGCTCTTCGGCCCCAGACCAAGGTCGTTCATCGCGACCAAAATCCTCCGTTGGGAGGGTTTCAGCCCGTCCCGGGCGTCGGGGAGAGCTCGGGAGACAATCACACTCATCGCGTAATTGAGATAAGACTCCCGCATCTCGTCTTTAATGTCACACTCAACTATCTTTTCATTCCGCGTATACATCAGTTCATAGCCTTATTATCCGTTATTTTCCGAAAACAGGATTAATGGAGTGATGGGGTATCGGACCTCCCCTGTCCATCACTCCATTAATTCAACACTCCATTATTTAGTCCACCCAATTATCCGGATCATCCAGACTGGCGGAGCCGCTTATCATATATCCAGATTCTTCACGAACAGGGCGTTGCGAAAGATGAAATCCCTTCGAGGAGGGACCAAATCACCCATCAGGATGGTGAACATTTTGTCGGCGGCAACGGCATCATCAAGCTTGATCTTGACCAGAGTCCGTTTTTCCGGATCCATTGTCGTCTCCCAGAGCTGTTCCGGGTTCATCTCTCCCAGTCCTTTGTAACGCTGGATCGCCAGGCCCTGCCCACCGAGCAGTTTTACCTGTTGAAGAATATCCAGAAGTTTATAGATCGGGATGCGCCGACCTTCGGAGACCAGTTCATAGAGCGGAGGTACCGCTTCGCCATTCTTGTCCACCTTGACGCCATTCTGGTCCACCCTGTCGCCATTTTTGTCAACCATTTCTTTCTCGGGGGGGAGTCCCAACTTGGTCAGACTCTGGAAACACTTGGAAATCTCCCGGGCTTCGAAAATCTCCATCACCTCATATTCTTCTCCGTTCTCCTCGCATACTTCTTCCTCCTCGTCTTCACCGTTTTCTACCGGGTGGGCCTCCTGCCAATCCTTCGCAAACTCGGAGAGGGCTTCGTCGTCAGCGAGGAACCGCTCATCGTTGTTAAATCGGACCAGGAAACGGGGCAGTTGGAGAGATTCCAGGTTAAGTAGCCGGTAATAATCCTCCCATCTGACCCCCCGTCTATTCAGCTGGCCGATTAAGCGGTCAAGCCAAGTCAAAATCTCCAGTAATTTCTGGAACTGGTTTTTGGTGAATTCTTTCTGATCCCGGGAACGGACCAGTTTCAGGTCCTCGGAGCCGAGATCGAGGAGGATTGCATCCATCTCCTCATCGTTCTCCACGTAGCGCTCGGAATTTCTTCGCTTCACCTTGTAGAGCGGGGGACGGGCAAGGTAGATATACCCTTTATCGACCAACTCCGGCATCTGGCGGTAGAAGAAGGTTAAAAGCAGAGTGCGGATATGGGAACCGTCAACATCGGCGTCGGTCATAATCACGATCTTGTGATAACGAGCCTTGCTCAGATCGAAGTCCTCGGAGCCAAAACCGGCCCCAATAGCGCTGATCATCGTCTGGATCTCTGTATTGCTCAGCATCTTGATCGGGGCGGCCTTCTCCACATTAAGGATCTTCCCCTTCAGGGGAAGAATGGCCTGAAAGCGGCGGTCGCGCCCCTGCTTGGCCGAGCCACCGGCGCTGTCACCCTCAACCAAATAGATCTCAGAAAGTGCCGGATCTTTCTCCGAACAATCGGCCAGCTTTCCGGGCAGACCGCCGCTTTCCAGGGCACCTTTTCGACGGGACAGATCGCGGGCCTTTCTGGCCGCGGTCCGGGCCCGGGAGGCACCAACACACTTGTTAATAATCGTCCGGGCCAGGGGTGGATTTTCTTCCAGAAAAGCTCCCACCCCCTCGTTGAGGATTGACTCCACCAGCCCGCTGACCTCGGAATTGCCGAGCTTGGTCTTGGTCTGGCCCTCGAACTGGGGATCGCGGACCCGAACCGAAACTACAGCGGTTAACCCTTCCCGAACGTCTTCACCCGACATCTGGGCGTCTTTTTCCTTGAGGAGATTATGGGACCGGGCATAACTGTTCAAGGTCCGGGTCAGGGCCGCCTTGAATCCGCTTAAGTGGGTACCGCCCTCAATGGTGTTGATATTATTGGCATAGGAATAAATATTCTCGGCGTATCCATCATTATACTGAAGAGCTACCTCAACCTCGAGATCCTCCTTATTTTTATCCAGATAGAGAACTTTACGATGGAGAATATTCTTATTCTGGTTAAGATACTGAACAAAGCTGACGATTCCGCCCTTATAGCGAAACTCTTCGCTCCGCTCGCTCTCCTCGTCGGTCAGGGAAATCTTCACATCCCGGGAAAGAAAGGCCAGCTCCCGTAGCCGCTTGGCCAGGATATCGAAGGAGAACTTAATCTCGGGAAAGATCTCGCCGTCCGGACGGAAGGTGACCTTGGTCCCGGTCGACTTGGTCCGGCCTATTTCCTTCAAGGGCTTATCCAGCCCCCCCCGAGCAAAGGATATATGGTAAATTTTTCCGTCCCGTTTCACCTCCACTACCATCCACTCCGAGAGTGCGTTGACCGCCGAGACCCCAACCCCGTGGAGACCTCCGGAAACCCGGTAAACCTTTTTATCAAACTTTCCCCCGGCGTGGAGAGTAGTCATCACCACTTCGACCGCCGGTTTTTTCTCGGTCTTATGGCGGTCCACCGGGATCCCTCGACCGTCGTCGGCGACCGAGACCGAACCGTCGGTATGAATAATCACATCGATCTTCCGGCAGAATCCGCCCATCGCCTCATCGATCGCGTTATCCACCGCCTCGTAAACCAGGTGATGAAGCCCGCGGGATCCGGTATCTCCGATATACATCGCCGGCCGTTTCCGGACCGCTTCAATACCCTTCAACACCTTGATCGTAGTGGCGTTGTATGATTTATCCTGGTTCCGGGGAGTAGAAACCGGCTTCTTCTTCTTCACTGTCTGCTTATTCTGGGCCATAATCTTTCCATCTCATTTTTCAGTAACATTCTAATTCTCCAATACGGAAGATAATTTTCTTCACCATCGGGTAGGGCAACTCCCGATTCAGTTTATCCTGGATCTGCTTTTTCCGAAACCTCTCCAGTTGGGCCAGCCAGACGGAACTATCCACGTGCACAATAAGAATTCCCTGGCGGAGAGAATGGGGATGAGCGTGGCCGGCAATTGCCTCGCCGACTGCGGTAGGCCAGACTTCGAAGACCCGGCTGGAAACCACCAGTTCCTTTAATCCCAACCGGCTAACAATATCTCGAACAATCGGTCCAATCGCCTCTGTACCCTTCTTCTTGCCTTCGGGTTCCATCAAAGTTTCATCGGCATAATCACGCAGAGAAAACGTTCGCCGACCTTTAACAGACCCGGGTTTTCGGAGTCGATCAGCTGTAGATTAATATTCTCCTCCTCATCCACGGCTTTTAAAACATCGATCAGGTAATAGGGGTTGAAAGCGATCTTGAGCTCAGCACCAGAGTAATCAATCTCCATTTCTTCCCGGGCCTGACCCACTTCCGGAGTAATCGCGCTGATTTGCAGCTGCCCGGAACCAAAAATAAACCGAACCGAGTTTGACTTCTCGTCAGTAACCAGAGAGGCGCGTTTAACCATCTGCAGCAGTGCCTCCCGGGGCAGAGTGATGTTCACTCCGGGCGCTTGGGGAATCACTTGCTGATAGTTGGGATAACGCCCCTCGATCAACCGGGAAATCATCAGGATCTCGGAAAATTCAAAAGCAACCTGTCTCTCTCCCAGTTTGATCCGACACTCTCCTTCCTCTCCGAGAATTCGGCTCAGTTCCAGAACAGTCTTCTGAGGGAGGATAATTTCCCGACGACAGTCCGGGGGAGTAACGCATTCGGTTTTGGCAACGGCCAGTCTCCGACCATCGGTAGCGGCCGCAGTCAGTTCCCCATTTTCAAAAAGCAGATAAAGCCCATTGAGCACAAACCGGCTGTCTTCCACCGAGATAGCGTAACTGGTTCTCTTGATTAATTCCTTGAGCTGGGATTCGCGGATCGGAATCTCCAGCGCATCATTCAACTGGGGAGCGGCGGGAAACTCCTCGCGGGGAAGGCTGTTCATCTGGAAAAATGAGCGGGCGCAGGTCAACCGGGTGGAGAGATTTTCCCCAGCCTCAAGCCGAACCGCGGCTCCGGGTAACTCCCTGATGATATTAAAAATTATCCGGCCGGGGAGACTGCACGAACCTTCCTCTTCCACCACCGCCGGCAACCGGCACGAAATCCAGATTTCCAGGTCGCTGGCGCTTAAAGTCGCTCCCTCGGATCCGGTCTCCAAAATGATGTGGGAAAGGATCGGCAACATACTCTTAGTTCCGATCACACCCTGAAGAGGAGGCATAACCCGCAGCAAGTCATCTTTTTGGAAGGTGAGTTTCATCGCTTCTCCCTTAAAAGTTATATTTTAAAATTCCAGATACCCACTTTTCAACATTCACTATATTATAAATCTTACTTAAATGTATATATAATAATATTAATAAGGGTTGTGGATATGTGGATAACCCTCAAGAGCCCTTCAAAGAAAATCACTGCACAACGTAGTTGATAACCGGTGGACAACTGTGGATAACCGGACTTCGGGCCGACCTTTCCCAGTTATACCCAATTTATCCACGGGACAGTAACAGGTTTTTCCAGGAGATTACAGAATACTACGCCGGCTGACTGCTGATCCCCCAGGTTAGTTTTGGGCCTGGCGAATTTCTTTCTCCAGGTAGGAGAGGGTGGCCGATAGCTGTTTGTCGCTGGTTAACTGTTGCCCCACCTTTTGACAGGCGTGAATTACCGTAGTATGGTCGCGGCCGCCGAAAGCTTCTCCGATTTCACTTAAGGAGCGACCGGTCATCGAACGGGAGAGATACATTGCCAGCTGGCGGGGGAAGGCAATCGCCTTGGGCCGGCGTGGACTTTTCATATCGGCCAGACGGATATCGTAGTAATCGCTTAATTTTCGCTGAATCTGGTCGATTGTGATGATCTTCTCCATCTCCTCTTCAACGATCCCTGATAGAACCAGTTCCGCGGTCTTCAGGTTTAGTTCCGCCCCGGTCAGGGAAGCGTAGGACGAGATCTGGATCAAGGCGCCTTCAAGTTTACGGATATTTGACTTAATCCTCTCCGCGATATAGATGATAATATCGTCAGGGACGTTGATCCCGGAATATTCTGTTTCCCGGCGCAGTATGGCGATCCGAGTCTCCCGGTCGGGGGGCTGGATATCGACTACCAATCCCCATTCGAAGCGGGAGATCAGTCGTTCCTCGATATCTGGAATATCCTGTGGTGGCCGGTCACTGCAGAGGATGATCTGCTTGTGGAGGTCGAAGAGATGATTAAAGGTGTGAAAGAACTGTTCCTGGGTTTTAACCTGACCGCCGAGAAAATGGATGTCGTCGATCAGGAGCGTATCGACGTCCCGATATTTTTTCCGGAACTTCTCGGTGGTTCGGTTGGCGATGGAATTGATGAAGTCATTGGTAAAACTTTCACTGGAAAGATAGAGAACCTGATATCTCTCCTTCTGGGCCAGGATGGAGTTGGCGGCCGCCTGCATCAGGTGGGTTTTGCCCAGTCCGACCCCACCATAGATGAAC
The DNA here is from genome assembly GCA_964465735.1 of uncultured bacterium. GTDB lineage: Bacteria > Auribacterota > Erginobacteria > Erginobacterales > Erginobacteraceae > Erginobacter. The sequence goes on from CAYXKT010000061.1 coordinate 14,685, forward strand.
AGCGGGTTGTAGGCTTTCCCCGGAGCGTTGGCAACCGCCATTGTGGCGGCATTGGCAAATTGGTTGGAGCTGCCGACCACGAAGCGGTCAAAAGTATACTTCGGATTGAGGTTGGACCCCGAGAGCAGATTGGACTTGCGCTGGGCCGTCGGGGGAGGTGGCGCCGGGGTGGGGGCCGGATGGTGACCGATGCTGAAGGCAACCCGCAACGGGCGCTCCGCCAACTGAGATACGGTCTCTTCAATGATCTCCAGGTAGTGGTCCTGTAGCCAGTCCCGAAAAAAGGTACTGGGTACTTCCAGAATCAGATTATCCCCTTCGATGGCCAGGGGCCTGGTTGGTTTTATCCAGGTCGAGAAATTTTGTTCGCCCAGGTAGTCCCGAAGCTGAAGGAAAAGGTCTTTGCTGATAGTGTCCATTGGCAGTAGCGGGTAAGTAATAGATACCTATTTATCCACAACGGTTTGAAAAATAAGTTGTTAGCCGGAAAATCGCTTCCCGGCCCCTGTCAGAGTTGGAATAAACCTCGAATCAAACTCGTGGCGGCCCGGTTAAGAAGGATTCAATTCAGGCGTTCAACTGCCTAAGTGATTGCGGTGAAACGCCTTGTAGTTAAAGGCGTCCTTCCGGAAGTTAAATGCCATCACATTCAATTACTCTTGGTTGGCTCTACCGTATTATGCCATAGCTTTTAACAGGTTACGAATAGAACACTCAGTTGGATGACTATTATCAACAGGTTATCCACAGCCATCTATACCTGCTGGAAAATGAATCAACTGGATTATAGGAAGAGCCGGCGGATTGATCAAGAGAAAAAAGCGGAAAACTTGAAAATACTTCTCCTGGTGATTCTTGTTTTCTATCTGTTGACAGGGAGAGGTACATATATGATAATGCGGCTGATAATCAAACTGAAAAATTAATTTCGACCGTTACCCGGCAAATCCGGGTCGGGCGGATTGGAGCCAGGATTAAATGAAAAGAACTTATCAACCTTCCCGAAGAAAGAGAAAGAAGACCCACGGTTTTTTTGCTCGGAAGGCCACGCCCGGCGGCCGCAATGTGATCAAGAGCCGCCGGCAGAAGGGCCGGAAGAGATTGGTTGTTGATTGAGACGGTGAATACCCCCTCCCTCGGCTTTTCCCGCCAGTGGATCCTCAAGAAACCTGATTCTTTTCGCAGTCTGTACCGGAACGGTCGGCGGCTGCGGGGGGAGATCATTACGTTATTTTACCGGCGGGAAGCTGGTGAACATTTCTTGGTCGGGTTTACCACTCGGAAAAAGTTAACCGGTGCCGTAGGACGTAACCGAGTACGGCGCCTGATGCGGGAAGTGATTCGGATTCACCAGCACGAGATCCCTCAGGATCTCCTCTGTCTTTTTCTCTGGCATGGACCGATCGAGGGGGCCGACTTTTCCATCACGGAAGCAGAGATGATGGGACTGCTCCGTCAGGGCGGTCTTTTATTGTGAGAATGACGGAAAAAATTATTTTGGAGGCATTTGTGGCCCTGATCCGGTTTTACCAGGTGTCAATTTCTCCTCTGTTTGGATCCCGATGTCGATTCTACCCCAGCTGCTCGGAATACCTGGTCGGAAGTCTGCGCAAGCGAGGTCTGATCAAGGGGGTGGGAAAAGGATTGCGTCGCATCCTGCGTTGCCATCCCTTCCATCCCGGAGGCTATGATCCGGTATAGCAACTGCTCAGGTAGATAGACTGAAGGTGGAATAATTCTCAGGAAAACTGGGGATCAAAGGCAACTATAGGGTATTTGAGCTGCTGACGAAGTAGCAGAATCGGTTTATCGGGTGAACGCAGGGTTTCCGAGTGAAGAGTTGACTGGTTTAACCCCTCAAATCAGGCAGGTAGCGTTTTTGATTCTTTCTAACTTCAACCTAAATTGAGCGATTCTATGCGGCGAACTGCACCAATCTTTTGAGTC
>CAYXKT010000062.1:0-16587 GCA_964465735.1 uncultured bacterium
TCTCTCCCCTTATCTGATCGATCGAATAAGGGAAAATCACCGTGAACCGGTCGCTTTCCTCTTCGCTGGCCCAGGAGGGAGAAGGATAGCCCAGCGTATTCAGGGCTAAAATATAAGTCCGGTATCCCGTGCCCTTGGTCTCGGCCCAGCCGATATCGTAAAAGACCTTGGCGATTAAGGAATTCCGCAGTTCCGACCCCGGGGTTTCGTACTCAGTGGGCGGTTTGAGGGAATAACCGGGGTTATAAAATTCGATCCGGTCGTCATATATCCTGATCTGGGACGGGGAGGGGTGATAATAATCCTGATGCATCAGAAGATTGCCCTGGGCTTCCCGCAGGGCATTCTGGAACGGATCGTCTTCCACCCGGGTTGCGTCGGAGCCAGCTGTCCCCCCCGTGCAATTGGGTGGCACTGCTGCCAAGGCTTCACGGACGAAGATCAGACGAAGAATATGTCGTTATAATCAGAATATTTCGACATATTATCTCGATATGTCGAACTGTTCGACATACAGACGTCGCGTTTATAACCCCCTGAAAGATCGGCTACCCTTCCGCCAGACCTTCGTTACCCAGCCCTCGGGGCATTCGCTTGGATTTTCTCCCTCCGGGAAGAACCTTTTTTTGCTTCATTCCTCAATTTCCCCGGGAGGATTGAGGCAGACAATGGTCGGGGGCTTGGACAATTCGTCATCGGGCACGAAGATTATTCTCATCCCCTGCCGGCGTAGGTCACGAGGCAGCGGCCGAATCCCCGTATGGGCAACTCCCGATCCTCAATCATCACAATGAGTTCTCCCCCCGGACCGCCATCGCTAATTTTGCACCGGAGGATATCACCCCGGGGCACCCTCTGGTCCGAGCGGGCAGAGTATCCGATCTGGGGGATGCTCGGCGGGATCTCAGTGGCTACGTACTTTGTGGTCCGCGTCCTCTCCTAGATCGCCCGTAGGATGCCGTTGTACTGAACGACGATCTCCTGATCGGTCATACCGTTTATCTCTGGCCCGATCAGAAGATGTGTTCCAGGAATACCGGTCTCCAGATCTTCGATTACAGCGGATTCGCCTCCCCGGCCGATCCTGACCTGGGAAAGAGTGGCGATGTAGCGATTGTTCAACTCATTCATCGATAACATATCAGATAATCCCGGCAATGTGCGCCGAGCTGCTATGATTACCCCTGCGGGGCCAGTAAAAGACGCCAATGGTGTTCCAAATTTTACCTCCGGCGTAGCCCCGAGTTGTATGGGTTCAGTTTCCATATCAATCAAGGCAGCGTGGCCTGTTTTCGTCCGCCGTGCCTTTTGCCCATTTCCAGTATCGCCGTAAGCCACTGGCATATCGCATCGCCGAGCTCCTCTGCCAACTCGCTCCAATCCTTTCTTCAATTGCTCTGCCGAGTGCTTCGGTCTCGCGAATACCGATATTCCAAGCGGCCGATAGAACTTGGATTGATGGCTGCTTCAAAACGGAGGCCTTGACTTTGGCAATCCGCTCAGCCTCATCTTTAACTATATCGAGAAGTGATACATTTTTATCCACGACTTGTACCAATTCTAGCGCAAGAGCGTCGGACAACGCGTTTCGGAGTCCAAACCCCTCGATCTCACTCCGGCTTATCGAGTCGCGGTCCGCAATACGATTCATCACATCAAGCAGTCCTGTTGGGCTTGCAGTACCCAAGAACAGACCCTGGAGTTTCCCTCCGACACGCAAAACCCCGGCAAAGCTTCCGGTCGCCGCTGGCCGAAATATCCAGCGCCCCCTCTGATCCAAGAGCCCTGCGAATAACAGCCACGCCTTCAGGTTGTTTGCGTAAGCATGCACGGTCGCAGTAGTGAAGCCAGCTGCTCCCGGTTGCGCGTTTGCGAACACTCTGTGCCATTCCTCCAGGCTGTATTGCCTGCCGATCTCCCAGCGCTCCGAAAGTTCGCGCACTATTATATGCCGACGGAGCTGACCCTGAACATGACGGGCTACAGTTGGATGGCGACAGTTCTCTATATGACTTGCCAAACGATACGATCCATTCTCTCCCAGCTCCACAACCTGAAGCGCGACTAGATCAGCTACCACATTGAAACAGGTACCTTCCTTAAGTCCCATATATCGAGCCAACTCTGGGATCGAGGTTCCACCAATGTTCTCCATCGTAGCGAGTACTCTTAGAGCCGTTGTTGGCCCTCGCTGAAACGTCCTGGCCCACGGTATCTTTGGCACCTTTCCATCCACAAGATAGTCTCGAAAGATATCCCAGTAAATTACGTAGTTCATACCGCTTCTTACGAGCAGGTGCGCATTGATAAGGAGGTTGGTTGTATCACGGGGGAAGCTGTCCTCAACCTCTGCGACCGCCACGGGTGCTCGCATAGCGACATAACGCAGACATCGAATCGCAGTCTCATTTAGACTGGCGAGATCTTCCTTGAAGAGATGTTCGACGTCCAACTCCCGTTCGAGAAGAAAGTACTGGGACTCCTCTTCTGACAACCTCTGCAGAATGTGGACCAACAGTTTTTTCAGTAACCACGGGAATCCTTGACATTGCTCGATAAGTCTTGCCTTTAGAGGAGAGGCGAGACGTGTGCCCTGGGCACGTTCTGCACGACCAATCACACGACGGATATCACTGAGACCAAATTCACGCACACGAAACGATTTTCTTCTATCGGCCAGTTGATGCCAGAGGTGATATGCGGGATGTTGTTGTGGCAATGATATGTCAGTCTTCCACGCAAAGCCGAGTACAAGAGGAAGCTGCTTCGCATCTAGGTCCAAACTCAATTCGCGGACTGCGTTGAATGTCTCAAAGAGTGCCTCCTTCGCGAAGAGTTCCTCGAATTGATCGAAGAGTAGCACAATACAGGCCTTCGCCTCGCAGGTCCGGTGTACTGCGGCCATAAGCGATACAGAGTCGAGCGGGTCGCGCAGACTGTCGATGCGGTGCTCACCTTCTGGGATTACCCCATTGGTAGCTGCATCATCAAATGCTTGGCGTAAGGCTTCACTGACAAACGCCGAGTTTGTTGCGGAACGCGTATCCACAGCTGTCAGAGAACAGTGCGGAATCCGTCCTCTCCGAGCCAACGCAGATAGCTTCAGAGTTAATGAGCTCTTTCCCCATCCACTTGGAGCCTGAATTGCGAAGGTGCGAGTCTGCGTCTCACCATTTCGAACGTCGCCAATAAAGCTGGCTATGGATCGGATGAGGTCATCGCGGCCGACGAAATCTTTGGGACGAGCCGGGCGAGGATCGTCCCAACTATCGCCGGGCGATACTCGCGCGACGACAGCGCGTGCTACCTGAGGTGTACTCGTCTTGTTTTGCGGCGGTTCAATCGCACAAAGAGTAAGCGAACTAAATCGTGGAGACGTATTAGCAATCTGCTGCGCCAGAGAGGGATCGATGGGTGAGCCGCTCTTAGCGTCAAAGACTGCAAATCGAGTAGGGATACCTTCCTCCACGATCTGGGCAAGCCATGCGCGAAACCTCGGTGTGATGACAAGTGTCCAATCACCAACATTCCAACCGTGAAGATAGTGCTGACAGGCCGTGGGATCTTGTACGGCCCTTTGACTTAGTAGTACCTCAATGGTCCGTGACGGAGAGTACCAGATGAAGCGCCGAGCGTGATCGGGGTTGTTTTGGATGTCAAACCATAAGCCACGGCCGTCTTTAGAGAGGTCACTTGTAGAGAAGAGCCAACCCGCATCTGCAGATCTAAGCGTCACGTTACCAAGAAGCTTGGAAATCGAATCAGCCGACAAGGGGTCACGATGTGCCTTACACTCCACCAAAATGGTGCGCGGTTCATCCTTATGTGTGGCCAGAAGATCGATCTCCATCCCAGTCACCCGAAGCCGCCTGTTGATCCGATACCTCATCGGTCGCAGTAGCTCAGCAACAAACTCTTCGAAGAAGTCTCCCTTCTAATCGTTGTTCCAGTCAATCGGAACACTCAGTAATAAATGCTTATTCACTGAAAACTCCTCTGCATTTACATTAGAGTGGCACTATGATATTGATATTGTTAGGAGTAAAACAATTGTTCCGTTTTTATGCGGCCGAAAAAATCCTACTGCATCGCTGAATTGCACGCAAGTTTAAGTACGCCACCGTCATTGATAGAAAGCCATATTGACACGGGCGCTCTGTTCAGAATTAAACTAACTCGATCCAGACCCAACTCACTCGCTTAAATGAATCAATACTATGAATTGTAGGCGAAACCATCGACAAAATAGTTGAAACTTGGCAACAGGATAAACGCAACGATTAACTATTGCAGTATTGTCTGGAGCAGATTTATTCAAAATCCTCTTTGATCGATAGTCGTACAGTTAGCAGAAAAGAACATTACGGGCTATTGTGTCCCGGCAAAGAGTTCAAGCTGTTTATGCTTCCGCGGTGCACTATCGTTGGGCAACAAATCCCGTAAGAACCGGGCGGGAACGTTGGCGAGTTCTCGCGGCTCCAACTTGTGAAGCCCTCCTCCGTAGACTCGCCCTTCACCGAGCATTACCTTCGGACAAATATCGTTCAGGCACGTCCAGACCTGACGCTTCAAGCTCGGGTTGGACTGGAGGGCGCGTTCGACCGTCGATTTCGGATACAGCATCAAATATACGTTTGCGGCTGTCGCCCGGGAGTTGTTCAGAATGAAACGGAACGGTCGGCCGTTCGATTTGTCGCTCCGGCCGAGGTAAGTACAGACGAGGGGGGCCGGCGGGCGGTTTTCCTGATTGTACCAGGGATTCCGGTGCCGGCAGAGGTAACCTTCCACAATTCCCTGAGATTTACCTTCTTCCAGGTACGCCCATAGCTTTGGATAGTGTTTCCTGATTTCCTCCTCTGGCCACGGAGGATCCAGCAGGAACAACTGCCGCTCCAGGATGGGGTTTCCCTCCAGGTCCGCCTGGACCTCGTCATTCGGCAGGTAACGCGGGCTGGGCAGTATCGGCTTGAACGCCTCCATCGGCAGACCTCGCCGCTCGATTTCCTCGATCGACAGGATGAAATATCCGTTGTTCCCTGTCACCAGGCCGCGCTTAATCTGGAAAAAATCGCCCAAGACCGGCCCTTCAGTTGCGTGATAGCTTTCTTGCATCGGATACCGCGTCCATTTCGGATCGTGGCGGAGTGTCTCGACCGGCACAAGGCGATCCAGCTCCGGCCGTTGAAGTGAACCGCCATAGGTAAACCGAACTTTATGCCCTGCCAGCGGCGGGTCTTTACGGAAATATACCACGGCCGACGACACAAGCGCGTCACCAAACTGCACTTCGTTCGGGTCAAACCGATGAATATGCAGCAGCGTCACCTTGTCGAGCAGGTACCTCTTCAACGAAATCCCATAATTAACATTCATAAATTCGCTGGGGATAAGCCATCCGGCCAGTCCGCCATATCTCAACCACCTATGGCTCAGCCCGAGGAAATAGCAATACAGCCCGGCCAATCCGCTCATCTTGACGCCGGCGGCGTACTGCGTACGCAGTTTTAATCGCTGTTTTTCCCCGTTGTTGATATGGTGATGCCGCACGTAAGGCGGATTGCAGATCAACAGGTTAAACTTTTCGGTTTCTTCGGGTGGATCGGCCTTCGTGAAATCTTCAAGACGGATATCCAATTCCGTGTTTTTCCACAGCTCCGCCGCCGGCACACCGTAATGCGGGTCAATCTCGTACCCGGTTGCAGCACTGATGTGGGTTTTCGAAAACACGGCGAGCAGAGCCGAGTAGAATGTTCCCGTGCCGATAGCCGGATCAATGAAACGCACTTCCTCGTTTTCGCCGAGTTGTGACTTTGCATATAGCAGTATGTCAACTGCCAGCCGGGTCGGCGTCGAGAATTGTCCCATCCGATTCCGCTCGTCCGCTGTTTTCTTGGCGTCCAACTCTTCCTGGAGGATTAGCCGCCGCGCCTCGAATTCCCTAATTGCAATTTTCATCATCTACAGACCAAACCGCCTTAGCTCATCAATTCGGTGCTCCCACACCCAGTCGATACCCTCAGCCGCCTCGTAGCCGAGATATCCGCTGTCGAAATATCCACACAGGAAAAGGATGAACCGTATGCCGGTTCCGTAGGTCCGGCGCAACTGGTTCATCTTGGTGGCTTCTTCCTTGCGCCGTTTATTGACGTTTGTAAAATCCCCTGCCGACTTCGCCTCGATTAGCAACGGCAAGTCACCGGTCCTTGCCGCTTTTGGCATCACGACAACATCCACCGGGATATTGATCGTGGCACCCGGACCTTCTTGCTCGACCGGCACGTTCATTCGGAATGAGAACGTCCCCGGTGGCATCTCGTTGAACTTTATACCTTTGCCGGCGGGAAGAGCCTGGTATCGCAATCCCTTCAGCCACTTACCAATCGCGGCAAGCTGGCGCTTTTCCTGCGCATTCCGGATGATCGGATTGGCGACGGCGCCGCACAAGCGGTCCGCCACGATCGTCGCGGCGCGATACAACTCCTCCTCCGAAGGATCTTCACTGCGTTCCAGCCAGACAAAGATATCCGGATCGGCCATCTTCTCGATAATCTCTCCGATCTTCTCAAGGTGCCGGTCTATCTCGGGCAGCGACATACGCGGCGGCAGCTTGTTGTCCTTCTCCATAACCTTGACCAGGTTACTCGACACGCCGGCAAGGCCAATCAGTCGGTCCACTGCCAGGGGCGGACAGGTGGACATCCGCAATGACGGCAACACCGACGGGTTCGATTTGAGCAACTCCACCCCGACATCTGCCAGGTTCCGAGTTGCTTTCAGGGTCGCCTTGACATCCTTGGTCGTCTGTACCCGCGTCTTCCGGTAAGCTTTTGGAGCAAAGCGAGTAAACCAGTCGTTGTACATATCCACCGACCGCACGATATCCTTTTTCCAATGATCCGGATTATCTCTATTGACTGCCATATGTAATGTCCTATCTCTTTGCCTGGGAAGGATGCCACGAGATAAAGGCTAAATTATAGGTTATGAACCACGCTGCAATGGATAACTGCTTCAGTTCCCGGTCTTGTCTTGTGTGAATACAATGGTCATCCTTTTCCGAAAAATTATAACAGACCTGGGGCATAAACTGGTACCAAATTAATATATTGGGCTGATTTCATTACAGCGGAAGAAACAGGCATTCCGGTTCCTCCACCGGATGGAAAAATCTCTGGAGTTGTCACTGGAGGATTAATCGGGGGTTAACCTGCGAGGCTAAGATCCCGGCCGGTCGGTTCGGGGGAGGAGGGTTCCCGTCAGCTGACCGAAGAGGAGGGGGACGAGGCCGGCGGACAGGACCAGGATCCAGCCCCGGAGGCCGGGATTGGAGACCCCCAGGGCCCGGGAGAGCCCCGGCAGATAGACGGCCGCCACCAACAGCCCGGAACAGAGCGCCAGGCTTCCCCAGACCGCCCGGTTGCGGACGATCTCGTTGGCGAGCGGCCGGCTGCCGGCGGAGCGGAGATTGAAGACGTGCCAGAGGCGGGCGAAAGCCACGGTCAGGAAGGAGACGGTGGTGGCCCGGGCGGCCGGAAAATCCAGGAAAAAATAGGCTGTGATGAACGCGCCCAGGGCAACGGCCGCGATGAGAAACCCGTAAAGTCCGATCCAGGTCCAGTGTTTCCGGTTCAGGACCGGTTCTTGTGGATCGCGGGGCGGACGCTCCATCAGCCCTTCCGGTCCTTCGCCCACCCCGAGGGCCAGGGCCGGAAAGACGTCGTTGATAATGTTCAGGTAGAGGATCTGGAGGGGCAGGAGGGGAAGGGGGAACCCGAAAACCGCGGCCGCCGCCACCGCGACGATCTCGCCGACGTTGCCGGAGAGAAGATAGAGGGTGAACTTGCGGATATTTTCGAAGATCCCCCGCCCCAACTCGATGGCCGCCCCGATGGTGGCGAAAGAGTCGTCCCGCAGGACCATATCGGCCGACTGCTTGGCCACCTCCTCCCCCCGTTTGCCCATCGCCACCCCGATATCGGCTTTCTCCAGGGCGGGGGCGTCGTTGATCCCGTCGCCGGTCATCGCCACCACCTGGCCGTCGTCCTGGTGCAGGGCGATCAGGTCGAGTTTCCGGGCCGGGCTGACCCGGGCGAAGATCGGAGCCGCCAGGAAACGTCTCCGATCCTCCGGAGATAGCCGTTGAACTTCCCGGATCTCTTTGCCCTCGATGACTTCCTCGTCCTTTTCGATCAGACCCAGGGCTTCCCCCACCCGCCGGGCGGTGGCGGACTGATCGCCGGTGATCATTACCGTCCGCACCCCCGCCTTCCGGTAACGCTCGATCGCCGGTCTGACTTCCTTGCGGGGTGGGTCGTGGAGCCCGGCCAGGCCGAGGAGGATAAGATCTTTATAAGGATCGGCCTCCTCGAAGGAGACCTGTTTTTGGGCCAGGGCCAGGACCCGCAAGCCCTTTTCCGCCATCTCCCGCTGCCGTTTATTCCAGCCGGAGACCTCCCCTTCCTCCAGCGGGCGATCTTCCCCGTCTTTCCGGATCCGGCCGCAGACTTCCAGAACCGCTTCGGGGGCGCCCTTGACCGCCACCCGGAAACCGCCTTCGATCCGATGGAAGGTAGCCATCATCTTGCTCTCGGGATCGAAGGCCTCCTCCCGGATCTCGGGAAGCTTTTCCCGGAGTGCATCCCGCTCGATTCCGCCAAGTCTTCCCGCTTCCAGAAGGGCGGCCTCGGTGGGATCTCCCAGGAACTTTCCCTCTTCTTCCCCGCCGGCCGCTTCGGCGTTATTGCAGAGCACCCCCACCTCGAGAAAGGGGCGCAGTTCCGGATCCCGGGCGGGGTCAAGGGAGGTCTCCTGACGGGTGAATTCCCCCCTCCCGTTTTCCTCACCGCCGGTTATCTCCACCGTCCCGCCGGGGAGAAAAGCGGTGGTGAGGGTCATCCGGTTCTCGGTCAGGGTCCCGGTCTTATCGACGCAGATCACGGTGGTCGACCCCAGGGTCTCCACCGCCGAGAGCCGGTTGACCAGGGCATTTCTCCGGGCCATCCGCCACATCCCCCGGGCCAGGGCGATGGTGGCCACAATCGGCAACCCCTCGGGGACCGCGGCCACCGCCAGAGCCACCGCGGTCTGAACCATCAGCAAAATCCCGCGCCCGGCCGCGATCCCGACCCCCGCCACCAGGGCAACGATCGCCAGCACCACCCAGATCAGTTTTCGTCCCAGCTGGTTGAGGCGTTTCTCCAGGGGGGTGAGTTCCTCGCCGGCGGCCCGGCGGGCCAACTTCGAGATCCGACCCAGTTCGGTCTCCATCCCCACGGCCACCGCCAGTCCCACCCCCGAACCGCCGGTGACGGCCGTTCCCTTGAAGAGCATATTGGTCCGCTCGACGGGTTCGGTCTCCCCGGGGAGCGGTTCGGTATTTTTTGCCACCGGGACCGACTCCCCGGTCAGGGCCGACTCGTCGGCTTCCAGGCGGTTGCCTTCGAGAATCCGAAGATCGGCGGGGACGATATCACCGCTCTCCAGGATCACGATCTCGCCGGGAACCACCTCCCCGGTGGGAATCTCTTCCGCCCGCCCATCCCGACGGACCCGGGTCATCGGCCGGCTCAGTTTCCGCAACGCTTCCATCGAGTGGACCGCCCGGACCTCGGTCAGGAACCCGAGGCCTGAGTTGATCACGATCGCCACCAGGATAGCGATCCCTTCGACGTGGTCACCGAAGGCAAAGGATAAAACCGCCCCGGCCGCCAGCAGCGCCATAATCACGCTTTTGAACTGGTCAAGGAGGATCTCCCATCTCCCCCGGCTTTTCCCTTCCCGAATCCGGTTGGGCCCGAATTGCTCCAGTCGCTTTTCCGCCTCCCTCCGGGAAAGACCGCCGTCGGAGTCAATCTGAAGGGTGTGGAGCAGGTCGTCGATCTCCCGGCTCCAGGGCTTCCGTGTCCTTTCTTCCGTCTGACTAGACATATCCTCTCCCGGTTTAAGATCGGTCATTGCGAAGCAATCTCTTCATCCCCAAAAGGTTAAGATTGCTTCTTTATCTAAAGCCGTCATCCGGCTGAAAATTGTGTCGCCCCCCGCGGAGGCTACTTAACCTGATTTCCTACAGTTATCATATTACACAATAGAAGCCCGCGCAGCGGGCGATACATTCTTAGCCACGGGTGTCAGCCCGTGGTACGGAATCAGCAAAAAGTACTCAGAGCACCCGCAGGGGGGCAACACATTTATTTAGCCATTGTTTATCCAGACTTAATATTCTTATCGGGAAATCCGGATTGAGCCATTATTGATCCGACAGTCCGGTGCCCATTGTGCCCACAGTCTAAATCTATCCGAGCCGGTCCGTTCAGACCAGTGAATAGACGATGAAGCTGAAGGCGCCGGCGGTGAAGACCAGGGCCAGCAGCGCCCAGACCCCGTCATTGGCGATCAGGGCCAGCCCGAAGGCGGTCAGGATGAGCCCGGCGCCGTTGGCGGAGAAGGGGATGAATTCCATAACCGGCATCGCCAGGGCGACAACCGTAGAGACGCCGGCGATCAGCAAGGTACCGGCCTTCCCGACCAGCACCCCCCAGCGAGAGCGGAGAAAACGATCGACAATCCGGGCTGCGGGGGCGATTTTCCTGATGGCCCGGCAGAGCCGGTCGCAAGCGATCGACCGTTCCCGGAGCCGGCGCGGAAGCCAGAAATATTCGCGACCCAAGAGCAGCTGGCCGGCGGTGAGCAGGACAATGATCCCCATCAGAGTCGACATCCCGGGGATATCGCCCACGATCGGAGCCAGAGTGATCAGTCCGGCCAGCAAGAGAACGGGACCGAACGAACGCCGCCCGACCGCGTTGAGGATCTCCGCCAGGGAGATCCGATCTTCTTCGGCGGCGATCTTTCCAAGTAATTCGAGCAATTCCTCGAGGTTATGAGGCCCCGCTGGTCCGTTCATACTTCCTTCGTCTCCTTCTCTCGAGGGCCGGGATCCTCTACCCGTTACCTCCCGCCGCCTTTTTTCTCAGTCCCCGCCCCGGATAAATTAAGGGTAATTCCGGTCTGACCCTACCGGGGACGGGGACCCGGGACAACCGGATAAATCCCCTTTTTCCTGATCTGTTTCTACCCGTCCGGAACGATCCCCCGGTTTTCCCGCCGGTTTCTTCCGGAGCCGGCGCCCGGGTGGAAAAAAGTCGGTAGAAAGTAGATCGGGCCTATTGTTGTTTCCCGGCCCGCGATGAAATAATTAAGGCCGAAAAGTCAAAAAATTCGTCGTGCCGGCCGGCATCGGACAGAGTCGGTGGAAGCCGGAGACGGGAAAACCAAGGAGGCCAACTATGGAGTCCAGGAGGATTGAAATTGTGGAGATGGATGTCGAGGAATTGATCAAAAAACTTAACCGGGCCCTGGCCGATGAATGGCTGGCAAATTATCAATACTGGCTTGGGGCCCGGATATTGGTGGGCCCGATGCGGGGGGCGGCCGCGGGCGAACTGGCCGAACACGCCGATGACGAGCTGCGACACGCCGGACTGCTGGCCGAACGGATCATCCAGCTCGGTGGCACCCCCTTGTTATCCCCCGAGGAATGGTACAAGGCGACCAATTGCGGTTACGAAGCTCCCAGTGATCCTTCCGTGGTTCCGGTTCTGGAACAGAATATCAAGGGAGAGCAGTGCGCCATCGATTTCTATAACGGCCTGCTCAAGGAACTCGACGGCAAAGACCCGGTTAGTTATCGGATGGTCCTAAAGATCCTGGAGGACGAGGTCGAGCACGAGGCCGACCTGCAGTCCCTGTTGGAGGATATCGGGGTTATGAAACGGAAATTCGGAAAGGAGGAATAAGATGACGGAGATGGGACAGGTTTACAAGTGCGAGATCTGCGGCAACGTGGTCAAGGTACTGGAGACGGGCGAAGGCACCCTGGTCTGCTGCGAGCAGCCGATGGTTCTCCAGAAATAGTCCGCCGGGTTCAGACGAAGTAACGCCCCGGTCAGGAAGGGGCGACCGGTGATCCGGGCTTTCCGGGGGGGGACCGGGCCGAAGAGGAGAGTTTCACCAACGTGGCCCGGCTATTTCAGGTGATCGCCGGGGAGACCTTCGAGATCGAGGAGATGTATCCCGCCTACCGGGCGGTGGCCGAGATGCAGGAGGAGAAGGAAGCGCAAAAGAGCATCCATTACGCCATCTCGGCCGAGAAGATCCACGCCGAGATGTTCAAGAAAGCCCGCCAAGCGGTGGTCGAAGGTTCGGATCTGGAGCTGGGGCCGGTGCGGATCTGCTCGGTCTGCGGTTACACCGTCGAGGGGGATATCCCGGATAAAATGCCCGATCTGCGGGGCGACCCGGGACAAGTTTAGGTCTTTTCCGGCGCAGGAATGATCGCTCCGGCCGGGAGCGCCAATTGAAACCAGGAGAAATGCAATGAAACACGGAGTCAAATACGTGAATTGCGCGTTCTTGTTGCTGGCGGGATTCCTTTTCTTCCCGGCCACCGGCATCGGGGCAGAGATAGAGCTAAATGCCGAAGCCGTTCTCCGCAACCCGCAAGGCGATACAGTCGGGACCGTCCGCTTCGAAGAGACGGGGGATGGGGTCCGGATCAGCGTTTCGATCGACGGCCTCCCCGCCGGGACCCACGCCCTGCACATCCACGAAACCGGGGACTGCTCGGCCCCCGATTTCACCAGCGCCGGCGGGCACTACAACCCCACCGACGCCCAGCACGGCTTCCTCAACCCGACCGGCCCCCACGCTGGTGATCTCCCCAATTTCACCGTGGCCGACGACGGGACCGTCGAATTTTCCCTGGTCAGCGCCCGGGCAACTTTGGAGTCGGGAAAGAAGAACACCCTCTTTCCGGAAGGCGGGACGGCCGTGGTTATCCACCGGGACCCCGACGATTATCTCACCGACCCGGCCGGGATGGGCGGCCCCCGGATCGCCTGCGGGGTAATCGAAAAGACCTCGGGAGAATGAGTCCGCCGATTTCTCTCCTGATTCGACCCCTGGCCCCGTCGAAACGCGAAAAATAACCTCAGTCCCTGACCTTATGGTTGCCATCAGGGATTTTCGCCTGCCTTCCGGACGGGGTTCTCGGCATTTTTTTGACCTGAAATCCACAGGCTAGGCAAACTATTCTCTGGCTGGAGTAGTAATTCCGCACCCGTCTCATCCGTTAACGATCTCTCCCCCGTCGGGATGGAGGACAGTGCCGGTGAAGTACGAGGAATCCCGGGAGGCCAGAAACACGTAGCTGGGGGCCACTTCTTCCGGCTGGCCGGCCCGCCCCATCAGGGTGGAGGTGCCGAATTCGGCCACCTGCTCGGGCGGATAGGTGGAAGGGGTGAGTGGGGTCCAGATCGGGCCCGGGGCCACCCCGTTGACCCGGATGCCCTTCTTGGCCAGTATCCGGGCCAGGGAACGGGTGAACCCGACTTCCGCGCCCTTGGTGGAGGCGTAATCGAGCAGGCGGGAACTGCCCCGGTAGGCGGTGATCGAGGTGGTGTTGATGATGGTATCCCCATCTTTTAGGTACTTGAGGCAGGCCCGGGAGAGGTAAAAGTAGGCGAATATATTGGTCTTAAAAGTCCGCAGGATCTGCTCATCGGTGATGCTCTCCAGGTCGGCCTGGAGCGGCTGCCAGGCGGCGTTATTGACCAGGATATTGATCCCGCCCAGCCCCCGGGCGGTCATCTCGACCGCTTCGGCGCAGAAAGCGGAATCCCCCACGTCCCCGGCGATCAGGAGGCAGGTCCTCCCCTCTTCCTCCACCAGCTCTTTGGTTTTCCGGGCGTCTCCGTGCTCATCGCAATAGATCACCGCGATATCGGAACCTTCCCGGGCGAAGAAGATCGCCACCGCCCTCCCGATCCCGCTGTCCCCGCCGGTAATCAGGGCCTTTTTCCCTTCCAGCTTGCCGCTCCCCTTATACCAGGTCCCCCGATGGAGGGGGGCTGGTTCCATCTCGCTCTCCAGTCCCGGCTGCCGGTCCTGATGCTGGGGCGGAAAGCCCCGGTTACTTTCTGTATTGCTCATCTTCTCCTCCCTGGTTGACTGTATTTTCCTTCAGGGTAGCGCTAACCGGTTTCTCCCCGCAACTTCCTGGTTCCGCTCTTTGTTGACTATTTTCTACCCGCGGGCGGCCGGGGGTAAAGGCAGAACCTGAATTGCCAATTCTTTTTCGAGCAATCTCAACCTGTTGGAAAATGACTTGATATGTTGACGATTTGAGATCGCTTCACCTCTTCGGGCATCGCGATGACTTTGTTGGGTTTGCCGGACAACCTCAAGAGGGTGGCGGAAAACCGGCCAGAGTAGCACAGGCAAGAATGCCTATGCTATTTACCAATTCTGCGGGCGGAAAGCATTTCAGGCGGTAAAATTCAGGTAGAAAATAGTCAGAATAAAGGGGAAAGCCCCAATTGTCGCCGCCCGCGTCGGATGAAATAATTCCGGCAACAGTTAATCGGAAACCGCGAGGAGGGAATCTTATGAAAGCAACC
This sequence comes from uncultured bacterium, assembly GCA_964465735.1. Lineage (GTDB taxonomy): Bacteria > Auribacterota > Erginobacteria > Erginobacterales > Erginobacteraceae > Erginobacter. The sequence goes on from CAYXKT010000062.1 coordinate 14,457, forward strand.
GTCGATCAGGATACCTGCACCGGCTGCGGGCTCTGCGCCAATACCTGTCCGGAAGTTTTCCGGATGGAAGGCGATACCGCGGTGGCTTACGCCGACCCCGTCCCCGAGGGGGCGGAAGCGGACTGCCGACAGGCGGCCGAAGGCTGCCCGGTTGATGCGATCAAGGTGGAATAACCCGCCGCTGCTGGGGAGATTAAGGAGAAGAATATGCCCTACGAGAAGAATTCCCAGCTCCCCGGGGGAGTGAAAGACAACCTCCCCGGGAAAGCCCAGGATATCTACCGGAAAGCTTACAACAGCGCCTGGGAGGGATATTCCGATCCGGAGGACCGCCGGGGGGACGCCTCCCGGGAAGAGACCGCCCACCGGATCGCTTGGGCGGCGGTCAAGAGGCAATACGATAAACAGGACGGCCGGTGGGTAAAAAGCGACTGATCCGGCACTCGTGGAATTGCCGGCCGATTATCCGGAGGTGAGAGATGGATTTAAGTGATGCCGCGGCGGCGACCGCCGCCCAGCTGGTGGCGGAAGGGAAAGGGATCCTCGCCGCCGACGAGAGTTCCCCGACGATCAAGAAACGTTTTGATTCCATCGAGGTCGAATCGACCGAAGAGAACCGGAGGGATTACCGGGAGCTTCTCTTCACCACCGAGGGGGTCGAGGAATTCATCAGCGGGGTGATCCTCTTCGACGAAACAATCCGGCAGAAGAACGATGACGGCACCCCGCTCCCCGAACTGCTCGATCGGCGGGGGATCATCCCCGGGATCAAGGTCGACCTGGGCAAGATCGACCTGACCTTTTTTACCGGGGAGAAGATCACCGAGGGCCTCGACGGCCTCGGCGAACGGCTGGAGGAATACCGAAACCTGGGGGCACGTTTCACCAAGTGGCGGGCGGTGATCACGATCATCAGCGAGACCATCCCCTCCCGGGCCTGTATCGAGGCCAACGCCGCCGCCCTGGCCCGGTTTGCCGCCCTCAGCCAGGAGGCGGGGTTGACGCCGATCGTGGAGCCGGAAGTTTTGATGGACGGCAAACACACCATCGAACGCTGCGAGGAAGTCACCCTGGCCGCCCTGGACGCGGTCTTCAGCCGGCTGCGGGAACATCGGGTTATGCTGGAAGGGATCCTCTTGAAACCGAATATGGTCCTTCCCGGTAAGGACTGTCCTCAGCAGAGCGGGCCGCAGGAGGTGGCGGCGGCCACCATCCGGACTTTCCGTTCGGTGGTTCCGGCGGCGGTGGGCGGGATTGTCTTTCTCTCCGGCGGCCAGTCCCCCGAAGAAGCGACGGCCAACCTTAACGCTCTCAACCGGGCCGGCTCCCAGCCCTGGGAGCTGAGTTTCTCCTTCGGCCGGGCGCTCCAGCAGCCGGTCCTGGCCGCCTGGCGGGGGAAACCAGAAAATGTCCCCCCGGCCCAGCAGGCTTTCTTCCGTCGGGCCCGGCTCAATTCGCTGGCCCGGTGGGGGAAATATTCTCTGGAGATGGAGAAAAGGGCCTGAGACCGGAGGGTCCAGAGGAAAAGCGGTTAGCGAGCGAAGGTTATACTTCGGATAATCAGCGAAAAATAAGGAGGCAGTTATGCTCAGGTGGGCGTTGATATTCTTCATCATTTCACTGGTGGCCGCGCTCTTCGGCTTCACCGGGATCTCCGCGGCCGCGGCCGGGATCGCCCGGATCCTCTTCTTTATCTTTGTGGTGGTTTTTTTGATCTTTCTCCTCTTCGGCCTTTTGGCGGCCTGAACGAAGAGAACACAGCGAGTAGTGCACCGGGCATTTTCCGCTTCCGGACCGGGGTCCGGCGCGATAACAGTCTCCGGGACGAAAGCGGTCCGTCCCGTCGAGATAATCTGTAACAGGAGGGAATGATGAAAAAAGTATTGATGGTGTTGATGGCGTCCGGCCTGCTGGGGGTTGTGGCCATTGCCCCGGCCGTCGCCAGTGAATGCGGCGCCAAGGCCGGCTATGAAAAGAAGGCCCGGGAGATGAGTGAAGATTTTCGAAAAAGGATCACCCAGCTCAGGGAAGAGGCCAAGGAATTAAGCGGCAAGGCCCGGGACGAAATCGAGACCAAGATCGACCGGGCCCAGAAAGAATGGGACCGGGCTTTTAAGGACTACGGCCGGAT
>CAYXKT010000063.1:0-16057 GCA_964465735.1 uncultured bacterium
GGACGCAAAAGATTGGTGCAGTTCGCCGCATAGAATCGCTCAATTTAGGTTAGAGTTAATCTTGCCCCGCTGATAGAACAACCAATAGCATCCCAGAGCTTTTGCCGGGAGCGTTAAAAAACCGGGTGGCGCCTCTTTGTTTTATTGACTTGCCACCGCAGTCTGTAGTATTTCTATAGAGTCGTAGTCGATCTGTCATCAAAGTCTGCAGAGATGACTCTGTTCGACACCTCTGATCACGCAGTCATCACGAGACGGAGAGTTAAAATCAGGAGAAAGGTTAATGTATGCGCAGATAATCACCATCTCTATCCAGCCCGAGAAGATTGACGAGTTTGTCGAACTCTACGAGGAGTACATCCTCCCCGAGCTGTCGAGCCAATCCGGTTATAAGAGATTTCATCTGCTTCTTGACCGGAAAGGCGCCCGGGCGCTTTCGGTCACGATCTGGGAAGATCAGAAGTCAGCCGAGCAGAGTGAGGAAACCAATCTTTACCTGGAACAGCGGGCCGCCTATCCGCTCTACTCGGCCCCCCCGGTTCGAGAAGGGTACGAGGTTCCGGTCTGGAAATAAACTGTTGGCGGACGGCATTATTGTGGTTAGAAAATCAATACCGGTGCGCTACGGAAATAGTTGATACGGCGCCGGCAAGATAAGGAATTTAATGTAATGGCGATAGCTAATGATATACGAAAAGGAAACGCCCTCCGATATAACGGTGATATCTGTCTGGTTCTCGACCAGGATCGGGTCAAGCCGGGCAAAGGCGGAGCGTTTGTGCAGACTACCCTGAGGAATCTGCGAACCGGCAAGTCCAATCAGGTTCGCTTTGCTTCCAACGAGACTGTTGAGGTTATTGTCCTGAGAAGGAAGAATCTTGAGTTCAGTTACCGGGCCGGGGCAGAATTTGTCTTTCTCGATCCGGACACTTTTGAGCAAGTCTCGGTCGGGGAAGATCTGGTCGGGGAAGCGCGGCCTTACCTGGTGGAGGGGGGGGAATACGATTTGGTCTTCGATGACCAGGATCTTGCGATGATGCTCGAACTCCCGCCCAGCGTGGTTCTGACTGTGGCCGAGGCCCCCGAGGGGCTCAAAGGCGACAGCGCCACCAACGTTCGCAAGCCGGTTACTATGGAGACCGGCCTGGAGATCAACGTTCCGTTATTTATTAAGGAGGGTGAAAAGATCAAGATCGACACCCGGACCGGAGAATACCAGGGGAGGGCTTGAGAAAGTTCAAAGTTCAAAGTTGAGGAAAAGAACCATCGCTATTGATATCGGGGTCGCTATCCGAAGAAGTCTGATCCCGATCGGGATGAGAACACCGAAAATCGAGGTAGAAGACTATGGCCCAATACGAGGTAAAAGACATACGGACGATTGGAATTTTCGGCGGTAACGGCGCCGGCAAAACCACTCTGGTTGATGCCCTGATGTTTAAGGCCGGAGCCAATAACCGTCAGGGGAGTGTGAGCGAGGGCAGTTCGCTCTCGGATACCGACGAGGAAGAAAAGGCCCGGGGTGGCAGCGTCAGGACCACCCCTCTCAACTGCCAGTACCAGGGCGCGAATATATTTATCCTTGATACGCCCGGTTATCTCGATTTCTGGGGGGAAGTGGTGGTAGCCCTGGAAGTGGTTGATAGCGTGCTGATTGTCCTTGATGGGTTGGGGGAGGTCGATACCGGCAGCCGTCGGGTTTATGCCGAGGCCCGGGCTCGGAACCTGCCGGTGGCTTTTTTCATCAACCGGTTGGATAAGGAACATAGTCATTTCCTCCCGACTTTAGATGCTGTGGTCTCCGAACTTACCTCCGCCGCCATACCCATCTTTCTTCCGGTCGGGGAAGAGTCTTCCCTGAAGGGGGTGGTATCTCTCTTCGATGGAGCCGCCGCCCAGACGGCGGCTGAAGATATCCGGGGCCGTATCGATGAATTAAAAGAGAAGTTGGTAGAAGTTGCCGCCGAGACTGACGACACCCTGATTGAGAAATATCTCGCCGACGGAGAACTCGAAACAGCAGAGATTGACCGGGGATTTCGACTCGCCTTTATCGACGGGCAGGTCAGCCCGGTTTTTGCCGGTGCCGCCCTGAAGGGGATCGGGGTTGAGGAATTACTTGATTCTTTCCTGAAGATCTTTCCCTCCCCCGCCGACCGGGGCGAGGTGACGGCGGGGAGTGATCAGCTGGCCCCAGATGCCGCGGCGCCCTTCTGCGCTCAGGTCTTTAAGAGCGTCATCGATCCTTTTGTCGGACAACTTTCCTATCTGAGGGTTTGGTCGGGTACTCTGGAGTCGGAGTCCGAGATTTTTAACTCCTCCAGCGAGACCCGTGAACGGATCGCCGGCCTTTACATTATGCAGGGTAAGGAACAGATTACCGTCTCCCGGGCCATCCCGGGCTATATTATTGCTCTGACCAAACTAAAGGCCACCTCGATTGGAGATACCCTTTGCGCTTCGGGCCAGAAATACCAGTTCCCGCGTTTTAAGTTCCCCGCCCCGACTGCCCTGATGGCGGTCTATTCCCGCAACCGGGGAGATGAGGACAAAGTCGCCGAGGGACTGCACAAGATGATCGCTGAAGACCCGACTCTGAAGGGCCGGCGCGATCTGCTGACCAAGGAATATGTCCTGGCCGGGATGGGCGAGGTCCAGATTCAGATTGTGGCCAATCGACTGCGCAAGTATTACAATGTCGATGTTGAGCTGCGCATCCCCCGGGTTGCCTACAAGGAGACGATCCGGGGACGGGGCGATACCAAGTACCGCCACAAGAAACAAACCGGGGGCGCCGGCCAATTTGCCGAAGTCTGGATGCACGTGCAGACTTACACCCCGGGGGCGGAAGATGACGAGGGCAAGGGGAGGAGGGAACTGATCGAACTCCCCTGGGGGGGGAAGTTTCTTTTTATTGACGAAGTGGTTGGTGGGCATATCCCGGCCCAGCTGGTCCAATCGGTTAAGAAAGGTTTTCTCTCCGCCCTGGAAAGCGGTGTGTTGGCCGGTTACCCGATGATTGAGGTTACCGCCACTGTCTATGACGGTAAAACTCACCCGGTTGATTCCAAGGATATCGCTTTTCAGGTCGCCGGGCGCCAGGGGTTCAAGGAATGCGCGCGCGCTGCCCAGCCGATTTTGATGGAACCGATTATGAACGTGGAGATTACCGTCCCGACCGAATCGATGGGTGCGATCACCGGCGATTTAAATTCCCGGCGAGGCCGGATTCTGGGTATGACCCCGGAAGGTTCCTGGCAGAAGGTCCGAGCCCAGGTCCCGATGGCCGAGATGTTGAGATATACCCCGGAATTGAGATCCCTGACCGGGGGGAAGGGTATGTTTACGATGGAGATGGAAGGCTATGAGGAAGTTCCGGCAATGATCGCCCGGAAGGTCATCGCCCAGGAGCAGGAGGAAAAGGAAGAGGAGTAACAATACAACTACAGGGAGTAATGGAGTAATGGAGCAATGGAGGCGTCCAGTTCTGATGCCACAACACTTTAACACTGCAGTACTCCGCTTTTTTAATACTCCAGGAGTTTATCTATGAGCGGGCACTCTAAATGGTCGAGTATCAAGTACAAGAAAGGGGCCAAGGACGCCAAGCGCGGCCGGCTCTTCAGTAAACTGGTCAAGGAGATCACTGTCGCCGCTCGATCGGGCGGAGGGGATCTGGCGATAAATAACCAGCTTCGTTCCGTGATCCAGACCGCCCGGGACGCCAATATGCCCGCCGACAATATCGACCGGGCGATCAAGAAAGGGACCGGGGAACTGCCTGGGGTCAATTACGAAGAAGCGGTTTACGAAGGTTATGGTCCTGGCGGGGTGGCGATTCTGATCCGGGCCCTGACCGATAACCGCAACCGGTCCGTGGCCGAGATTCGCCATATCTTTGATAAGAGAGGCGGGAGTATCGGGGGACCGGGATCGGTGTCTTATCTTTTCGAGTCCCGTGGTTTGATCGCTGTTGTGGCGGAAGGGGTCGAAGAGGAAGCGGTCCTGGGCGTTGCCCTGGAAGCGGGGGCGGAAGACTTCCAAGATGAGGGAGATCTCTATGAGATCTATACCGCTCCTTCCGATCTGGAGACGGTCAAGGAAGCTTTGATCGCCAAAAAATTCCGGATCGACTCCTCCGAGGTTACCCAGGTTCCCGCCACCCTGATCCCGTTGGTCGGCGACGAAGCCCGCAAGGTTCTCTCCCTGCTCCAGGAGTTGGAAGATCACGAAGATGTGCAAAACGTCTATTCCAACTGCGATATCCCTGAAGAGATAATTGAGCAGGAGGAGGTATAGCCGGATTACCCGATCTGTCGATAGTTGTGCCCGTCCAAACCGGATCCTGGCCATTGATCCGGGGATCAATGTGACCGGCTACGGGGTGATGGAGAAAAACTTCCGGAGGATCGAGGTCCTGGCGTCGGGGACGATCAAGAGTCGGCCCCGACAGACCCCGCCGGAGAAGTTGGCGGTCATCTACGGGGTGGTGGAGGAACTGCTGACGGAATACTCCCCCGGTGCCCTGGTCCTGGAAGATATCTTCTACGGCAAAAATATTCGTTCGACTCTGAGACTGGGCGAGGTCCGCGGGGTCTGTGGGTTGGCGGCGGCCCGTCAGGGGATCGAGGTTTATAGTTACGCCTCGCGTAGAGTGAAGAAGGCGGTCGTGGGCAATGGAGCGGCCGGCAAGGACCAGGTCCGTTCGATGGTTTGCGTTCTCCTCCGGTTGCCGGAAGAGCCGGCCTCGGTCGACCTCTCCGATGCTCTGGCTCTTGGTATTACATATTTCCAGGACTTTAATTTGTTTCGCTTGGAGTAACTACCCGGGTGGATAGACTGAAGGCGGAAGATTATTAGGGACAAATTATACCTAAGTTGAGCGATTATTGCGGATGAAATGTGCTAAGATTTTGCTGGCCGACGGGTTGCGAAAACCGCAGCCATATCCAGGAGATATGGCGAGGATTTTCAATATCCGTTCGGACGCAAAAGATTGGTGCAGTTCGCCGCATAGAATCGCTCAATTTAGGTTATACTCGATTATATGGAAATTGGAGCATTTGAACCGGCGGACTAAGTAGTGTCTGAAAGAAAACCTCAAAATGTTCGAATACCTTAAAGGCCGGTTAATCACCTCCTCTCCCCAGCGGGTGGTGGTCGAGGTGAACAGGGTCGGCTACGCGCTGATCATTCCCCTGAGTACCTACGAAAAACTTCCCACTCCGGGGGAAGAACTGACCATTCTCACTCATTACTACGTCCGGGAGGACGAACAGACTCTATACGGTTTTCTCGGCGAGCCGGAGCGGGGACTCTTTCGGATGTTGCTGGGGGTGACGAGGATCGGACCTAGGGTTGCCCTCGGGGTGTTAGGGGGGATTTCGGCCATCGTCTTTGCCGAGGCGGTCAACTCCGGAGATGTTGACCTTCTCTCCACGCTCCCCGGGATCGGGAAGAAGACCGCCCAGCGTCTGATTCTGGAACTCAAGGACCGGATCGGGGGTCTGGAGATCGGGTCCGGCCAGGCCCGACTCGACAGAGGGGATCAGAAAGCGGCCGACGTCCTTCGCGCCTTGACGGAACTGGGGTACCGACCGTCTCAGTCCCGTCCGGCCCTTGATCGGACTCTGGCCGGAGCTGACCCCGACTGGCCCGTTGAGCGGCTCCTGAAAGAAACCCTGAAATCTCTGTAATCTTCTCTGGTGAGGAGCCGATCCGTCTGTTAATCTGCTGTCCCGTTTCTCCTGAGCACTAAGTCGAGTCGAGGTTTTTTAGATAATTATGTCCGCGCGTTTTGTCAACCAGGCCCTGGCCGAGAAAGATCTCTCCTTTGACCAGCAGCTTCGTCCCCCGGCCTTTGACCAGTTCACTGGCCAGGAGGTCCTCAAGGAACGGCTCAAAATTGCCCTGGAGGCGGCTCAGGGCCGTAACGAACCGCTCGAGCACCTGCTTTTCTTCGGCCCCCCCGGGTTGGGCAAGACCACTCTGGCCTACATCATCGCCGCCGAGATGGGCTGCGATATTAAGTCCACCTCCGGACCGACGATTGAGAGGCCCGGGGACCTGGCCGGTCTGCTCACCAATCTCAAAGGCGGGGATATGCTCTTTATCGACGAGATCCACCGCCTGAGTCCAGTTATTGAGGAGTATCTCTATCCGGCGATGGAGGACTTCGTGATTGATATTATGATCGATCAGGGCCCCTCCGCCCGTTCGGTCCGGCTTAACCTGGCTCACTTTACTCTGATCGGGGCTACCACCCGCTATGGCCTGCTCACCGCGCCGTTGCGTTCCCGTTTCGGACTGGTCAACCGCCTGGATTTTTATCCCCCGGAAGATCTGCACCAGATCGTACTCCGTTCCGCCGCGCTGCTAAATGTCGAGATCAATTCCGAAGGCGCCCTGGAGATCGCCCGCCGCTCCCGGGGTACCCCCCGGATCGCCAACTCGCTCTTAAAGCGGGTTCGGGATTACGCCCAGGTCCGGGCTGACAACCGGATCACCCCCGAGATCGCCCACCAGGCCCTGCAGATGCTCGACGTTGACGAAAAAGGACTCGATGAAATGGACAAGAGGATTTTGCGGACGATCATCGAGAAGTTCGCCGGTGGCCCGGTGGGGATCGATACCATTGCCGTCGCCATTGGTGAGGAAGGGGAGACTCTGGCCGAAGTTTATGAGCCCTACCTGATCCAGGAGGGCTATTTGAAGCGGACCCGGACCGGCCGCTGCGTCACCAGTCTGGCTTATTCCCATCTGGGCCTAAAAGCGCCCGAGCCAACCCAGGGCCTGCTGTTGTAAGAAAAAAGGAATGTAGAATACAAAAGACAGGATCCAAAACCCAGAATCCAGCCCCTGACTTCCGACTCTTGACTCCTGACTTCTTTTCTCCGTGAAAATCCTCCTCCATATCTGTTGTGGCCCCTGTGCGACCTATCCCTTTGAAATACTGCAGGGGGAGGGACATTCGGTTGATGGGTATTTCTACAACCCGAATATTCACCCCTTTACGGAGTATCTTCTCCGGCGGGGGGGGGTTGAGAAACTCTCGGCCGCGATCTCGAAAAGAGTGATCTTCTCTCCCCGGTATGATTTTTCGGAGTTCTTCCGTCGGGTGGTCTTTCGGGAGAGCGAGCGCTGCCGCTTCTGTTATGACCAGAGATTAAGACAGACGGCACTGGTGGCGAAAAAGGGTAAATTTGACGCTTTCACTACCACCCTTCTGATCAGCAAGCAGCAAAAGCACCATCTGGCCCGCCAGGTCGGTGAGGCCGTCGCCTCCGAGATCGGGGTCGACTTTCTCTATCGCGACTTTCGGGAAGGCTGGAAGCGTCACTGGGAACTGACCGAAAAGTACGGTCTTTATAAGCAACAGTATTGCGGATGTCTCTACAGCGAGAATGAACGCTTCCAGCCGGCCGCCGAACGCTCTCAGGGGAGCTGATGAAAACCTCGGAATTTGACTTTCGACTCCCCCCGGAGCTGATCGCTCAGCATCCCCCAAAACGGAGGGAGGATGCCCGCCTTCTGGTTTTGGAACGGGAGAGTGGCCGGATTGCCCATCAATCTTTCTCGGAGGGTATCGATTACTTCCGCGCCGGTGATCTTTTAGTCCTCAACGATACCCGGGTCATCCCGGCCCGCCTCCTCGGGAAACGGGCGGTCACCGGCGGCAAAGCCGAGGTTCTCCTCCTCTCCCCGCTTGGCGATGGCGGCTGGAAGGCTTTGATCCGTCCCGCCCGCCGGGCTCGTGCGGGGACCGAGATCGAGTTTGGCCCCAACCTGAAAGCGACTGTCCGGGAGCGGGAGGAGGGGGGAGGGGTGATCCTCGACTTTCCCGGCAGAGGGGATATCCTCCCCGCCCTGGAGCTGCAGGGTTTGACGCCGCTGCCTCCCTACATCAAGCGGGATCTGAGAGACTACCCGGAGGAGTTGCGGGCCGAAGATCGGAGCCGTTACCAGACAGTCTTTGCCCGCCGTCCCGGCGCGGTGGCCGGTCCGACCGCCGGGTTCCATTTTACCCCGGAGATCCTCGATACCCTCCGTGCCAAAGGTGTGGAAATTGCCTTCATCACCCTCTCAGTCGGTTACGGGACCTTTCAGCCGGTGAAGACGGAAGAGATTGAGGATCACCAGATCCACACCGAGGATTTCCAGATCCCTAAAGAGACCGCTGATTTGGTCAACGCGCTCCCGCAGACCGGGGGACGCCTCTGGGCGGTCGGAACGACAGTGGTCAGGGCCCTGGAGAGTGGGGTTGATCGGACCGGCCGCCTGGAACCTACCGAAGGTTCGACCGATATATTTATCTATCCAGGGTATGAATTTAGATTAAGGTATAACTTGTTAACCAACTTTCACCTGCCTGGTTCGACCCTGATTATGCTTGTCTCCGCCCTGGCCGGGCAAAAACTGATCCGGAAGGCCTACGCTGAAGCCATCAAGGAAAAATACCGTTTCTACAGTTATGGCGATGCGATGTTAATCCGGACAACCAGCGAGGAAAGCCGGTAAAGTCTCCCGGTATCTCCGGAAAAATATTCAGTCTTCAGCCTTCACCCTTTAGTCTTCACCCCACAACCTGATCATCTGATTAATTCCGTCTCCGGAGTGCTTTCTGTCATTTCAATCCTGAATCTGCTATATTATTCCAAATTCGAGTAAGCCAATGAAATTCACTGTACTGAAAAACGACTCGACCACCGCCGCCCGGCGGGGGCGATTGGAACTGGCCCACGGAAAGGTGGAGACCCCGTGCTTTATGCCGGTGGGGACTCAGGCCACGGTGAAATCGGTCGCCCCGGAGGAACTTAAGGAGGTGGGGGCGGAGATGATCCTGGCCAACACCTATCACCTGGGTCTCCGTCCGGGGATCGAGATTGTCAAGCGAGCCGGCGGACTGCACTCTTTTATGCACTGGGACCGCCCGATATTGACCGACAGCGGCGGCTACCAGGTCTTCAGTCTGGCCGACCTGCGGGAAATCACGGTCGAGGGGGTGGTCTTCCGGGATCATATCGCCGGCTCGCTCCACACCCTGACCCCGGAGAAATCGATCGAGATTCAGCAGGCCCTGGGCGCTGATGTTATAATGGCTTTTGATGAATGCCCCCCTTACCCTTCCGACCGGGATTATACTTGCCAATCACTTGACCTGACCCTACAATGGGCCGCTCAATCGAGAAAGAGCCATACCGACGGCCGTCAGATCCTCTTCGGGATTGTTCAAGGTGGGCTCCACCGCGATTTGAGGAAGAAAAGCCTGGAAGGGCTGGAAGAGATTGGGTTTGCCGGTTACGCGATCGGAGGTTTGTCGCTCGGCGAGCCGAGAGAGATAATGTACGAGCTGGCCGAGTACACGGCCGGTCTCCTCCCGGAAGGGAAGCCCCGTTATCTGATGGGCACCGGTACCCCGGACGAGCTGGCGGTCCAGATCGCCTTCGGGGTCGATATGTTTGACTGTACTGTCCCTACCCGTTACGGGCGCAATGGTTCAGTCTTTACCGGGCAGGGGAAGCTGGTCGTCCGTAACGCCGGTTTCAAGGATGACCACCGGCCGTTGGAAGAGGGGTGCGACTGTTATACCTGTCGCAATTATACCAGAGCATATATCCGCCATCTTTTTAATACCGGCGAGATTCTTGGTCACCGGCTGGCGACGATCCATAATCTGTATTTCTACCAGAATCTGATGAGAAAGGCCCGCCGAGCGATCGAAAACGGCAGCTACGGGAAATTTCAGAAGGCATTCTTAGAAACTTTTAACTCAGGGTTTGACGCACCCGGCTCAGATGAGTAACCCGGCCAGGTCCGCCGGACAATCTGATTGATAAAAAAGCTAATTTTTCTCCCAAACTTCTAAGGAGGTAAGAATATTATGCAGTATATACCAATCGCGATGGCCCCCGCCGGGGGCGGATCCGGCGGCGGTTGCGCCCCGGGCGGTGAGGGCGGACAGAGCGGACTGGGAGGGATGCTGATCCCCCTGATTTTGATGTTCGCCGTCTTTTACTTTCTCCTGATCCGACCCCAGCAGAAGAAGCAGAAGGAGCACCAGAAGATGATCTCCGAGCTTCAGAAAGGCGACCACGTCGTCACCTCCGGCGGTATTCACGGGGTGATCTCCTCGCTCAAGGAGGAGACGATCACCGTCAAGGTGGCCGACAACCTCAAGCTGGAAGTCAGCCGGGGCAATGTCTCCGCGGTCGGCAAATCAAGTTAATCATCTCCGGCCGTTACCGTCCAACTTCCACCAAAACATATTGAGGGTCCCCGAATGTCTAAAGCATTAAGATGGAAGATATTGATGATCCTGGGGATCATCGCCCTGCTGACCTGGTCCTCCATCCCCTTAACCGAGCGGGATGTCAGAGGCTATATCGCCAAAACCGCGGTCAACCAGGACCAGGCTTTCCGGGATCTGCTCTCCCGGATGGAGGAGGAGGAACAGATTGGCCAGAGCCGGGTCCCGGTCTCCGGGATTGAGCGACTCAAGAATGCAACCGAGGCCGCCGGGATCGACCTTACCCGGTATTTTCCCGAAGCCGAGGACAACCAGAAGGCGATCGACCGGATCGCCGCCGCCACTCGGGGGAGGCTCAACCTTGGCCTCGACCTCAGAGGCGGGATGCACGTCATCCTGGCGGTTGACGAGCTGGAATTGGTGAAGAAAGGGGCTGCCGGGGTCGATGAATCGTTTAACGAGTTTTTCTCGGCCGCCCAGGAACGAGCGGGGACCACGGCTGTTGATCCCCTGCTGATCCTCCGGGAAGAGGTTGAGGCGAGGGGGATCGACCTGGTACCTTACTATCGGGATCATTACCTGAACAAATATGATCTCAAAGAAGAGCAGATCCAGAATAACCAGCAGGTCTTTGGCTACTTTACTACCGAAATCCAGGCCGCCAGTCTCGGCGCGCTGGAGATCTTGCGCAACCGGGTGGACAAGTTCGGTGTTTCCGAGCCGGAGATCCAGCGGCAGGGGGCCAACGAACTCTTAATCCAGTTGCCCGGGGTGAGAGACCCGGAACAGGCTTTGGAACTGATCCAGGGCCAGGCTTTCCTCGAGTTCAAGTTGGTGGACGACGACCCGGTGCGGCTGGAGCAGGCATTGGAGACCGGGACGGTTCCGCCCGGGTTTTCACTCAAGACTCACCACCGGACCGACTTCTCCGGTCGGGAGACTGAGGAAACCTTTCTTTTGGTTGACCGGACTGACCTCAGCGGGGAGCATCTGGTCACTGCTTTTATGGGGACCCGGGGCGATACCGGGGAGCCGATCGTCAACTTCAAGTTTGACAAGGCGGGTGCCCGGATCTTTTCTCGGATCACCAAGCAGTACAACTCTGAAGATAACCCTCCCGGCCGCCGGCTGGCTCTCCTCCTTGACGGCAAAGTCCTTTCCGCCCCGAATATTCGGACTCACATCCCGGGCGGGCAGGGCTACATCGAGGGAAATTTTACCTTTGACAGCGCCCGGCTGCTCGCCAGCCAGCTCTCGGCTGGTGCCTATCCGGCACCGCTCTTGATCCGGGAGCAGCGATCGGTCGGCCCGGGGCTGGGATCCGACTCGATCCGGCAAGGGGTCCAGGCCGCTTTGGCGGGCCTGATCGCGGTGATTATCTTTATGGCCGCCTACTATCTGCTGGCCGGGCTGGTGGCTGACTTCGCCCTCTGTCTCAATGTCGGCTTCATCATCGGGGTTCTCTGCCTGCTCCCCTTCCTCTTCAAGGGATTCAAGGCTACCCTGACCCTGCCCGGAATCGCCGGGATCATCCTTACCATCGGGATGGCGGTGGACGCCAACGTCTTGATCTTTGAAAGGATCCGGGAGGAACTGGCGACCGGGAAGAGACTCAAGCGGGCGATCAGCACCGGCTACGATAAAGTCTTTCTTACCATTTTTGACGCCAACCTGACCACGCTGATCGCGGCGGTGATTCTGCTCAACCCCCTCGGGTTCAGTTTTCTCCCCACCGCCGGCCCGATTAAGGGCTTTGCCCTGACCCTGGCCGTCGGGATCTGTACCAGTATGTTTACCGCTCTGGTCGTTACCCGAGTGGTTTTCCAGCTGCTTGGACTCGGCTCCTGGTTTAAGAGTATGAAGATGCACCAGTTCTTCCCCCAGCCGAATTTCGACTTTATCGGGAAACGGAAGGTGGCTTTAGTCTTCTCCGGTCTGATGATGCTGCTCAGCGCGATCGCCTTCTGGGCCAATGGGGAGAAGAATGCCGGGATCGATTTTACCGGTGGAGTTTTGATTCAGCGCCAGTTCACCGAGGAAGTCTCCGCAGATGATATCCGTCAGGTCCTGACCGGGATCGGTCTCGATTCCGCTTCCGTCCAGCAGTACGGCGGGGGGACGGGGGTAATTATCCGGAATGCCGGAACGATGGAAACCGCTGCCGAGATCGACCAGGCGATCCGGGAAGCGTTTCCGGAAAGAATCGAGTTGGAGACCTTCGATCAGCGGACCGAGATGGTGGGACCAAAGGTGGGTAAGCAACTGCGCCTCCAGGCTTTAGGCGCGGTGATCTTCGCGGTCGGCGCGATTATGCTCTATATCTGGCTGCGCTTCTACGAGTTCAAGTTCGCCCTCGGCGCGGTGATCGCTCTGCTCCACGACGTGGTGATCACGATCGGTTTTCTGGCCGGGTTTTTCTTCCTCCCGATCCGAGAATTCAACGTCCCGCTCATCGCCGCCCTCTTGACTATCGTCGGTTATTCGCTCAACGATACCATCGTGGTCTTTGTCCGGATCCGGGAAAACGCCAAAGTGATGCGGGGTGAGACTGAAGAGAAGATCATCAATACCTCGATCAACCAGATATTCAGCCGAACCATACTTACTTCAGTGACTACTCTGATCGTGGTGACCTTCCTCTTCCTCTTCGGGGGGACGGTGATCAACGACTTTGCCTTTGCCCTGATGATCGGAGTGGTGTTTGGAACCTACTCCTCGATCTTTATCGCCAGCCCGATCCTGCTTTTCTGGCATCGGCGCAAATCGTTGAAGAGGTAAGGTAACAGAGGGGACCGACCGGAAATACGGAGGCAGAGAATGCCCCCGGAAACTCTTACGGCCGGTGAAGAACAAGGTGGGCTCAGGGTTTGACGATCTTGCCGTCCCGGATGCACTTGGCGCAGACCCGGATTGTCCGCGTCCGACCGTCAATTACCGCCCGAACTTTTTGCAGGTTGGGAAGGAAAGTTCTCCGGGAGACGCCGGTTATTCTTTTTCCGACCCCCCCCTTTTTCTTCGCCAGACCTCTCCGGCTGATCTTGTTCCCGGTTGTCGGCCCTTTCCCGCAAATTTCACAGAATTTAGACATAACGAAAAGTTCCTTGTATTTCCAGAAAACAGGATTCAGAATCCAGAATCCAGAAGGTTTTGAGCCTGACGGGCAGGCTTCTCTTCAATACATACTTGTGACTACAAATGGAAAGCTATACCATAAGCCCGCCTCTGAGCCAAGAATATTATTTCCATTTTGAATTCTATATTCTGACTCCTGACCTCTGACTCCTACCTCCTGCTTCTAATGGACCTGACCGAAAATGTGCAGTATCTCAAGGGGGTCGGTCCCGCCCGGGCCCGCCGATTAAAACGACTCGGTGTCTCGACCATTGAGGATCTCCTTTATTTCTTCCCCCGAGATTATCAGGATCGCCGCCGGATTTCCCCGATCAGTTCCCTGAAAGACGGGGATTTTGTCGCGATCCGGGGGGAGGTGCTGGCCAAGGGATCCCGGACAACCCGGGGCGGGAAGAAGCTATTTCAGATTGTGGTCGATGACGGCACCGGGAGGATCCCCTGCAGCTGGTTCAATCAGGCTTACCTCGATAATATCTTGCGGCCGGGTCAGGAGGCGGTATTTGTCGGCAAGGTCGCCTTCTACCAGACCCTCCAGCTGGTCAACCCCGAGTATGAACTGCTTGATCTCGAGAACCCGGAGATGAGTCGGGCGGGTAGAATTGTCCCGGTTTATCCTCTGACCGAGGGGTTGAACCAGAAAACGTTGCAGGACCTGATCGACCAGACTCTCGAACGCTATCTCCCCGAACTTCCGGAACTGCTCCCGGAAGATCTCCGGCAACGCTGGCAGGTGGTCTCTCTAAGCGAGGCGATCCGGAATATCCACTGCCCGGCCGGCCGGGAGGAACTGGTTGCCGCCCGTCAGCGCCTGATTCTTGACGAGTTTTTTACCCTCCAGTTGGCATTGGGCCTGAAGCGGCAAAAACGGATCCGGGAGGTGAAGAGTCTTCCCCATTCTCCCCTCACTCCGCTTCGGGACCGTTATATCGCAGATCTGCCTTTTCGCCTGACCGCGGCCCAGAAAAAGGCGGTGGGAGAGATCAAGGCGGATATGGTCGGGGAGCGGGCGATGAATCGGTTACTCCAGGGAGATGTCGGCTCCGGTAAGACCGTGGTCGCGGTCTGCGCCCTGCTGACCACCGTGGACAGCGGTTATCAGGGAGCGATTATGGCCCCGACCGAGATCCTGGCCGCTCAGCATTACGAGAATATCAGCCGGGAGCTAAAACCGTTGGGTGTTGAGACCGTTTTGTTGACCTCCGGCCTCAAGGGCAAACAGCGGCAGCAGATACTGGACCGGATCGCTTCGGGGGAGATCGGGCTGGTGGCCGGAACCCACGCCTTGATCCAGGAGAAAGTGAATTTTCAGCGCCTGGGGATGGTGGTGATCGATGAGCAGCATAAGTTCGGGGTCCGGCAGCGGGCGGAACTGAGAAAGAAAGGGCCCCAACCCCACGTCCTGGTAATGACCGCCACCCCGATCCCCCGGACCCTGACTCTGACCGTTTACGGCGACCTGGACTTCTCCGTCCTCGATGAAATGCCCCCCGGTCGGGAGAAGGTCAAAACCTACTGGATCGGCCCCGACCGGCTGGACGCGGCCTACGGTTTCATCCGAAAAGAGGTCTTGGCCGGCCGCCAGGCCTTTATCGTTTATCCGCTGATCGAGGAGTCGGAGACTCTGGATCTCAAGGCCGCCTCCGTGATGTTCAAGCGATTAAGGCGGGAAGTCTTTCCCGGGATTGGAGTGGACCTGCTTCACGGCCGGCTCCCCTCCGAGCAGAAAACAGAAGTGATGGATCGCTTCCGGGCGAAAAAGACGATGATCCTGATCTCGACAACCGTGGTCGAGATCGGGATCGATATCCCCGATGTCACCGTGATGCTGATCGAAAATGCCGAGCGGTTCGGTCTTGCCCAGCTTCACCAGCTCCGGGGGAGGGTGGGGCGGTCGCGTTACCCGGCCTACTGTATCCTCCAGGGAAACCCCCGCACCGAGGATGCCGCCCGCCGGCTGCAGGCGATCAAGGATATCGACGATGGTTTTCAGATCGCCCGGGAAGACCTGGAGATCCGGGGTCCGGGAGAGTTCTTCGGGACCCAGCAGACCGGCCTGCCCGAGCTGAGGATCGGCTCGATTGTCGCCGATCTGCGGCTGATGGAGTTTGCCCGCCGCCAGGCCTTCCGGTTCCTCAAGAATTTCCCCAGTCTGCCCGGCGAAGAGTTGGCCCCGCTCCGTCTTCGTCTCCGACGCCGTTATGGTCAGAGTTTCGATCTCGGCGACGTCGGCTAAAGAGTTTAACCCGGTGGCGTAAAGGGCACGGAGAAAAGAAGGAAATATCACCGCGGGAAAAAAGGAGATGTCACCACGGAGGCGAACTGGAAACCTTCGGGCCGACCAAGCGATCTCGATCCGCGAATTCAAGTCATACCGCTTTTGGGCAATAAGGGGTGGTTGGCCCCTTAGGGGGCTGTCCGACAACAGCGGGTTTTGCCCACTTTTGGCCATTGCGATCCGGCTTTAGACGGAAGACGGACGGAGAAACAATCTCCTCACAGAATAAATAGATTGCTGCATCGTCCCTCCACAGTCTGAATGACCCGGTTTACGGGGTTTTACGTTCAGGCACTACATAATAAAATCGTGGCCCCGAGTCTCTACTGTGGAAAAACATACTTAACAGCTTAAACCTAAGTTGAGCGATTATTGCGGATGAAACGTGCTAAGATTTTGCCGGC
>CAYXKT010000064.1:0-6022 GCA_964465735.1 uncultured bacterium
GGCCGGCAAAATCTTAGCACGTTTCATCCGCAATAATCGCTCAACTTAGGTTTAAGTAATCAGGTCAAAGGCGGAAGACTGAAGGGGCTGTCCGACAAACCCGATTTTCACGTATTTCCGTGTCTCTCGATAGGCCGCTTTTGCGGCTTGGCCGTCGGCTCAAATGCTGAGTTCCATCTGAGCGTGCGGATTCTGTTCCGAACAGTCTTCCACCTTCAGTCTATCTATCTGAGTAGTTACGCCGGATTGGTGATTTAACCTGAATTAATCGGACGGATAGACACGGTTTGGGCACCGGACCTCGCTGAATTTAGTCGCCGCGGCTCAGGGAGCGGGACCGGCAAACAGCTTGTAGAGAAGAAAGGTCAGGGCAGCGCCCCAAACCGCCCCGGAGACCACCTCGGGGAGGGTGTGGATCCGGCTGGCGATCCGGGACTGGATGACCAGGACGGCCAGGGCGAAGACCAGAACCACCACAACCAGGGGGGTTCGGGGGATCAGGGCGGCGAGGGTAAGGATGGAGAAAGCCAGGGCGGCGTGAAGGCTGGGCAGACCCCCCCGGAAGGGGCTGCCCCGGCGAAAGACGACTTTGGCGATGATGGTCAGGATCGAAACCACGACCAGGGCGACAAAGGCGATATCCCATCCCGAACTTCGGATCGTCCCCAGAGAGACGGCCAGCGGTCGGACCAGATACCCCCGGGTAAAGAAGACCAGGTAGCCGACGGCAACGGCGTAGATGGAGACGAGAAATACCGCGCCCGCGCTGACATCCTTGGCGATCCGGGCCAGGGGATGATAGCTGTCCTGGACCAGATCGATCGTCATCTCGATCGCGGTGTTGATCATCTCCGCCAGCAAGACCAGGATAATAGCCGAGATCAAAAGCAGGCGATCGACAAATGCCATCTTCAGCACCACACTGGCCAGCAACACCAGGACCGCGGCCAGAAAATGGAACCGCATATTCCGCTGGGTCTTCAGGACGTGGACAATCCCGGCTACCGCGGCGTTAAAACTATCGATTACTTTATAAGGGACCATTGTTTCCCTCTTCTCCAGGCCCCCAGCAGTCCTTCCTCCCGCTGGCGCATCTTTTCCCGGGCCGGTTCCGGGTGATCACGCCAGCCGAACAGGTGGAGGATACCGTGTATCAGGCAGAGAGCCAGTTCGTCCTCAACCGACTGTCCATACTGATGGGCCTGGGAGATCACCCGCTCGGTGGAGATCACCACATCGCCCAGAAGTCCGGAGGGGAACTGCTCCAATCCGTCCGTGTGCTGGGGAAAAGAAATCACGTCGGTCGGACGGTCGCGATCCAGATACCGGCGGTTCAACTGCCGGATCCGGGCGTTGTTAGCGAACAGGAGGCTCAGTTCACCGGACCGACAGCCTTCCCGTCTTAAAACCCAGACCGCCAGAGAGGAGATGCCTCTCCGGTCCAGAGCCAGTCGCCGCTGACGGTTGGTAATCTCGATTACCGCAGTCATAGCCGAAAATTCAAAATTGGATATTCCCGGTTGGATGTTCAGTCATTCTTCTCGCTCCCCTCCGGGTACTTGACCCGGGAGTGATAGCGGACAGATAGTATCCGGATCAGGGTCTCCTCAATTTTTTTCAGATGAGTCAGGGTCAGATCACACTCGTCAAGCTGACCATCGGAGAACCGCTCGGCGATAATGCCCTTGACCAGAGACTTTAACCGGACCGGAGTCCGGCGGTCGAGAGCGACCGAAGCCGCCTCAACCGCGTCGGCCAGCATCACGATCGCCGCTTCCCGGGTCTGCGGACGGGGACCGGGGTAGCGAAATTCCTTTTCCAGAAGACTGAAATTCATTTGCTGTGAACGTTCGGCCCGATCGTAAAAATAAGCGATCAGTCCGGTGCCGTGATGCTGCTCGATAATCGCCGTGATCCGGCGGTCGAGCTTGTGCCTCCGAGCCAGGTCAACCCCTTCCTTGACGTGGGCGATCAGGATCAGACTGGACATACTGGGGATCAGGTCATCGTGCCGACAGCAGCCGGGGGCTTCATTCTCGGAGAAATATTCCGGTTTAACCGTCTTGCCGATATCGTGAAAGTAGGCACCGAC
This sequence comes from uncultured bacterium, assembly GCA_964465735.1. Classification (GTDB taxonomy): domain Bacteria; phylum Auribacterota; class Erginobacteria; order Erginobacterales; family Erginobacteraceae; genus Erginobacter. The sequence goes on from CAYXKT010000064.1 coordinate 2,093, forward strand.
CCGGGCCAGAAGCGGATTGGCCCCGGCGGCTTCGGCCGCTCCCTCGGCCAGGGTCGCCACCATCAGGGAGTGGTGGTAGGTCCCGGGAGCCCGTAACATCAGGGTCTTCAAGAGGGGATGGTTGAAATCGGAGAGTTCAAGCAGGCCGATATTGGAGGAGATCCGGAAGAGCGGCTCAAAGATTCCCAGGGCGATTAAAGTGATAAATGCCGCCAAAAAACCCGATCCGGCCGCCCCGGCCGCCTGGTTGACAATCACCGATGGAGCCGTCCCCTCTACCAGGCCGAGAGCCGAGATAGCCAACGCCCCGGCCCCGGCCGCCAGGCCGCCGGCTCGAAAGAGATCACTGCGCCGACGGGCAAATTTAACGGCCAGGACCGCTCCCATTGATCCAATCACCCCGACCAGCAGGTAACCCTCACCGCCGCCCTGAATCAGCACTGTCTGGAAGGAAAGGATGACCGTGATAAACAGAGCCAACCGGACTCCGATCAGCAGAGCCAGAAGCAATGAGCCAAATGCTACCGGAGAGAGAAACCGGGCCGACTCCATCAGACCGGGGGGGAGGACCCAGGCAACCTGGCGGATAACCCGGGCAAAGACCAACACCAGGACGATCACGGTCGCGATCAAAAGCAACCGGGAATTGCTCCGCAAAACCGTCGGATAATAACGATGGAAGTTAAAGAAAAGCACCAGATAGAGGAGGAAAACCAGCATCCCGATCCCCAGGGTATAGTAAAGCAAGGAGGTCGGGGGCTGGATCCGGTAAAGTTCCTCCTGATAGGCGCGGAGCTTCAGAATATGCCGGGGCCGGACCTGCTCGCCCTGGCGGATAATTTTTTCCCCTCGGGCGACTTCAGTCATCACGGTAGCCACCGAGCGACCGGCGACTTCCCTCAAGTAAGTGGTCTGTTCCAAATCAAAGACCAGATTAGGCTCAATCAGGCCGGAGGAGAGATATTCCACCAGGGACCGGGCGGCTTCCGGGAGAAGGGCACTGAGTCGGACGGCCACCTGCTGCCGGGCGATCTCTTCCGAGGGATGGGCGGAGAGCAAGGAGGCGGCCCCACTTCTCTCTCCCTGATCAACGACCACAATTTCCTCCTGACGGATATTGGCGAGGGTCCTCCTGACGCCCGAATCCAGGATCCCCGAACGGTAAACCCCCCCGATAATCGCCACCGCTTCTTCCTCCAGGTCAGGGGGGGAGAGGATCTTCAACAGAGCGGGAAGAACCCGGCCGGGTCCGCCCAGAACATCTCCGGGAAAGCGCCAAACGACTCCCGGACTGAGGTCATCCAGACGGCCAAACATCTCACGAATCCGAGAGATATTCTCCTCCCCGATCGAACGATCAAGTCGATAGGCGGCCGGCTGACGGTTGACCACCGCCGCTCGCTCCGTTTCGGTCCGGGAACGATCCGGGTAGGAAAAATCCGTGGTGGCGATGACATCCCGCTCCGATATCGCCCCGAGAGCGGGCAGACGGATCGGCATCCCCCGCCAGGATATGATCAGGACGCTGAGAATGAACGTAACCACTCCCAAGGTCCAGCGGCCAAAAAGACCCTCTTCCAGCAACCGGGGGATTGTCTCCCGTTCCGTCCGCTTGCGTTTCTTTTTTCCGCCGTAACTGGTGGAAAACAACCGTTTCCAAAAATTCTGATTCATAAGGCCCCCGCTTCCGCCGCCCTTTCATAGGCTCGGACGATCTTCCCAACCAGGGGGTGGCGGATAACATCTTCCCGGGTCAGATAAACAAAGGGGATCTCCGGGACATCCTGCAATATCCCGCGGACCGAATCCAGGCCGGAGATCTGCCGGGCCGGGAGATCGATCTGGGTGATGTCTCCGACGATCACCGCCCGGGAGTTGAAACCGAGCCGGGTGAGAAACATCTTCATCTGTTCCGGGGTGGTGTTTTGAGCCTCATCGAGAATGATAAAGGCCCGATTCAGGGTCCGGCCCCGCATAAAGGCCAGAGGAGCCACCTCGATTACCCCGTCTTGCTCATATTGCCGGATCCGCTCCGCGTCCATCAGATCGTAAAGAGCGTCATAAAGCGGCCGGAGATAGGGGCTGATCTTCTGGTAGAGATCGCCGGGCAGGAAACCCAGCTTTTCCCCGACTTCCAGGGCGGGCCGGGTGAGGATCAGGCGCTTGACCTCGCCCTTTAAGAGCGCCGAGACCGCCAGGGCCATTGCCAGATAAGTCTTCCCGGTCCCGGCCGGGCCGATGGCAAAGGTCACATCGTGGTCCAGGATCGCCTGGACATATTTATTCTGATTGACTGTCCGGGGCCGGACAAAGCCCTGTCGGGATTCGACCTCGATCTTCTCCCCATAGAGGTTATCAATCGAGTCCCGGGATTCGTCAGAGTAGATCCGGACCAGTCGGCGGAACTCGGGCGCGGTGAGAGGCTCTCCTGACTCCACGATCCGACAGAGATCCCGGAGCAGTTTCCCGCTCTGTTTTACCGCCGGCTCCGGACCGGAAAGGCGGATAAAGTTATCCCGCGCCACCGCCTGGACTCCGAAAGCTTCTTCCAGAAAGCGGAGATTGTCCTCTTCCCTGACGAAGAGGTCCCGGGTCAGTTCCGGGGAAGAGAAGTTAAGGGTATCCTTCACGGTATAATCAAGGATAAGCTGATTAAAGCTTTAACCTAACCCGATTTATTCCGTAATCGAGTTGAGCCTGCACTACCCTCCACGCCCGCCGTTAAAGACCGCTTGGACGGATCGAGGGGCAACTGGGGGTTGCCAGAGGAATTCAGCCTATAATTCAGTCACGGGGAATTACAAAAACCTGGCCCGGATAAATCAAATCCGGATTCTTTATTCGGTCAGTATTGGCCTTGTAGATGATCGGCCATTGCAGGGGATTGCCGTAAATATGGTCGTAACCGGAGATGTACCAGAGACATTCGCCCTTAACCACCCGGTGAGTGGTCGGTTTTCCGGCCGCGAGATCGAGATCGATCTTCTCCAGGGGCGGCTCCGGGACCGGAGCCGATTCAATCAGGGCGTCGAGATCGTCAGCCAGGCCGATCTCCAGCGGGGCGTTCGCCAGAAGTCGAGCCAGGGGCCCGCCGATAATATAACCCTGGTTGCCCCACAGTTCCTTGTCAGTCCACCAACGGCGACTCCAACCCGGCCAATCGGGAACAACATCGGTCAGGAATTCATCGACATTACCCCCCTCCCCCACGGCTCGAGTCTGCACGAAGACCTCCGGTCTTCTTTCAGTGGTTGAGGCCGCCAGAGGAGATAAGAGCGACCCCAGAACGGCCACCGAGACCAGCCAGGCAAATGGATGTGCTGGAAAATAAATTTTTGGTCGGCGCATAATCACTCTCCTCGGTAAAAGACTATCTTCCCTTGCCATTATACCGGAGAACCCTCTGATTCCGATCCCGCGAACTCCGCTCGGAGCAGCCGAGCGGTATCGGCCAAGGCCTGAGGAACCACCCGAGTATCGGCGATTACCGGCATAAAGTTCGTGTCTCCCGCCCAGCGGGGCACGATATGCAGATGTAGATGGTCAACAATCCCGGCCCCCCCGGATTTCCCGAGGTTAAATCCGACATTGAAGCCTTCGGGGTCCAAGCAGTGTTTTAAAACTTCAATCGATTTCCGGACCAGGGCCATCAGGTCGGCGATCTCTTCTGAGTCCAAGCTCTCCAGTTGGCCGGTATGCCGGTAGGGCACGACCATCAGATGCCCGCTGGTATAAGGATAAAGATTCAGGAGAGCAAAACTTTGCTTTCCGCGGGCCACTACCTGATTGTCAATGTCGTCTTTAGAGGCGGCCTTGCGGCAAAAGATACAGCCGTCTTCTTTCTCACCGTTAATATAGCCCATCCGCCAGGGCGCCCATAGAAGTTTTCTCTCCATATCTGTTTTCTTCTTCATAGGCGGGCCGCTTTGA
>CAYXKT010000064.1:6122-15731 GCA_964465735.1 uncultured bacterium
CTGTGCTACCTGTGCTACCGTCTTCACAGGCGAGCCGCCTGTGCTACCTGTGCTACCGTCTTCACAGGCGAGCCGCCTGTGCTACCGTCTTCATAGGCGGGCCGGCTGTGCTACCTGTGCTACCGTCTTCACAGGCGGGCCGCCTGTGCTACCGTCTTCACAGGCGAGCCGCCTGTGCTACCTGTGCTACCTGTGCTACCGTCTTCACAGGCGGGCCGGCTGTGACGACCGATATTGAATAAAAGCGGGTGAAGGGAATCGAACCCTCGTAGCCAGCTTGGGAAGCTGGAGCTCTGCCATTGAGCAACACCCGCGAACTTTCAAAAATTGGCCAGTTCCCGAAACACCAGATAACGGTCCTTTATATCATTCTGTTGGATTTTTTTCAAGCGTTCCAGACTAAAATCTTCCACATTAAAGGAAGCCATCACGCTGCCGTAGATCACGGCCTGCTTCAGGGCGTCAAAAGAAGTCCGGCCGGTCCGGGCCAGATGACCGATAAAACCGCCGGCAAAGGAATCGCCGGCTCCGGTGGGATCAACCACTTTCTCCAGGGGCAGGCCAGGGGCGGAGAAGATCTCCTGACGGGTGAAGAGCAAGGCGCCGTGCTCGCCTTTCTTGATCACTACCGCCCGGGGACCAAGAGCGAGGATCTGGTTGGCGGCGTTCTTCAGCCCGACCTGGCCGGTAAACTGACGGGCTTCGGCGTCGTTGATAATCAGGATATCCAGGTGAGAAATCACTTCTTGCACCCGATCTTTCTTCAGTTCGATCCAGAGGTTCATCGTATCTCCGACCACCAGCCGGGGGTTTTCCACCTGCTTTAAGACCTCGAGCTGGAGATCGGGGTCGATATTGGCCAGAAGCACATATTCACACGAGCGGCTGGAGGACGGGAGCTGGGGATGAAAATCCTGAAATACGTTGAGGTCGGTAAACTCGGTCTCGGCCTCGTTCATATCATATCGGTAAGCGCCCCCCCAGTGAAAGGTCCGGCCCGAGGAGACCTGAAGACCATCCAGGTTGATCCCCCTGCCTTTCAGCAGATCGCGATGCTCCCGGGGAAAATCCTCCCCGACCACCGCCACCAGGCAGACCGGGGCGAAGAAACTGCAGGAATACGAAAAATAAGTGGCCGACCCCCCAAGAATCCTTTCCCGATGCCCGAAGGGCGTAGTGACCGTGTCAAACGCTACTGAACCGACAACTAATACCGACATCTCCATCTCCTTTTCAATCGCTATCGCTATCGGCAATTAAGCGCTATCTCGATCCCGATAGCAATAGCGAGTATTTGCGTCACGGGTAAAGTTTATTTATTCGGGGATTTCTTATCCAATACCTTGATCGCGCAGTACTCGCTGCACATCGTGCAATAGTCTTCTTTCTCTTCCAGATTCCCCAGATAGCCGGCGGCCTTCTCCGGGTCGAGGGCAGCGGCGATCTGACCTTTCCAGTCCCTGACTTTCCGGTAGCGGGAGATCCGGTCGTCACGGTCGCGGGCACCGGGCAGTCCCCGGGCGAGATCGGCGGCGTGAGCGGCAATCCGGGTCGCCATCACCCCATCGCGGACATCGGCTATCGAGGGGAGGCCAAGATGTTCGGCCGGTGTGACATAGCAGAGAAAGTCGGCTCCGTGATAAGCGGCCAGGGCCCCGCCGATTGCACAGGTAATGTGATCGTACCCGGGGGCGAGATCGGTGACCAGAGGACCGAGGACATAAAAAGGGGCGCCCCGGCAGATCGACTTCTCCAATCGGACATTCTCGGCAATCTGGTTAAGCGGGATATGTCCCGGCCCCTCAATCATCACCTGGACCTCGGCATCCCGGCAACGTTCGGCCAGCTCGCCGAGAAAGATCAATTCCTGGATCTGGGGACGGTCGGTAGCGTCGGCCAGACAGCCCGGGCGGAGTCCGTCGCCGAGACTGAGAGTAACATCGTACTCGCGGGCAATCTCCAGCACCCGGTCAAAACGCTCATAGAGGGGGTTCTCCTCGCGGTGGACGGCCATCCATTCCAATAGAAACGACCCTCCCCGGCTGACCACCCCCAGCAGACGGGGCGAATCCCTCAGCGCCTCCGCCGTCCGGAGGTTGACCCCGGCGTGAACCGTCATATAATCGACCCCCTGCCGAGCCTGGCTTTCGATCGCGGCCAGCATCCCCTGGGCGGTCATCGCGGTAATCTCCCCCCCCTCTTGCCGGGCTCGGACCGCCGCCTGGTAGATGGGGACAGTCCCCACCGGGACGTCCGAGATCTCAAGAACTCGTTCCCGCAGGCGGTCGATATTGCCCCCGGTAGATAGATCCATCACCGTGTCGGCCCCGGCCGTCACGGCGGCGGCGATTTTCTCCAGTTCCGCCTCGTAATCAACCGCCTGGGGTGAAGTACCGATATTGGCATTGACCTTCACCCGCAGCCCCTTCCCGATCCCGCAGGGTTTTCTCAGCTGGCGGAGCCGGTTAGCCGGAACCACGATCGTCCCCTCGGTCAATCCCTGGAGCAGTTCTTCAATCTCCAGCCCTTCCTGTTTGGCCACTGACTTTACGGCCCGAGTGGGACGGCCTTTCCTGGCTTCGCTGATTGTGTTCTTCATCCGAGTCAAATCTCCGTCCTTATACGCTCTTGTTCAATGATTTTTTCCAGCAACAGACTGGTAGAACGGCCGGGGATCAGGGGAACGATCACCACCCGGCCCCCTGCCGCCTCAACCTCGTCCGCCCCGGCAATCTCTTCCCTTTTCCAGTCTCCGCCCTTGACCAGGACCCGGGGCTGAAGCGCCTGGATCAGCTCCCGGGGGGTCGGCTGGTCAAAGATCACCACATAATCGACCATCTCCAGCGCCGCCAGCAGTTCCGCCCGTTCCTCCTGGCTGACCAGGGGCCGGTCCGGACCTTTTAACTCCCGGACCGACCGGTCACTGTTCAATCCCACCACCAGCAGATCACCCTCCGCCCGGGCCTGACGGAGGTAACGGACGTGACCGCTATGCAGAAGATCAAAACAGCCGTTGGTAAAGACAACCTGCTTCCCCGCCTGGCCCAGTTCGGTCAGGATCGGAAGCAACTGACGGCAGGTCTTGACCTTATCCTTCATCCGGCGAAAACCTCCTCCACCAGGTCACAGATAATGTGATAAATCACGGTCTGGCCTTCCTGGACCCGCGCGGTATCCGAGGCGGGGACAATCAGGGCCAGGTCCACTTCGCCGGCCAACTCACCCCCATCCTTTCCCAGCAGGGCGCAGGTCTTCAGCCCGTTGATTCTTGCCGCCTGGGCGGCCAGGAGGAGGTTTTTCGAGTTGCCGCTGGTCGAGATTCCCAGCAGGAGGTCACCCGGCCGGCCCAGGGCCTCGACCTGCCGGCGGAAGACCTCCTCGTAGGAGTAATCGTTAGCCAAAGCGGTCAGAATCGAGGTGTCGGCAGTCAGAGCGATCGCCGCCAGGGCCTTTCTTTCCCGCTTGAACCTCCCCACCAGCTCGGCGGCAATATGCTGGGCGTCAGCCGCCGAACCTCCGTTGCCGCAGATCAAAATCTTGCCTCCGGATTGCAGGCAGTCAATCAGCATTCGGGCCGCCTGCCCAATCTCCGGGATCAGTTCCCGAAGTTTCTCACCCAGACGGAGATTCTCCTCCAAGTTGGCGGTAATAATTTTTTTCATAATTAACTCCCCCCGGTTTACGATCCGGGAAAACCGGCAAAACCCCTCACCGCGAAGAACGCGGCGAGCAGGCAATCTCGGTCTATCGTCAGCGAAACTCAGACATCAAGCCGGTTAATTGCTGACAGCCTTATTTCCAGGTTACCGGCTTGCGCTCCGCCCATTCAGGTAAGGATTGTCCCGGATCTCGGCCGGGATGGGGATACTGACAAACTTCCGATAGGAATAGTGAGGGATCGCCCCCGCCCCGCCGATGGTATAGATGTACTCGTCGATGAACTCCTGAGTCGGACCCCGCAGTCCGTTGAGATATTCCAGCGGGACACACCTCTCTCGAGCGGCGATGTTGCTCAGGTCGGTCAAGCCGGTAGTCACCCGGGTCTTGACTTTCTCCAGGATCACCGACTTGCGGTCCGCGCCATTGAGCATCGCCTGGGTCGCAGAAAAACCGACCATATAGGCCTCGGAGGCATCCTGCTGAGAGACCATATTACTTCTCTGAATATGCTGGGGAGCGATCACGGCTTCCTTGACCTTACCCAGGATACTGGAACTCTTCAGCTCCTTCTTGATCAGCTCGGCTAAGAAGTTGCAGGGGGCAAAGGACCCAAGCCGGCCGTGCTGGATATTGCCGTGCTCGTCGGTAACCATATTCTCGGAATGCAGCATCGCCAGATCCTTCCCGGTTTTTTTGTCCGTCAGGTCCTCCTGGACCACAATCACCGCCTGACCCTGCCTGCTGATTACCGTCTCCACCTCGGATAAGAACTCGTCCTGATCAAAGGGAATCTCCTTGCAGAGGATGATGTGGGGTGGGTAGTCCGGGCGAAGATCGCCCTTCGGGTCAACCTTGGCAAAAGCGGTGCTGTTGGCCAGCCAGCCGGCTTTACGGCCCATCACCTGATAGATCACCACCGGGATCAGGTTGGGCGCGGAGACCACCTTCCCATCGACCAGAAAATTCCCCAGGACCCGATAGGAGGAAAAATCACTGTGGACATTCTTCAGCGCTATAGCATTGTACAGGGCGGCCGAACCGTAACCGGGACAATGGTGGGTAACCGGGAGGTCGTTATCCACCGTCTTGATGGCGTGGATGGTCTTGATCCCGCTCTCGGCGGTCAGGCCAAGCAGCTGATCGGCACTGTCGTTACCTCCGATATAGACCATCCCGTCAATCCCCAGCAAATCAAGATTCCGGGCCATCAACCGATACTGTTCGGGCTGAGGCTTGATCCGGGTGGTCCGCAGCGCGGCTCCGGGACCACTGGCGGTGAAGGTCATCGCATTGATCCGGCTGAGATCGACAATATTCCCCTCGATATCGGCGTGAAGCAAACCCTCCAGGCCGTTAAATACTCCATAAATCTCGACCCCCGCCGCCTGAGCGGCATCAATTACCCCGGCGACTTCCCAGTCAATGACCGGGGTCGGGCCGCCTGATTCACCAACAATAATCCTTTTAACCATCTTCCATCCTCCTCAAATTTGAAGACCATAACCGGAACTCAGACTCCAAGGTACCGGGAGCTGACGGTTAGTTCTCTTGACCGACTAATCTTCCTTTTTACCATTGCAGCAGGCAACTTTCCAGTGTTTTCGGGGTGGCGGTGAGAATCTCGCACCCATCGGCGGTGACCAGAACCGTATCTTCGATCCGGATGCCGCCCCAACCGGGGAGATAGACCCCTGGTTCAACGGTCAAAACCATCCCCTCTTTTAAGACTTCCCGGGATCCGGGACTGAGAGCCGGGCGTTCGTGAACTTCCAGCCCCACCCCGTGGCCCAGGCTATGCCCGAAATATTCTCCCCAGCCTTTCTCTTCCAGACTGCCCCGGGCCACCCGGTCAACCTCCGCCGCTAAGACCCCCGGGCGGATGGATCGGATCGCCTGCTTCTGGGCGGAGAGGACCGCCCGGTAAACAGTTTTAAAACGGCGGGGGAACGCCCCCCCCACCAGGGTCCGGGTCAGGTCGGAATTATAGAAGTTCCATCTCCCCCCCAGATCGACCAAAAGAATCTCCCCCGGCAGAAAACGCCGTTCCGAAGCTGCGGCGTGGGGCTGGGAGCTATTCTCTCCCACAGCCGTGATCGGATCAAAAGCCGGTTCCCCCCCGGCCCGGTAAAACGCCGCCGACAACCGGCGGGCCAGAAAGGCCTCGGTCCGACCCGGGATCAGGGAACCACAAAACCGGTTCAAGACCCTGACCGTCCGAGCGGCCGATTCCCGGAGTCGTGCGATCTCTCCCGGCTCCTTAACCACTCGCAGATCGCTCACCAGCCGGCCGGCTGGAAGCAACCGCGCCCCGGAGAGCCGCTCTTGCAGCCGTCCGTGGGCGGCCCAGCTCAGATGCTCCGCCTCAAACCCGACCCGCTGGAGCCGCTCTTCCCGGATCAGATCCGCGGCCGCGGCGGCCAGGGGCAAGGAGGAGCGCAGCGACAATTCGCAGCCCGGGAAGAGTTCTTTTTCCGCCTGCTCCCGGTAACGGAAATCCGTAACCAGAAAAGACTGATCACCGGTGAGCAGAAGAAGGCTATCGTCCCCGGTAAAACCGGAGAGATAATAGATATTCTCCTTTTTCGAGATCAGCAGCGAGTCCAGAGACAAGCCGGCAAAAGCGGACCTGAGCCGCCGGCAACGGCCGAAGTAATCAAAGACCATCCCGGCTATCTCCTCGGAGCAGATCGAGGGCCGCCCATAAACCCAAGGTATAACTGGCCGCGCCGAAACCGGAGATCCGGCCGGCGACAACCGGGGCAATCAGTGAGTGGTGCCGAAATTCCTCCCGACAGTAGATATTGGAGATATGCACCTCAACCGCCGGAACCGGGACCGCGGCCAGAGCATCCCGAATGGCGACGCTGGTATGAGTATAGGCGGCCGGATTGATCACGATCACGTCGGCCCGCTGGGCGGCCGAGCCGATCAGATCGACAATCTCCCCTTCGTGGTTGGACTGGACAATCGTCAATTCAGCATTCAGCCCGACCGCTTCTTCCTGCAGCCGGCGATTGATCTTATCCAGGGAAAGCTCGCCGTAGATCTCCACCTCCCGCCGGCCGAGCAGCTGGAGGTTGGGTCCGTGAATGACCAAAACTCGAACGGGATTTGGTTTCATATCCTGTCCCTATCTCCTTAATTATGATTAAGCCGGGATTGGCCTTTTCATCGCTATCCCTATCGATGGCGATTATTGCCGGGATTAATCTCCGGTCAGCCGGTGGGTTTCTCCGCTTCCTCGATCAGCATAATCGGAATATCGTCCTTGATCGAGTAGATCAGACCACAACGCTCGCCCCGCTTGAACTCCCGGGTCGCCCGGTTTTCGTCCAGACAGATAAGTTTCCGGTTCGGCTCATCGTAGCGCAATGTTGACTTACAGGCCGGGCAGGCCAGAATCTCCAACAGTTCCTGATCAATCATCGCTTTCCTCCTTGTTTATATCTTCCGTTCTGTCAAAAATTTGACCACAGAGAACACCGAGTTAATTCGCATCAGACACCTCAGGTAAAACCACCCTTGCTCTCCTCGGTGTACCTCTAAATAACGCCTGAATGGAGACCTCAAATCATCGGAAAATTGTCATTGCGAGAAACGATATGACAAAGCGATCTCATCAGAAAACAACCGATCGCTTCGTCGTCTCTGCTCGCGATGACCTGGTTTTCGGGGTTTTCGTTCAGACACTAAATGCCATTTTCGCGATACTTTGCCGGAGCAGAAGAACATTGAAGCCGCCAATCAATCCCACCAACATTACAATGGCATCTATCCAGGATTCTTGACACTACTTCTTTCCCGGGACACCAGGTCGCAACTATTTTACTGCCACCGGTCAGTGCTTACTGATTACCGATCACCAAGCCCCAGAACATACTCCCGGACAGCTTCCGGCCAGGGCCGGGGTAGTTGCCCGGTGATCTGCCGGTAGCGCTCTAAAGAGAGGACCGAATAAGCCGGGCGAGGAGCCGGACGGTTCAATGCCCGGCTCGGGATCGGGATCACCTCGGCGGCCGCACCCGCGGTTTTCAAGACAAAGACCGCGTACTCATACCAGGAGCAATCTCTCCGATTGGTAAAATGAACGATTCCGGAGGCGTCTTTTCCTATCAATAACCCCAATCCGACAGCCAGATCGTTAGCCGAAGTCGGGGAACCCCGCTGGTCGCTGACCACTTCCAGGCGGGGATTTTTAAAAGCCGCTTGCAGGATCGTCTCCGGAAAATTCTTACCCCCGGGTCCAAAGAGCCAGGACGTGCGCACAATCAAAAACCTCCCGCCCGCCGCCATCACCGCCTCTTCCCCCCCCCGTTTACTTGTCCCATAAACGCTGAGCGGATGGGGCGGATCGTCTTCCCGGTAGGGTTCGGACTTCTTCCCGTCAAAGACAAAGTCGGTGCTGATCTGGAGGAGCCGGATATCCTGCCGACGACAGGCCCGGGCCAAGTTCCCAGGTCCCACGGCGTTAACTGCCCAGGCCCGATCGGGCTGGCCCTGGCAGCCGTCAACATCGGTCAAGGCGGCGGCGTTGATCACCCAGTCGGGCCGGATACTCTTTAAGACCGCATCGACCTGCTCCGGCCGGGTGATATCGCAGGTGTCACTATCGGCTCCAGCCACCGGGTACCGGGCACCGAGAACCTTCAGGCACTCCTTTCCCAGAAGGCCTTGATGACCGATGATCAGGATAGATTGATTATTGCGCATCAGCGAACAAGTTCCGGCCGCCTCGAGGCTGAACTCGATTACCTCCCCGATGCCGGTGACATCCGGGTCATCTTCAGCGGTTCCCATACTGCCGACGGTAATATTCCTTAAACTCCCCGCTTTTGATCTTCTCCCACCACCAGCGGTTATCCCGGTACCAGGCGATGGTCGCCTTTAATTCGCTGGCAAAGTCCGCTTCCGGTGCCCAGCCAAGTTTGTTCAGCTTGGAAGAGTCCAGGGCATACCGCCGGTCGTGCCCTTCCCGGTCCCGGACCCGCCGGATCAGGCTATCGGGGAGCTGGAGATATTCCAGGATCCGGGAGGTTAGCTCCCGGTTGGTCAGAAGATTCCCGCCGCCAATATTGTAAGTCTCCCCCTGCTCGCCCCGCGAGATCAGAAGGTCGATCGCTGAGCAATGATCGCGGACAAAAATCCAGTCCCGGACATTGAGGCCATCGCCATAGAGCGGGAGAGGGACGGAGTCGAGGGCGTTGGTGACAAAGAGAGGGATTACCTTTTCCGGATACTGGTAAGGGCCAAAGTTATTCGAAGCCCGGGTAATAATAACCGGAAGGTCATAGGTGGCAAAATAAGAGTAAGCCAGCCGATCGGCCCCCGCCTTGCTGGCAGCATAAGGATTGCGGGGCATCAGGGGGTCGAGTTCGGTGCTGAAACCCTCCTCCACCGAACCGTAAACTTCGTCGGTGGAGATCTGGACGAAACAGCCCACCCCCCGGCGGCGGGCCGCTTCGAGCAGAGAGTAGGTCCCATAGATGTCGGTCCGGATAAAATCGTCGGGGTTGCCGATCGAGCGGTCGACGTGAGTCTCGGCGGCAAAGTTCACCACCGCGTCCAGACCTTCCCGGAAGAGTTCGTCCACCAACGCGGCATCGGAGATATCGCCCCGGACAAACCGATAGTTCGGCCGGTCGGCGATCTCTTTGAGATTGTCGAGGTTCCCGGCGTAAGTCAGCTTGTCCAGGTTGATGATCTCGTCATCCGGATGCTGCTCCGCCAGGTAATGGATAAAGTTGGCACCGATAAAACCGGCTCCGCCGGTAACCAGGATTCTTCTGCTCATTGCTGGAACCTTTTTCGAATTTAGAGGGATAAAGTTAAATGAATCTCAACGTAATGTAATTAAAAAAGCCGAAGGCGAGAATCACCTGAGAAAATGCTCTATTTCTAACCTAAGTTGAGCGATTATTGCGGATGAAATGTGCTAAGATTTTGCCGGCC
>CAYXKT010000065.1:0-15493 GCA_964465735.1 uncultured bacterium
AGAGTTCCCAGAGAGACTTTCTTCAGTCACTTCCGAGCCAGGGTATATAGTACCTGAATGAAAACCGCAATTTTGATGGAAATTTTCAACTAAACAGATTGCTTCTCCGTCTCTCCTCGCAATCAGACCTGGTTTCCGGAGTTTTCGTTCAGGCACTATCTGACTGAGCAGTGACAACCGGGATGGTTGTTCCCCTCTTTTGATAATTCCCTCGAGTCAGGGCGTCCGCCAACAGGCGGCGGCAAAGATCGGGGAAATCGATCCCGGCGGCGGACGCCGCCTGGGGAAGAAGACTGGTCGCGGTAAATCCCGGTATAGTATTCACCTCCAGCAGAAAGGGTTGTCCGGTCGGGCTGAGAATAATATCCGCCCGGGAATAGGAAAAGCAGCCCAGAACCCGATGAGCGGCCAGACCCAGTTGCTGGACCCGGCGGTAGAGCTGCCGGGGGAGGCGCGCCGGGACAGTAAACTCCGATCTTCCCTGAACATACTTGGCTTCAAAATCAAAAAACAGATTTTTCGACTTGATCTCGACCAGGGGCAGCGGGCGGTTTGCGAGTACTCCGACCGTCAGTTCCCTGCCGGGGATAAACTCTTCGATCAGTATCTCCCGATCACAGCAGCGGGCCCGATCCACCGCCGGACCCAACTCTTCCGGACTCCGCACCAGGCTCAAACCGATACTCGAACCTGCCCGGACCGGCTTGACCACCACCGGGAAGGAAAAGGATAAGTCCTTCGGGCCCTCGCCAGCCGGAAAGACCCTTCCCCGGGGGATCGGCAACCCCGCCGCCGCGAATAACTTCCGGGACAGAGCCTTGTCCATCGCCCGCCGGCTGGCCTCAATACCCGAACCGGTATAGGGAAGATTCATCTCTTCGAGAAGACGCTGGACTCCGCCATCCTCACCAAATCGTCCGTGGAGCGAGATAAAGGCAGCAGAGATCGGGTGAGATCTGATCCCGGCTTCGATCGCCCCCTGCTCCCCGATCTCCACCACCTGATAACCGGACTCTTTCAGGGCCCGGGAGACCGCCCGACCGGATTTCAGCGAGACCTCCCGCTCAGTCGAAGGGCCGCCGAGAAGGACTCCGACCAGCCCGATCGAGACAGTATCCGGGACCGGGGCCAGGTTGAATGGTTTTTCCGCGATCGGGTTCATCTTTTTCAACAATAGCCTGTTTCTCACAGGAGCGACCGTCCGCTCCGTCGGTTAATGATCATCCATCGGCTCCGAACCGGACCAGGACCTGGCCAGTTCCCCGGCTAAAGAACCGATATCTCCCGCCCCCATAATCACCACCGCGTCTCCGGGGGCGGTCTCGCGCTCCAGTCGGGACCTGATCTCCGACCGATTTAGAAGTCGGGCGTCGGTCCGGCCCCGCCGCTGGAGTTCCTCCAGCAGAAGGCGGGAGCTTACTCCGGGCAGAGGCTGTTCGAAGGCCGGGTAGAGGTCGGCAAGAATTATCCGGTCCGCCCCGAGCAGGGCCTTGGCGAGCAAAGGAGCGAAATGCCGGGTCCGACTGTAGCGATGGGGCTGGAAGACGCAATGGATTTTCCCCGGATTCGCTGACCGGACCGCTTTCAGCGCGGCGATAATCTCCACCGGGTGATGGGCGTAGTCCTCGACCACCAGTACCGGCCGCCGGGCTTTGATCTCCAGCCTTCGCCGAACGCCGGGAAAACTTTTCAAGGCCGAAACAATCTCGAGGAAAGGAACTTTTTCCTCTAAACAAAAGGCGACCGCTCCCAGGCTATTGATCACCCCGCAAAGGCCCAGCTGAGGGAATCGTGCTGGGCCCAGTTCATAACCGCCGCGAAAGATCGTGAATCGACTACCGTCACCGTCAGAGATCACCTCCCGCCCGTGGATCAAAGCCCCCTCCCCGAGGCCGTAAGTCACCACCCGACGACCGGATCGGACCAGGCGGTGGAGATGAGGGGTGTTCTCCTCGATCACCAGAAGACCGTTTTCAGGAAGTTTCTCGACAAATCGGGTGAAGGTCAGGATCAGCTTTTCCCATCCCGTGTAATAATCAATGTGATCAAGATCGAGCCCGGTGATCACTTCCGACCGGGGAAAGAGCTGGGAGAGAGAACCGTCCGACTCATCGGCCTCCACAACCAGCAGATCGCCCTCGTCCCAACCGGGATGGCCCCCCAGCCCGATCGCCTCTCCTCCTAAAGCCAGAGAGGGTTTTCGTCCCGCCTGAACCAGAATCCAGGCGATCAGAGCGGCAGTCGAAGTCTTCCCGTGACTCCCGGCAATCGCCACCGTCGGCTTCAGACGGGTCAAGCCGGCCAGTAATTGTGAGCGGTGGATGACCGGGATCCCCCGCTTCTGAGCTTCGATCAGTTCCGGGTTATCAGAAGCGACAGCGGATGAATAAACCACCAGGTCGGTCCGATCAGGAAGGACTCCTTGATGTCCTCGACCGATCCGGGCCCCCTGCCGGGAGAGCCACTCGGTGACCGGGGTCAGCCGAAGATCGGAACCGCTGACTTTTAGTCCCAGCGAGATCAGGATCCGGGCCAGAACATTCATCCCGGCTCCACCGATACCCACCAGGTGGACAGACCCGATATCGGGCCGGCCGAAGATTAAATTTTTCTCATCACGTTCGAGCATATTTATCCCGGAGTTCCGAAAGGTAATCGACGATGCGTCTCCCCGCTTCCGGGGTGCCTAACCGCCGGGCCGCGGCGGCCATCTCCCTGAGAAGACCGGGGTCAAGGCGCAGCCGGAAAATCTCCTCCGCCAGTAGGGAGGATGTGATCTCCGGCTCCGGATAAACCACGGCGCCACCCGCCCGGGCAAAGTAACGTGCGTTAGCCAGCTGGTGATCATCGGTAGCAAAGGGATAGGGGATCAAAATAGCGGGCAGACCCCAGGCAGCCAATTCGCCCAAGGTCGCCCCTCCGGCCCGGCTCACCGCCAGTTGGGCCAGGCTGTAGGCCCAGCCGATTTTCTGTAGACCGGGGAAGACCGCGGCGGTCAAACCCCGCTCCCGATAGGCCTGAGTTAACCGTTCGGAATCTTCCGGCCCGGCACAATGAATAATCTGAATCTCACTCCCCTGCGCCGAACCGGACAGACAGCCGGCCACCTCTTCCAGCAACCGATTGATCGCCCTCGCTCCCCGGCTCCCCCCGAGAACCAGAACAGTGAATCTCCCCGGCTTCAGCCCCCAGGCAGCGGCGGTCCCTTTCGGAGCCGGTTCCCGGGCCGCCCGCCGGATTGGGAATCCCAGCTGAACCACCCGGGCGGGATTGTGCCGCCCCGATCTCAAGGGAAAACTGGAGATCACACCGACTGATCGCCGGGCCAGAAAACGGTTGGCTCGGCCCAGGACCCGATTCTGTTCGTGGACGACCACCGGGATCTTCAACCACCAAGCGGCCAGGACCGGCGAGAGCGAGACATATCCCCCCAGCCCGATCAGTAAATCGGGCGGATCACTCTTCAGGATCTCAATCGACCGAAGGTAACCCTGCCGGTTAAGAAGCAGCCGGGACAGAGCGCTCCAGGGTCGCCAGGGGCTGATTGCGGCGGCCGGGATAGCAAAGACCCGGCTGCCGGGAACGACCCGGGAGAGGTATTCGACGGGGGGGCCGGCGGTCAAAAATATTGCGCCGGAATCACTTCCCCGCTCCCGCAACTCCTCGATCAAAGCTATCGCCGGGGCCAGATGTCCCCCGGTACCGCCACCGGCAAAGGCCAGTTTCATACCTCTGCCGGCTCCCGCCGACTCGGAAGCCGGACACCGGAGACCGGCCGCGGGAGATAGCGGCAATTACGATAGTTGCCGGAACAATACCGCAATACTTCGGACACCTCAATACTCTTTAAAATCGCACTGACCACACAGGTATCAAAATAAGGACAGATTTCGGGACTGGACATAGTTATTCTCCGGTTTTCGCTGGGAAGAGACGGATCGCCCGGCAGTTTTTCTGGTAGCGGCCGGGCGCCTCCCGATGGGTGGAGATCGAGATCAGGATCCCCACTGCCAGGAAGCTGCCCAGGAGATTGGACCCCCCATAACTGATAAAAGGAAAAGGAAGGCCTTTGGTCGGGAGCATCCCGCAGGAGACACCCATATTGATCATCGCCTGGAGGACCAGCATCGCGGTCACCCCCTGGGCAAGGAGCCGGCCAAAGAGATCTTCCGTCCGAGAAGCGATGGCGAACCCGACGATCAGGAGTCCAACCACTAAGGCGACAGTCACCCCGGTCCCGATAAAACCCAGTTCTTCTCCCAGGATAGAGAAGATAAAGTCAGTGGTCGAGGCCGGAAGGTAGAAGAGTTTCTGCCGGCTCTCACCCAGTCCCAGTCCGGTCGGACCTCCGGAACCAAGAGCGATCAGCGACTGAATAATCTGGAACCCGGTCCCCCGGGGGTCGGCCCAGGGGTCGATAAATGCCAGTATTCTCCGCATCCGGTACCCAACCCGGACTACCATTATTGTCAGAACCGGGAGTGACCCCAGGCAGAGCAGGCCAAGATGAATCAGCCTCCCGCCGCCGAGATAGATCATCATCAGACCGATCAAAGCGATGCTGATCGCGGTCCCGAGATCGGGCTGAATCACCACCAGGATACTGAGCAGTCCGATCACAGCGAGGGGGGGAAGAAAACCCGACCGGAAAAAGCCGATTACCTCCTGACGCCGGGCGAGGAGATCGGCCAGGTAGATAATCGCCAGATACTTGACCACTTCCGCGGGCTGAAAACTTACCGCTCCCGCCCTTAACCATCTCCGGGCGCCCCCTCCGCTCCGTCCCAGACCGGGGATGAAGACCGCCGCCAGAAGCAGAACTCCCAAGAGCAAAAGAAAACGACTCTTACCCTGGAGTCGATGATAATCGATCCGGGCCGCGGCAAAGAAGATGAGCAAGCCCAGACCAAGCCAGAACAACTGACGTCGGATAATAAAATAGCGGTCGCCGTGAAGATCGAGAGAATAGACCGTGCTGGAACTATAAATCATCAACAGCCCGATCCCGGTCAGGGCGGCGGTCAGGGAGATCAGGATAACCGACAGATAATTGCTTTGCGCCCCCCCGCTTTCCCGCTGGTTTAAAAGTTTCATCAGATTCCGATTCCCCTGGATGACCCTGGCCCCGGTGTCAGGGGATGGCCAACTGCTGCCCGATCGTCAGCCGGCCGGGGTCGGCCAGTTTGTTTGCCTCTTCGATCGCCGAAACCGTGACCCGATATTGGCGGCTGATCCCCCAGAGAGTATCTCCTTTCGCGACAACGTGGATCCGGGGAGCCACCGCTGCCGGAACAGCCACAGCCGATTTCTTCACCGGTTCGACCACCGGGTCCGACTTCTTCCCGACGATAATCCCCTCTTCGATCAAAGTCTTTTCGGCCACCGGCGGCGGCGGCGCCTCGTTGCGGATTATCGGCTTCATCGGCTGGGGGGCCGGATCCGGAGCTGAGGATGTGTGACAACCTCCGATGAAACTCCAGATCAACACCGAGACCAGAGAACCCATCGCCCCGTAGAACACCATCCTGGACTTGCTCATCTCGCCCTCCCTCCCCGTCAGGGGGTTCTGGCCAATATTGCCATTGTTCTTACTCATAGATATCTCCTCGGCAGCGGGTTAAAAAACTTCCTCGATCCTTGTTTCAATCTCCAGATGCTGGTGCTGATTCTCACGTCCCGTATATTAATGATTCTCGGTTAAATTCAGTGAAGTGATTCTCACCTAAGTTGAGCGATTATTGCGGATGAAATGTGCTAAGATTTTGCCGGCCGACGGGTTGCGAAAACCGCAGCCATATCCAGGAGATATGGCGAGGATTTTCAATATCCGTTCGGACGCAAAAGATTGGTGCAGTTCGCCGCATAGAATCGCTCAATTTAGGTCTCAATTAAAATCTATCTTTAATGTCGCCGCGGCGAGGTCCGAAAGTCCTGGGACCGACCAAGCAATCTCCTCTCTGGCAATGACCGGTGACTGCCCATTATTTCGCTGCATCACACTATCTAAAAAGCTTTAAGCTCTATCTGCTCGAGCTCCGCTTTTGACTGGATCCATCGTGAGATTGTCTTCCCGATCATCACCGGGGGGGAAGCTCGCTCATCAGCTTTTTAAATAAATCCCCCCGAGCCCGGTAATCCTCAAACATATCGTAGCTGGCACAGCCGGGGGAAAGGAGGATCGCCTCTCCCGGCACGGCCTGGCGGAAGGCCTCGGCCACCGCCTCTTTTAGGTTCGCGGCAAACTGGAAGGGGACTTTCCCGTCAACTGCTCTCCCCAGCTTCTCTCGGCACTCCCCCAGCAGAACCGCCCGCTTCACCGGACCGGGCAAGATCCGGGTAAGCGGGGAATAATCCAGCCCCTTCCCGCTCCCTCCGGCCAGCCAGATTACCGGACGGGAAAATGCCTGCAGGGCCGCCACCACCGAATCCGGGTTGGTGGATTTGGAGTCATTATAAAACGCGACCCCGTTCACTTCTCCCAGGCACTCCAACCGATGAGGGAGGCCGGCAAATTTTCTCAAGACCGCCCTGATATCTTCCCCCGACACCCCTTCCTCCCGGGCGGTGGCAACGGCAGCCAGCGCATTGTTCAAAAAAGCCGGATCCCGCCGGGGCAGTTCCTCCCCGGCGCAGATCACCTCTATTTTCCCGGGGGAATAAAATCGGATTTCCCCCTTGGCAAACCGTGCCGCCCCCTCAGAACCGCCCCAGGTGGTTTTCGCCACCCCGGAAGGGATCTTTTTCTCGATCCGGGAAGCCATCTCCTCCGGGAAGACCGCCCGGTCCCCCCTCTTCTGCCGGGCGAAGATCTTCAGCTTGGTGTCACAGTATTCCCCGACCGAGGAATACCGGTCGAGATGATCGGGACTGAGGTTCAA
This sequence comes from uncultured bacterium, assembly GCA_964465735.1. Taxonomy (GTDB): domain Bacteria; phylum Auribacterota; class Erginobacteria; order Erginobacterales; family Erginobacteraceae; genus Erginobacter. The sequence goes on from CAYXKT010000065.1 coordinate 6,879, forward strand.
AAACACCGCCGCCGCCGGCCGGAAATCCCCCAGATTTTCCAGCTGAAAGGAACTGATCTCCGCCACCACCACCTGATAAGTCATCTCTTCCAGGGCGATCCGGGAAAGCGGATAACCTATATTCCCCCCGGCAACAACCGTTCGGCCCGCCCGGCGGAAGATCTCGGTCAGCAAGCTGACCGTGGTCGTCTTGCCGTTGGTCCCGGTAACGGCGATCAGCCGGCCTTTGAGAAACCGGGAGGCCAGCGCGACCTCGGAGAGAATTTCAGCTCCCTCCCGATGGGCCCGGAGTAATAACGGATGACTGGAAGGAATACCGGGGCTGACGATCACCATCTCAAAGTCTTTCCAGCCCCGGTCCGATTTTTCACCCAGAAAGACTTCGGCCCCCCGGGCGGCGAGGCGGTGAGCCGATTCCCGCTGCTTTGGGCCATCCCGGTCGTCGAAGACAGAGACAATACACCCCTCCCGGAGGAGCAGGTCCGCCGCCGCCGCCCCGCTGATCCCCAGGCCAATAATCGCTGCCGGCCGCTCTTTCATCGCATCTTCAATGCCCCCAACCCGATCAGGGCAAATATCACCGCGCAGATCCAGAAACGGACGGTGATCTTGTTCTCCGGGATACCTTTATACTGAAAGTGGTGATGGAGGGGAGCGATCCGGAATATCCGCTTTTTCCGCAGACGGAAACAGCCGACCTGGAGGATCACCGAAAAGGCTTCGATGACAAATACCCCGCCGATCAGGAAGAGAAAGAGCTCCTTCTTCAGCAACACCGCCACCATCCCCAGCGCTCCGCCGCAAGCCAGGGCCCCGGTATCCCCCATAAACACTTCGGCCGGATAGGCGTTAAACCAGAGAAAACCCAGGGTCGCTCCGGCCAGAGCGGCACAGAAGACCGCCAGTTCTCCGGCCCCCGGGATATAAAGCACCTGGAGGTAATTGGCGAACTCGATATGTCCGATCAGGTAGGCCAGAGCGGCAAAGGCCAGAGCGGCGATCGCCAGGCAGCCGCCGGCCAGACCATCAAGACCGTCGGTCAGATTGACGGCATTGGTAGATCCGACCAGAACCAGGATGGCCAGCGGTATCGAGAGGAACCCGATGTTCTCCAAAACCGCGTGCTTGTAAAAGGGGATCCAGAGATGGCCGGCATAAGCTGATGTCTCGGGATGATTGGTCAGGTAAATCCCGATCCCCAGTCCGAGCAGGACCTGTCCGGCCAGCTTCACCCGCCCCGAGAGTCCCCGCCGGCCGATCCCCCGGAGTTTGATCCAATCATCAACAAAGCCGAGCAAACCCAGCCAGAGGGCGGAAAGAACGATCACCCGGATATGGGCCGTCTCCAGGCGAGCCCAGAAGAGGGTGGCGACCATTATGGCCAGAAGAATGATCAACCCTCCCATCGTGGGGGTACCTTCCTTGCCCTTATGAAGGCGATAGAGCTTTTCATAGTCCGCCCCATTGCGAATCTTCTCGCCCACTTTCAGTTCCCGCAATTTCTGGATCAGGGGGCGGCCAAAGATCACGGCGATCAGGAAGGCGGTCAGGGCGGCCCCGGCCGACCGGAAGGTGATATACCGGAATATATTGAATCCGAACCAGAGATCCCGGAGCGGAAAAAAGATATGATAAAGCATAGTATTGTTCCTCAGAATTTCCGGGATCCGGGGGTCAGTCCCGGACTCCGTAATTCTGGATTCTGGATTCTAAATTCTGGACTCTTGCTTCCCCCAACGCCGCATTATCTCGATAATCTCCTCCATCCCCATCTTGCGCGATCCTTTCAAAAGCACGCTGTCACCGGGACGGACAAGCCCTGCTAAGATCTCCCCCACCTGGAAACAATCGTCGGCGGTCTCCACTTTCGCCGCCGGGGAGACTTCCCGGGCGGCCCGGGCCGCTGTTCGGGAGAGCGGACCGAAAAAGATCAGGTAATCGATCCCGGACCGGGCCAGACGCTCTCCCAGTTCCCGGTGAGCGGGTCGGGAGAATTCTTCCAATTCGTGCATATCCCCGCTGACCAGGATCCTTCTCCCCCGACACTCCATCTCCCGCCAGGTCTTTAGGGCCGCCACCATCGAGGCCGGATTGGCGTTATAGGCGTCGTTAATGTATTCCACCCCCCCCAGGGAGATCCGTTCCATCCGGCCGGGGGGAAGAACCACGCGCCGGGCCGCCGCTTGCAGGGCGGCGGGTTCAACTCTGAAATAATCACCCACCGCCAGGGCGGCCAGGAGGTTGAAAATATTATGCCGGCCGGGGATGGGAGCCTCGATGGGTAATTCCCCTCCCCGGAGAGTAGCTTTGAAACTGACGCCCCCCGGCTTGCAACGGACATCCAGCGGGCGGACCCGAGCCGGCGGGTTGAAGCCGAATCCGATGATCTCGCCTGAGGACCGGCCGGCCAGGGCCGCCGTCCGGGGATCATCGGTATTGAGAAAGACCACCCCGGGCGGTTTTAGTTCTCCGATCAACTCCCCTTTCTCGGCGGCGATCCGGTCGAGATCCCCGAAACGACCGAGATGAGCAGGTCCGATATTGGTAATTACCGCCAACTGGGGACGGCAGAGCCGGGCCAATTCCCGGATCTCACCCGGCCGGTTCGTGCCCAGTTCAAAGACCGCCGCCCTCTGGGGAGCGGCCAGTTTTAGGATGCTCAGACTGACCCCGATCAGGTTATTGTAACTGGCCGGCGCGGTCAGTACCGGTCCAACCGATTCCAGGAACAGACCGATCAGATTCTTGGTCGTGGTCTTCCCATTGCTCCCGGTGACGGCGATGGCCGGGAGATCAAAGAGTCTGCGATAGCCCCGGGCCAGACCGGCCAGTGCCTGGAGAGTATCCTTGACCCGGATCAGGCAAAAGTTTTCCCGGCAACGCTTCACCGCGGCAACTTCCCGGGAGAGGATCACCCCGACCGCTCCGGCTTTCAGGGCGGCAGCGGCAAAGTTATGTCCATCATAGCTCTCACCCGCCACCGCCAGGAAAATCTCGCCGGGCCGGATTCTCCGACTGTCGATGCTGACCCCATACACTATGGTCCCGGGGCCGCCCCTCTCTAAACGGCCATTGCTCCAGTCGAGAATATCGGTTATCGGTCGCGGTTCCATTTTAAGAGTTTTTCTCCGGCAGAGCCGCCAGAGCCTGGCGGGCGACTTCCCGATCGTCAAAAGGGATGATCCGATCGGCGAAGATCTGTTCCCGCTCGTGGCCTTTGCCGGCAATCAGGACCGCGTCCCCGGGACGGGCGATCCGGCAGGCCTCCTCGATCGCTTCCCGGCGGTCCGGGATCTGGCGCACCCCCCCGGCTTGCCGGGAGATCCCCGTCCGAATCGCCTTGATGATCTCCTCCGGGTCTTCCGACCGCGGGTTGTCCGAGGTTAAAATAACCGTATCCGCCCAACGGTCCGCCGCCTGCCCCATCAGGGGACGTTTCCCGGGGTCGCGGTCGCCGCCGCAGCCAAAGACCACGATCAGCCGCTGGCGATAAAGCTCCCGGAGAGTCTTTAAGACATTCTTCAGCCCGTCCGGGGTATGGGCGTAATCGATAAAGAGATCAAAACCGCGGGCGGTCTTTACTCGCTCCAACCGCCCGGGGATCCCAATGCTTTTTTCCAGAGTCGATAAGATTTTCCCGATATCGATCCCTTCGCTGACCCCAAGAGCGATTACCGCCAGCGCGTTGGCCACGTTATAACGGCCCGGCAGACTGATCCGGGCGGGAAAAAGCTCATCCCGCCAGCGGACCTGAAACCGGGTTCCGGAGCGTCCCGGAACCACTCGTGAAGCGGAAATGTCAGCCGCTGGAGAAAAACCGTAGGTGAGCGAGGGGAGAGAAACATCGCTTAAGATTTTCTCCGCCAGGGGATCGTCAAGATTCACGATCGCTATCTTTTGCTCCGGGGAAAAAGATCCCTGGTGAAGCGTCTGGAAGAAACGGAGTTTAGCCGCCCGGTATTCCTTCAGGGTCCGGTGAAAATCAAGATGCTCCCGGGAGAGATTGGTAAAGATAGCGGTCCTGAATTCAATCCCCGCCAGACGTTCCTGACAGACGGCGTGGGAAGAGACCTCGAGTATGGCGTGGCTGATCTCCGCCCGCTTCATCTCCGCTAACAATTCCTGCAGCCGGGGCGGAGCCGGAGTGGTCAGAGGGGAGGGAAGTCTTCTCTCCTTGATCCCGTAGTAGATCGTACCCAGAAGCCCGGTGGAGATCCCCGCCGTCTCCAGAACTTCCCGGCCCAGGATGGAGACGGTGGTCTTCCCGTTGGTCCCGGTAACCCCGATCATCTTCAGATCGGCGGAGGGGTAATTAAAAAACCGGTTGGCGAGCAGGGACAGGACCCGGCGGGGATTGTCCGTCTTCACCTGGGCCAGGTTAACGTTAACGGCGGAAGTGAATTCCTCCACCACCACCCCCACCGCGCCCCGTTCCCGGGCCTGAAAGATAAAATCGGCCCCGTTGTGCCGGGCTCCGGGGACAGCGACAAAGAGATCCCCCGCGGAGACCCTCCGGGAATCGAGGGCAATCCCCGTCACCTCGACCCCGGTATCCCCCCGGACCGGGACCGGACCCAGTTCCTCGATCAGTCGAGACAGTTTCACGATCTCATCTCCTTGCCGATCAGAGTCGGCTCCAGATCGAGATAGCGGATGATCCGTTCGCCGACTTCCTTGAAGACCGGGGCCGAGACCACCCCGCCATAATGCTCCGGCCGGGGTTCATCCACCACTACCAGGATCGCCAACCGGGGTCGCTCGGCCGGAACCATCCCCATATAAAGAGCCCGGTAAAGAGTGTGGGAATAACCGCCTTCCGGAGAAAGCTTCTGGGCGGTGCCGGTCTTCCCCGCTACCGCGAACCCCTTGATCGCGGCCCGGCGGCCGGTCCCCCCTTGCTCCGAGACCCCGCTGAGGATATCCAGCATCTCCCGGGCGGTCTTTTCCGAGACCACCCGACCCCTCTCCCGGATCAAGGAGCGATAGATAATTTCCCCGCCGGGGGCCGCCACCCGATCAACAATCCGGGGCTGGAGCAATACCCCGCCGTTACCGAGAGCGGAGAAGGCGGAGAGCAGGCCGATCGAGGTCAACGAAACCTCGTGGCCCATCGTGATGCTGCGTAAAGAAAGTGCGGACCAGTACCGGGTCGGACGGAGCACCCCCGACGATTCTCCGGGCAATTCAATTCCGGTGATCTGCCCGATCCCGAACCGGCATAGGGCCGGATAAAGATTGTCACGGCCCATAATCATCCCGACCTTGGCCATCCCGATGTTACTGGATTTTTCGAGGATTTCATCGAAGCGCAGGATCCCGTGCGGACTGCTGTCCCGGAGCAGTCGGCCCCCGATCCAATAGCCACCCTCCTCGCAATAAAACTCGGTATCCCGGGCGACCAGCCCCGCCTCCAGGGCGGCGGCTGCGGGAAAAACCTTGAAGGTCGAACCGGGCTCGATCGGATCTGTGATTACCCGATTGCGCCTCTCTTCGGAGGTAGAGAGAGAATAAGCGTTAGGGTCGAAGGTAGGGCGATTAACCAGGGCGAGGATTTTTCCGGTGGACGGCTCCATCACCAGAAGCGTGGCCCAGGCTGCCTCGTACTGCCGGTAAACCCGCTCCAGCGCGTCCTCAGCGATCGATTGGATCACTTCATCGACCGTGAGGTGGATATCGCAACCATCGACCGGATCGAGGGAATGCGATCGATGCCAGGCGACCTCCCGGCGAACCCCATCCTTCTCGGTCAATAACCAACCCGGACTCCCCTTGAGCTGACGATCAAACTTCCACTCCAGCCCCTCCAGACCTTTGCCGTCCAGATCAGTAAACCCCAGGACCTGACTGAGCAGGCTGCCCTTGGGATAAACTCGTTTCCGATCCTCCCGGAGGCCGATCCCGGGAAGAGCCAACTCGCGGATCCGGGCGGCCGCCTCTTCTTGCAGTTGGCGTTTGAGCCAGACGAACCACTTCTCACCGGTCAGTCGGGATTGGATCTGTTCAAGATCGGTCTGGATAATCGGCAAGAGCAGCGAGGCAATCTCCTCTATTTGCTCCGGGGGGATATCGCGGGGGACGGCGTAAAGCGAAAAACAGGGGATGGAGACAGCCAGCATATTCCCCCGGGCGTCATAGATCGTCCCCCGGCGGGGAGGGAGAAAGTAGGTGCTTTGCTGCTGATCTTGAGCCTGGAGACGATAGCGAGAGTGCTGAAGACACTGGAGTCCAAAGAGCCGGGAGATAAGGAGGGTTGAAAATATCAGGAAGCCGATACAGACTACCCGGGACCTTTTGTTATACATCGCATTACGCATCTCACCAGGAATCACCCCGAAATTATATCTACCCGTTAAAACCTGTCACCGCCCAAACCCCGCACCGTATTGCCGACGGTCCGGCCCGGGACCAACTCCGGCTCGAATACTGCGAACTGACTCAATCCCTAAGTCAGCGGGCAATGCTCAAAATAACCAATTCCTGGGGTGAACTCCGGCGGGACGCCTTCTCCGCGACCGGGAAATCTTCCCGACGAACCCGGACAATCTGACCGGGATCAGGGTCGCCCAGGACAATCTCCCGTTCGGCCAGCATCCGAATAATGGACGACGGGGACTGTAAAGACTCCAGCCGACTTTGCAGAATCAGGCTCCGGCCGCTTAAGTAAGTCAGCTTGCTCTCGCAGGATTCAACGGCATTACTGGCCTGTACGACCTGGGAATAGAGCCAGAGGTATGACATCCCGAAGATAAACCCGCCCAGGAGTAAAACCCAGCAGCCCTTGAGGCAAAAGCGCCCGATCTCCGAACGTTTTGTTACCGGAGAATAACGATTGTTCATTTGCCACCTCCTTCAGCTACGGGATGTTTAAATTGCTGAAAGACACCTGCCACCCGGCCCGGCCGGAGACCGATCTTCCGGCCATAGATTTAAATTTTCTCCGCCGCTCTTAATTTCGCTGACCGGGACCGCGGATTGGCCCGGACCTCCGCTTCCTGAGGGCGGAGGGGCTTTTTGGTCAGGATCCTCACTTCCCCCTCGACGGACCAACGCCGGAAAGTATGTTTGACTATCCGATCCTCCAGCGAATGAAAGGCGATCAGGCATATCCTCCCTCCCGGCCGCAATACTTTTAACGCCCGAGGAAGTGCCCGGCTCAGGCAATCCAGTTCCTCGTTGACCGTCAGCCGCAGGGCCTGGAAAGTTCGGGTCGCCGGATGGATTTTCCCTCGTCCCGGCACCGCCCGCGAAACTATCTCCGCCAGACGACCGGTGGTCTGAATCGGAGATTTCTTTCGCTCGTTGACAATCCGGCGGCTGATCCTTCCGGCAAAGCGCTCTTCACCGTATTCCCGGATCAACCACTCCAGTTCCTGGCGATTGGTCTTATTGACCACCTCAGCGGCAGTTATCCCCGCGTTGGTATCCATCCGCATATCTAAAGGCCCGTCTCTCTGAAAACTGAAACCTCTCGCTGAGTTATCCAGCTGGACCGAGTTGATCCCGAGATCGAAGAGAATTCCATCGACCGCTTCGATTCCCGCCTCGCTTAGGATTTCGCTGAGTTCTGTGTAATTGGCCTGCTGAATTTTGAACATCCCCCGATACTCAGCCAATTTTTCTCCAGCCACCGCCAGGACCGAACTATCCCGGTCCACCCCGAGCAGGAACCCTCCCGGAGCCAATAGTGGTAACAGCCGCAGGGCGTGGCCCCCCTCCCCCAGAGTACAGTCGAGAATAATCTTTCCCGGCCGCGGGTCCAGGAGTTCGGCCACCTCACCGGCCATTACCGGGAGATGGACCGTAGCGGCTTGATTACCTCCCGCTTCCACGGCGTTTTTTCTTCGGGACTCTCAGCCTGACGCTTAACTTACGGGCCGGCTTCAAACTCTTGTTCATACTCAACAGATCGATCAAAGTTCGAGAACTGCTCTTCATAACTCCCCCTTCTTCTTTTATTCCGCAAGGTTTTCGGCAATTTCTTCGTAGCGGGTACCGGCTTCCCGCTGGTACTGTTCCCAGCGTGCCGTATCCCAGATTTCAAAGTGATCGGAGACCCCGACCACGACCACCTCACGGTCGAGACCGGCCTCCCGCAAGAGGTTCCCCGGCAGATTGATCCGTCCCTGTTTATCGCAGACTGTCTCGGCGGCCTTGGAAAAATATATCCGCTTGAAGTCCCGGGCGTTCTTCTTTAATGTATCCATCGAGTTGATCTTGGCCTGCTGAACCGCCCACCCCTCCTCGTTGAAACCCGAAAGACAGCCGTCCAAGCCCCGGTTGAGGAAGAACCGCTGGTTCTCGTGTTCCCGGAATCGGGCTGGGATAAAAACCCGGCCCTTGCTATCAATGGAATGTTTGTATTCTCCAAGAAACATAGATTCACCACAATTACCCACGATTCACCACCTGGCTATAATATAGAGCCATTTCGCTGAAACTGTCAACAGGAAAAGCGGATTTTTTCTAATTTTATCCCGCGGGGTGGGATGCCGACATCACGGCCCGGAAGGGTCGCTCTCCCTATGCTCTGGGGAGCAAGAGATTACAGAAAAATCAACTCTGAATGCCTCCGGGGGAGATGAAAAAGGGGGATAAAAATAATCAAAAAAAATGCC
>CAYXKT010000066.1:0-14817 GCA_964465735.1 uncultured bacterium
ACCCCGTTGGGGTGCGGTTATTGGGTAAGATCGTTCCGGTGGGATCCCGGGGTTGCACCCCGGGCTATAATGTAGCACCCCGTTGGGGTGCCCGGTGGGCGGGGGCGGGCCGTCGGCTTACCGGGGATGATTTTGCTGTCATTTTCCCACTCCATCAATTATATTGATTTTATGATTCTCTGGCAGATAATCGCGCTCTGGTTGGCTTCGACCCTGGTCGGGGCGGTGGCTTTCCCCCTTCTCTTTTCCGTCTGTAGTCGGCTGAAGGATCGGGGCTGGGCCGTCTCCCGGGTCATCGGTTTACTTCTGATTACCTTTCTCGCCTGGATCCTCTCCAGTCTGCGGATCCTCCCCTTCGGGACCATCTCAGTAATCCTCTCCCTGCTGATCCTGGCCGGAGTCTCCTGGCTGATAACGAAAGGGAAAAGAGATGATCTGCTCTCGTTTTTGAAGGCGAAGAAGGGGCTGTTGTTAACCATCGAGGGGCTCTTTCTGGTCTTTCTACTTCTCTTCCTCCTCTTTGTCTCCCTCAACCCGAATATCGACCCTGACAGCGAGCGGTTTATGGACTACGCGCTGCTCAACGGGATCGAGCAGACCGCTTACTTCCCCCCCCTCGATCCCTGGATGTCGGGGAAGACGATGAACTACTACTACTACGGCTTCATCGTCGTCTCCGCCCTCCACCAACTGACACCCTTCATCCCCCTCCCCATCTTCTTCAACCTGGCTATCGCCTGGCTCTATGCCGCCCTGATCTCCGCCTGCTTCGGGATCGGCTATAACCTGACCGGGAAGAAGATCTACGGACTGACCGCCATCGCGGCGATTATGCTGATCGGGAACCTGGACGGGGCGATCCAGATTTTCGAGAAGGGCTATACCAGATTTGGTCTCTTTAACAGCGCCCGGGTGATGGTCCAGACCGGAACCGGGGGAGAGATCCTCGACTACCCGATCAACGAGTTCCCCTCCTTCAGCCTCGGTTACGGAGATCTCCACCCTTACGTCATCACCTACCCGATCAACCTCTCCATCCTCAACCTTCTCCTCAATCTCGCCCTGGCTACCACGGCCGGCTGGAGAACGCTGGGAAAAAGTTGGAAAGAGAGATCAAGCAGCCTGCTGGTCCTGGCGATCGCGATCGGCTGCCTCCCCGGGGCCCATACCTGGGATTACCCGGTTTATCTGGGGATAGCCGGAGGTATTTTTATTCTTCTGGCGGTGAAATACCGACTGCGGGAAGGTCCTGTAGAAGAGAGATTTCTTGCCGTTGTCAAAACGCTATCCCCGGCAGTGGCCCTGGCGGCGATCAGCTTCATCCTTTACCTTCCCTTCAACCTCCCTTTCCTCCAGGAACAGGCGGGACAGGAACGAGGGGGACTGGGAGTGGTGAACCTGCGCACCCCTGCCGGGCTGTTTCTGATCGCGATGGGGATATTTGTCTTCTTTCTCTTCCTCTACCTCTCCGCGCGCCTCGGCCGGGAGAGCTTGAAATCGGTCGGGAAGGAAGGCCGAAAAATGTTTCTCCTCTTTGCCGCCGCCATCGTGATCATTTTGTTCTTCGAGGCCGGAGGCTCCTTCCTCGATCAGACCTATGTTTTAGCGGCCATTCTGGCACTGATGGCATTTTCCCTGCTCTTATTCGGCACACCGGAGAGAGAAGAAGCGTTTGTCCTGATTAGCTCCCTGGTCGCCCTGGCGCTTGTAATATTCTGCGAATTCCTCTTTCTGGCCGATCATTACCGGGGCGGCGGATACGAGCGGATGAACACGATGTTCAAGCTCTACACCAACGCCTGGCTGCTCCTGGGGACAGCGGCGGTTTATTCGATCGCCTACCTGAACCGGGTTCTGAAAGATTCCCCCGGCTGGCGTTTCTCCGGAAACGTTATCACCATCCTGATCCTCGCTTTGGGATTCTTCTTCCCCCTGGGCGCCCTCGGCGAGCGGATCCGCGGATTGCGGCAGCCGATGACCCTGGACGGAGTCGCCTATCTCTCCCGCCCCATCCCCTCCCACCAGCTCAAGGAATGGCGGGGAGACGCCGGGGACTGGAAAGCGATCAATTGGATCAACCGGAACATCTCCGGACAGCCGGTCCTCCTCGAAGCCGGAAATATGACCAAACAAGACGGGGGCGAAGCCCAGGCCTATGTCTGGGCTTCCCGGGTCGCTACCTTCACCGGGCTGCCGATCCCAATCGGCTGGGCCAATCACGAGGCAGGCTGGAGAAACGACTGGAAGGAACCAGGGCAGCGGCAACGCGATGTTGAACTTCTCTACCGAACCACTGATCTCAATGCCGCCATCCACCTGCTCGGAAAGTACGGGATCGAGTACGTCTTCATCGGTTCGGTGGAGCGAGACCGCTATCCTGAATCCGGGCTGAGTAAATTCGCTCAGCTTGGAGAACTGGTTTATCGGGAAGGGCCGGTGGAGATCTGGGCTATAAAGCGTTGATCGCTGATCGTGATCCCTAAACTCCCTCTCCCCTCGGGGGAGAGGGCCGGGGTGAGAGGAAGTGGAAGGCGAACAGATATCAGTAACCGGAACTCCGGTGCCAAGGGAACTGATCACCGATCACCAGTTACCGTCTTGCCTTCCTCCAGGAAGGTAAGACGCATATTAGTCAGGACCGGGTGGGCGATGGCGGCCTGGGGGCCGGTCCGGTAATACATCCGCTCCGGGAAGAGGTCGTCCGGCCAGAGCAGTCGCTCGTAGTAAACTGTGGTCTTCGATCCCGGAGGCCAGGACATCCCGACGAAGATGTGCTTCTGGTCAGTGTTGAAGGTAAAGCTCGACCATTCCCCTTTCTTTTCACCAGTATAATAGGGCGATCGGTCCACCAGCAGGTCGGGCTTCCCGTCCTGATCGGTATCGGCGTAAACCACCAGATGAAACCCCCCCTCCTCGCCAGCAACGGCGTGGGCCGCCTCCAAGACCATCCGATCGCTCCGCCTCTTCCAGGGGTTGACCTCCCAGACCTGAAGATTGAAGTAATTGGCCAGAACCGTCCGTTCGGTTAAATACTCCTGGTGACGGACCGCGACCGGGAAGTCGGAAGGGGGTGGGGTCCGCTCGGAGAAGAGAAAGAAGATCCGAAAATCCCCGGACTGGATCCCGGCGGCCGGTGAGAGATCGTCAGCGCGGGACTTGCCGAAACCAAAATACTCCGCTTTTCGAACCGGGAGAACCCGGGTCTTCTCCCAGATTCTCCAGTCGTCATCCACCAGGTACTTGTAGAGAGAGAGCCGGCCAGGGTCCTTGGAGAGGGTCGGCCCCTCAAAGATCTCCGGGTCCGAATAATATTGGTAATCCCCGAAGAGTTCGACCCAGCAACCGGGATCATTCAGCCCGGGAGTGAACCGGATCTCCACCTCAACTTCGGATTTGCCGAGTAACTCCGAGAGGTCGAGCGGGACGGTGTACCATTGCGAGATAACCGCCATTGATCGGTCGGTCTCCCTCAGGTAAATCGGAAAGGCGCGCCGTCGATTGTCCGGGATCCAGGAAGCGGGGTCGGTGGTGAGCCCGTCCTGAAATCTCCTGACTACCTTGCCATCCACGGAGACGGTCAGGTTATACCGGCGGGCCGGGCCGGAAAGCAGATCGAGCTTCAGCTCGCCGGAACGGTAGCGGGTGAGATCGTCAGGTAAAGCGATCGTCTGCCTGATCACCTGGTCCGGACTGGAGAGACGGGTAGACCATTGCCTCCCCCAGGGATGAACCTGGACAGCGGAGAGATAGATCAAAAGCAGGATGACCGGGGGGAGCACCGCGGCCGTTATCCGCCGCCAGCCGGCCACCCGGCCGCGGTAGAGCCGAAAGAGCAGCGGGATCAAGGAAAGGAAGAAGAGGGATATGATCACCATCCGCAACCGCCAGACCACCGGGAAGGAGAGGCCGGGAAAGCAGTTCAGGACAAACCGGGGTGTGGCGATCAGGGAAAGGCCAGCCAATCCGGAGGTGAGCAGAATAGAAGAGAGGAAGCGGATGCCGCCGCGACGGCGGAAGCGGCCGGACATCCCGAGTATAACCTGCTCGCCGAAGAAAACCCCGGCTATGATCATCAGGGGCATCTGGGTCAAACCGTAGCGGGCCTCGGTATCGGCAGCAAAAGACATCCCCCAGCCATAAACCAGGGAGATAATAACCGGCCAGGACTTCAGGCCCCGGAGCGGAAGGAGAAAGAGCCCGAAGAGCCCGGCCAGCAGCAAGATCCGGTGGAAGACATCGATCCCCGATGGAGGAAGCAGATAACTCTGGAGAAAGTCGTTGTAAGCTCTCTGATAGAAGAGCCAGCCCTTGGCCAAAATGACCGGGACCGCCTCCCGGGGGGTTTCCAGCAGGATCCGGAAATAAGCTTTCAGGTAACGCTCGTCAGCCGCACCGGGTTGGCGGCCGGCCGGGATCGATTTCAGGATCTCACCCCCCGGATCGGAGCTGGTCTGGAGACCCCGGACGGGCGGATAGATCCCGCAGTACATCGCCAAACCGTTACGCCAGCTCCCGCTGATGAATCTCCGCCCGTGGCGATCAACCTCGGGGGTCCAGAAGAGACGAGGGACGATGATCACCGCCAGGCCGAGGATGAAGAGGAGGGACTTCGCCGGGATAAAACCGGTTAAGCGGCGGAACAACGATCTCTTCTTCGCTGGCTCTCCGGTAGAGGCTTGATCCCGGACCGTTTTTTTCCTCACCGCCAGGCAGACGACCAGCATCGGGAAATATATGAGGTAGATATACTGGTAGAAGGTTCGGGTGACCACCATCAGAGCGGTAAAGAACCCGGCCAGGAAGATCAGCCACCACGAACCCCTCCTCAATGATATAACCAGAAGCCAGACAGTGACCAGGGAGACAAAGATCGCCAGCGCCTCGGTCAGCACCCTCCCTTCCGAAAAGATAAATGGGATATACAGAGCGCCCAGCAGGATCGAGATCAGACCGACCCGGCGGTTGCAGACCTCGACGGCAATCAGGTAGAGAAGAAAAAGACCGAGCGTACCCAGAATCCCCTGAGCGATCCGGACAGCGGTAAAATCAACTCCCCGGAGCAGGTAAACCAAGGAGACAAAGAGGGGGTAGAGTTCGCACTTGGGCAACGCCATCTCGTAAGCTTTGGTAAAATGCTCGAGAAAGGCTTCCCGATCGGGCCAGGCGGTGAAGGCGGCGGCAAATTCCTTGGCCTGAATATTATAGCCGGCCGCGTCCCAGACCACCGGGGCCTGGTGGTGATGGAGGAAAAAGTTTTGCCGGAAGAGAAAGGCGCCGACCAGAATCACCAGAACGGCATACCCATAAAGATATTTTGATTTCAGCTTCATTGTCTCGGATCTCGAAGGTGAAGGGATAGAGATGGCGGCTGGCGCTCAGGTCGGGGTGGAAGACGGGATCAGGGGAGATTTTTCCCGGTAGAACTTACTGGGAGGGCGGTTCTTGAGCAGATCGCGTCCGGCCGCCCGGCCGGATTCCATACTGTCGTGAATATCGCTATTGAGGAAGAGTCCCTGGCGGCCGGCGGAGAAGAGGTTTTTGATCCTCGCCAGACCGGAAAGAACCAGATCGAGGTTCTTCTCGAAGGGCAGGTCATAGATCGGGTAAGCGTCCTTAGCCCGGGTGATCATCGACTTCTCAACCTTCAGACCATCAAGAAGTCCGATCCGCCTGATATCCTCCAGCGCCATCGCTCGCAATTTCTCCTCGGAGGCGGTCCAGAACTCGTCGCCATAACCGCAGCAGAGTTCGAACGTCAGCATCGTCTTCCCCGGCGGTCTTCTCTCGAGTAGAAGGTTTTTCTGCTCGCAGAATCGGTTGAAACGGAAACCGGGGTCGAGGAGATAGACCCAGTGGGCCCGGCTGACCTGTTCGGCGGCAATGATAATGTTGACCAGAACCAGGGCTCGATACTTCAGATCCTCCGCGGCAGACTGTTCCAATTCGGAGAGTTGGGGCCGGCAGAGTTTGGCCAATTCCGAAAGCGGGATGGTGGAGATCACCCCCCCGACAGAGAGAGTCTCTTCTGCTTCCCCCCGGCGGAGGGTCACCTCAGTCACCTGGTTTCCCTGAAACTGGAACTTCACGGGAACCGTCTTTAGGCGAACCTCGCCCCCGGCGGCTTCCACCCGCTCGGCCATCCGGTTAAAGATGACCCCGATCCCCTCCTCCGGATAGATAAAGTCGTCCCAGTAGGTGGCCTGCTCCTGTCCCCGCCCACCCAGAAGCTTGATCAGGACATCCATCAGGTTCAGCTTCTGGAGTTTGGCGGAAGCCAACCGGGGAGAAATTTGGGAAGGTGGAATACCCCAGAGCCGTTCGCTGTACTGCCCGAAACAGAGCTGGTAAAGAGACCAGCCGAAACGTTTCAACCCCCAGGTCTCAAAGGAGTCATCCGGGCGGGGGAAGAGGGAGAACCGGATCGAGGAGATAAGAAAATCCGCTACCATCCGGGCGGAAAAGAAAGGATTGAGACCCCGAAAAAGCTGCCAGAACTTGAGCGGATAATCGTAGTAATTTCCCCGGATCAGCATATTGGTGACCCGTTTCTTGATTGCCAGTTCCTGGTCGTAACTCTCCCGGACCAGATCATCGATCTCGTCGTGCTGGACGTGGTAGGTGTGGGGGCCATATTCAACGATAAAATTCTCCCAGTAACGGGAGGAGGATATTCCGCCGACCCCGGCAGTCTTCTCGACCACAATTACCCTCTTCCCCTGCCGGGAGAGGTCAAGGGCGGCGGTCAGTCCGGCGGGTCCGCCGCCGAGAACAATAATCGGAAGTTTCCGGTCTGATTCCACGTTCACCTTCTCTTCGTTCACCACAACCCCCAACGAATCAAGAGGGCCTTGAAAGCAATCAAGAGTCCGGTCCGGGCAATCGAGCAAAACTCCGCCGCGCCGCTCCCGTGGCCGGACGCCCCCCCCTGTCGGGAAAAGTAGGTAACCGGCACCTGGACAATCCGGTAGCCTTTCAGGGCCGAGCGGACCACAATCTCCATCTCGTAGATGAAACGATTATCCTGGAAATCGATATCCCAGATCATCTCGCGATTCCAGGCCTTCATCCCGGTGGTAACGTCACTGACCTTCCGGCGGGCGATCAGGGAAATGAACTGGTTGAGGAAGGCGTTGCCCCGGTCGCGAAAGAAACTCGACCGGTAACCCGAACGGTCGGACTCCGGGAGAAACCGGGAACCGATCGACAGATCAGCTTCGCCGGCCAGAACCGGCCCCGCCAGTAGGGGGATATCCTCCGGGGCGAACTGGAGATCGGCATCAAACTGGACCATCACCGGGTGAGAAGCCAGAGTGATCCCGACCTTGATCGCGTGACCCTTGCCGGAGTCGCCGTAGTTGTCATAAACCCGGATCGGGTCTCCCTTCTCCTCGCCCCAGGCCCGGGCGGCCCGGGCGGTCCCGTCCCGGCCTCCGTGGAGGAGGATGATCTCGGCCTCGGCGGCCACTGCCCGGACCCGATCCAGACATCCCCGGATCGTCTCTTCTTCGTTGAAGGTGGAGATGATAATGGTAATGGGTTTCATAATTTTAACAGATGGCTATGACTCAATCACACGGACCTACCGGTGAAGAAACAGACGATTGAATAAGATTGGATAGGGTTGTTTGCCCTACACCGGCACTTCGGATAATCTTGTCAGGAGTCTTTAGTTTAAAATTGAAAGTTGCCCGATGACCGGGATCTTCCCGTTTTTGGATTGAATATGATCTGTCCAGTCCTGATTTAAAGTTGTCACTCATTATAACCTAAATTGAGCGATTCTATGCGGCGAACTGCACCAATCTTTTGCGTCCGAACGGATATTGAAAATCCTCGCCATATCTCCTGGATATGGCTGCGGTTTTCGCAACCCGTCGGCCAGCAAAATCTTAGCACGTTTCATCCGCAATAATCGCTCAACTTAAGTATAAGTAAAACGTTACCACATTAAGACCCCTACCGGTTTATCCGGCAGGTGAATCAGTTCATAGCTATCACATCGGAACGACTCAAAACTCTCTCCTTTGCCGGATAAACCGGCAGAGGCCGTTTTGGTTTTTTCCCTGTTGATTAGCTGATGGATCTTTCATTCCCGGGGATACCTCTCCGGCGAAGCTACAGCGAAGACGGAAACCCCGAGGGGATGTGCTTCGCAGGTGACAACTTATATCAGGATTCCCGATCACTGATCACCGATCACATTCCTTCCCCCCCGGATTGCCTAACTTTTCCGGATCATAAAATATTATCTGAGTTCCCTGGTTTTCGAAATTGAAACTAACCTCAAGTAAACCATTCAATGCCCGGCGAACCGCCTCCCGGCGATCGTCTGGAACATAAAACAAAAGAAACCCCCCACCACCAGCCCCGAGGAGTTTACCACCCAGGGCTCCTTGCTTCAGGGCCAGTCCGTAAATCCGGTCGATCTCCGGGTTGGTGACCCCGGTCCCCATATTCTTCTTTAACCGCCAACCCTGGTCAAGAAGCCGGCCAAACTCGTTCAGGTCGGATTTGGAATCGCAGAGAAGATCCCGCCCCTGCCGGGCCAGGTCGGCCAGGCGGGAAAGGGCGGGCCTATTGTCATCGATTTTAGCCACGTGCTTCCCTTGAATAGTATCAGAGTAGCGCTGGATCCCGGTATAAAATATCATCAGGCTCTCCTGGAGCTGCCGCAGCGCCCCCGGGGGGGTAATCACCTTCTCCAGCCGAACCTGGTTATCCCCGGAAAAAGATATATAGTTCAGCCCCCCGCAAGCGGCGGCGTACTGGTCCTGGAAACCGACATTCTCAGCAATCATCTCCCGCTCCAGGTGGATCGCCTCCTTGGCCAGGCGAAACGGAGATACCCGCCGGCCGAGATGACCGTAGAGAGCGTGAAGGAGTCCAACCACAAAAGAAGAGGAGGTCCCCAGACCGGTCCGGGCCGGGAGATGGGAGAAATAATTGATCTCGATGTTGGATTCAATTCCCAGGTGGGCCAGGCAGGCTCGAACCGCCGGGTGCTCGATCTCCTCGACCCGATGGACCAGTTCAGTCTTTGAATAGGAGACCTTGATCCGATAATCAAAAAAATTGCTCAGGTAATTGACGGTGAGATAGACGTAACGGTCGATCGTGGTTGAAAGGACCGCTCCGCCCTCACGGGAAAAATACTCCGGAAAATCGGTCCCCCCGCCAAAAAAACTGATTCTTACCGGGGTCTGGGAGATGATCATTTTATAAATTTCCTTCAGAAACTTTTATTCTTGGGATTGATATTTTGATAGCGATGCATTTTGCCGGTTTATCGGATATCCCCAGAAAGATATCTTCTCCGGCTGCTCTTCAGAAAATAAATTCAGGTTCTTCCCCTCTCAGCGGATTGGACAAATGCCTGGGCGGTGATCCGGGATTCAGGGATCGGGAAGAAGCGGGAGATTTTTTCGTTGTTCACCTCGTAAACCTCCCGGGGTGGATTCGGGTCCAGGTAGCGCGGGGACTTCTCCAGCCAGGAGCAGATCTCCCGCAAGGAGACAGTCCCCTTTCCGCAGAGGTTGAGGATCTCTCCCTCAATCCCCCGGGAATAAATTTCAAAGACAGCGGCCGCCGCGGTGTCGGTAGCGAGATACTGGTACCGTGACTCCTGATGAACCCGCAGCGGCTGATCGTGGAGAATATCAAAGACCGGATTTTTCTTCAACCCCGGCCCCAGCACCCCCCCCAGCCGGATAACCAGCCAAGAGGGGAGATAATGTTCCACGATTTTCTCGCCGAGAAACTTGTGAAACCCGTAATGTGAGATCCGATCGATCTCGAGGGCAGTGTCTTCCCGGTTCCGGGCGGGATCAGCGTGGTCGGGATAGAGATCGATACTGGAGATATAGACGTAGCGGCCGAAGGAAAAATCGTCAAACGACCGCAGCAGCGGTTTCAGGGAATAATCCAGGTCCCCGGCCGGGTCGCGGTTGACCTGGTACTTCCGCGACTCGCCGGCGGCGTTGATCAACAGATCGTACTCTCGTCCGGAATATCCGGAATAGTTATCGGGCTCGATAACGTCGCAGCCGATCCCCTCTCTCTCACAGTAACGGACAAAGGCCGAGCCGACAAACCCCTCGCCTCCCAGTACCCCCACCTTCATAGCCGGACCGTCCCCCGATCGTAATTGTCCGCGAACCACTTGATGGTCCGCTCCAGTCCCTCCCGCAGCGAAGTGGGACAGTCCAGTCCCAGTTTCTTCAGCTTTCGGTTATCAAAAATCTTGAGAACCTTCCCGTCCGGCTTGGAACTATCCCAGACAATCTCGCCCCGATAACCGGTCAATTCCTTCACCGTCTCTGACAACTCCCGGATTGAGGTCGAATGAGCGGTGGAGAGGTTGATCGGTTCCGAGGCATCATAATTTTCCAGGAAATAGGGGAATAATTCGGCAATGTCCCGGGCGTAAACAAAGTCCCGCGTCGGCTTCCCGCTCCCCCAGATCGTTACCTGAGGGCTCCGATCGCGAGCAGCTTCATAGAACTTCCGGATGGTTGCCGGGATGACGTGGGAATTTTCCACTTCATAATTGTCGTACTCCCCGTAAACGTTGCCAGGGATCAGGACAATCGAGTTAAAACCATACTGACGCCGGTAGGCCTCGGATTGGATAATCGCCATCTTCTTCGCCACCGAATAGGGCGTGCTCTCGAAAGCCGGCAAGCCCTCCCACATCTGTTCTTCGGAGATCGGGGAGGATGCATTGGCCGGATAACTGCAACCTCCGATCACGGTCAGAAGCTTGTCAACCCCCGCTTTCCAGGCCTCGTGGATGGTCAGAGTCTGGATGATCAGATTTTGATAAAAGAAATCGGCCGGATAGGCTTCATTGGCCCCAATCCCGCCGACATAGCCGGCCAGAGCGACCACCCAGACCGGGCGGTGGTCGGCAAACATCTGTCGGACCATCTCCTGTTCGGTCAGGTCGTAATCCTTGGACCCCAGGGGGATCAGTTCGGCCTCCGGATAGCGACGAGCCAGAACCGGTACAATGTGACGACCGAGAAATCCCGTCGCCCCGGTGATCAGGATGGAGGCAGGGTTATGTTGGTTTTCTCTCATTTAACGGCGCCTTTGGTCGTTTTGACCGAGCTATGAAATAATGCGACATTCAAGTGTTGGAGTATTGGAGTAATGGAGTGGTGGAGTATTGGGTTCCCTCCTCCACCACTCCATCTTTTCTCTCTCAAAGATTATCATAAATCGAATCTTTCAGGAAGATATAGGCCTGGAGCAATTCCCGGACCCCGGCCCGGAGAGTCCAGCGAGGGCAAAAGCCGGCCTGCTCGATCTTTTCGTTGCTGACGATATAGTTCCGCTGGTCGGGGTCCTTGCCGATCGGGGAACTGATGATCGTCAACTCAGGGACCTCCCGCTTGATCAGCTCGCAGAGTTCCCTTTTCGATAGGTTGGCAGTGCTCAGGCCCACATTATAAGCCTGGTCCTTCAGCTTCTCGAAATTCACTGCCCCGAAGTGGAAGACACCGGCGATATCCCGAACGTGAATATAGTTCCGCTTGAAGTGTTCCTCGAAGAGGACAATGCAACGGTCCCGGACCGCCCGATAGGTAAAATCGTTGACCAGAAGATCGAGCCGCATCCGGGGAGAGACTCCGAAAGCGGTGGCGAGGCGAAAGGCTATCGTGTTCCCTTTAGTCAGCAAGATCTTCTCCGCCTCAACCTTCTGCTTCCCGTAACGAGAGATCGGCCGCAGCGGAGACTCTTCGGTACAGAATGCCCCCTCCTCCCCTATCCCATAGCCGCTGTTGGTGACCGGGAAGAGAACCCGCTGGTCGGGGCTCCTCAGGTCGTTGATCAGCTTGACCGCCCCGACGTTGATCGACTTTGAATCCAGGGGATGCAGATCACAGGCCGGAGCTCCGACCACCGCCGCCAGCGGGACAATATAATCTGCGTCGGCCACCAGCGGCCGGACCACCGACCGCTCCCGGACGTCGCCCCGGACAATTTGCAGGGAGCGGTGGGAGCAGAGATGCAAAAGCGAGGTCCGGCAGTAACGGAAGTCGTCAAGGACGGTGACCGCGAAACCTTTCTTCAGGAAATTCTCGGTCATCACCGAACCGAGATAACCGGCCCCGCCGGTAATCAATATCTTTTCTTTTTGGGCCATATCTTCTCCTCTATTTCGAGTCCGAACGAAAACCTCAGAAACCAGGTCATTGCCTGGAGGGACAACGAAGCAATCTGTTTCTTTTGCGATTAGATTGCTTCGTCACTTCGTTGGTGGCAATGACATTTGACATAGTTTTTATTATGAAACACTACACTGGTCCCCGACCCCGCCCCCTTTTATTGACCGGATAACAGAATTTCCGGGATGAGGGATGGCAGTCGGTCACAAGCACACAGTAAGGCAAACGGATTTATTCAATCCCATAAATTCATCCCGATTACTATCCTGTCGATCCGGTTATCCGGTCAAGATAATATCCGTTCATCCCGTCCGGGAGCCGGTTAGGTGGCGGGCCAATATCGGAAGGCCTTCTTCCAGGGGGACCCGGGGGGTGAAGTTGAAGAGTTTTTCCATCTCCCGAGGGGAGGGACGGAAATCGATATACTCGGGGACGGTGCCCTCCATTTTGATCCGGGGCTTGATATCAAAGATTCGAGCCGTTTGCCGGACCAGTTCCTCAAGAGTATAGGGCCGGCCAAGGCAAAAGTCGACCACCCGGTCTTTCACTTCACTCTCCAGCACCGCTCGCACCCCCCGAACGGCGTCGGCGACGAACATCGCGTCGATCAGATTCTTCCCGTCCCCCCGGATGGTAAACTCGGGGTTCCGCCGGAGGGCAAAGTTGTCAACCAGGCGAGAGTAGATCTTTCTCGGCGGCTCAAAGGGGCCGTAGGCCCCGAAAAATCTCAGGATGATATAATTTTCGATCCTCCCGGATCCCTGAAAAAACTTTACATACTGCTCGTTGGCCAGTTTCCCGATCGCGTAGGGCAGTCGGGGGTCGAGAAAGGAACGGGGAGAGACCGGCCCGGAGATCCCGTCATAGACCGCTCCGGATGAGAAATAGACAAACTTCCCGGCCCGGAAGCGGTGACAGAAGTTGATCAGGCCAAGGACAGTATCAGTCAGGTCCACCTCCGGGTGAGAGACCGAATAAGCGGGGTCGCCGTTCCCGGCCAGGTAGATCACCGCATCCCAGTCTGTGCCCTGCTCAGAGACTAACCGGTCCAGCGCGGAGAGATCATTGAGATCAACGGTCGCGGCAGCGGCCGTCTTTAGACCCTGCCGACGGATAAACTCGTCAAGACCCCCGGCCCGGTCGAGGGCCAGAACCTGGTGATCGCGAGAGAGATCAATCAGGAGGTTTTTCCCAATAAACCCTCCGGCGCCGGTAATGATAATTTTCATATGAAACTCTCAGTAAAAGTTTGGTAACACTTTAGCTCGATAAAAGTCTCTACTTTTTATAAGCCCGCAATTGTCATTGCGAGGAGCCGAAGGCGACGAAGCGATCTCCAGGTTGAGATTGCTTCTCCCTCTAAGGCCGGATCGCAATGACCTGGTTTTCGAAGGTTTTCATTCAGGCACTATTCTATCTATAAACCTCATTGTCTCCGATACCATTCAATACTCTTCTTCAGGCCTTCCTCCAGCATTACGGTCGGGACGAATCCAAGCAGGTCCCTCGCCTTCTTGGTGCTGGGAATACGCAGCGCCACATCGGCGCTGAGGGCATCTTGAAATTCCAGTTTCGAGGAGGAACCGGTGAACTGGATAATCTTTTCCGCCAGGTCGCGGATGGTGACCGCGGTCCGGTGGTTGCCGAGATTGAAGACCTCGCCCACCGCCTCGGATTTCTCCAGACAGAGCAGAACCCCGCGGATAAAATCCTCAATATAACACCAGGCCCGGATCTGGGAACCGTCGCCGTTGATAATCAGCGGTTCTCCCTTCAGTGCGGCGAGTATGAACTGCTGGATCGCCCCCTCCCCAACCTGGTAAGGCCCATAGATGTTAAAGGGCCGAACGGTGACGGCGGGAAGACCATACTCGACGTGGTAACAGTGAGTCATATGCTCGGCGGCCGCCTTGCTCACGGCGTAGATCCATCTCAGCACCCCGACCCGGCCGTGGACGGTGGAGTCATTCTCGTCGGCGTTATAGACAAAGGAGCCATAAACCTCACTGGTCGAGAAATCGACAAAGCGCTCCACTTTCTCTTCCACCGCCGCCTCGATAACGTTCGCGGTCCCCATCATATTGACCTTCATCGTCACGGTCGGACGCTTATTGACAGTATCGATCCCGGCAATCGCCGCCAGATGAACAACCATCCGGCAGCCGGCAATGGCCTTCTTTATTCCCGCCGGGTCGAGGACGTCGCCCTGGATAATTGTCACGTTGGGGTGATCGGGGAGGTCGGTGAGGTGGATGGCGTCCCGATGGCCGTTGTCGTAAATCACCACCTGGTTCCGGTCGGCCAGGGCCCGGCAGAGGTTGGTCCCGATGAATCCCGCTCCGCCAGTGAGGAGGATTTTTGTATTCTCGATCATAGTTCTCCTTTGGTAACACTTTAGCTCGATAAAAGTCTCTACTGTTTTATAAGCCTGCAATTGTCATTGCGAAAAACGAAGTGACGGAGAAATCTCATCACAGAACAAACAGATTGCTTCGTCGTCCTTCCTCGCAATGATCTGGTTTTGGGGGGTTCCGGCCGGACGCTAAATAACCAGATATTATCCGTTACCTTGATCAGGCTGTATCCTCGGTGGTTTTAACCTAAATTGAGCGATTCTATGCGGCGAACTGCACCAATCTTTTGCGTC
>CAYXKT010000067.1:0-14534 GCA_964465735.1 uncultured bacterium
CGGCCAGCAAAATCTTAGCACGTTTCATCCGCAATAATCGCTCAACTTAGGTTTAGATTGAACTATGACTGAGACCAAACATACTGCCGATGCCTGGCCGACCCGTTATGACCCCGGGGAGATTGAGGATCCGATCTATCGCCTCTGGGAAGAGAAGCGGGTTTTTACCGCCTCCCCGGACGGCCCCGATCCCTACGTGATCGTGATTCCCCCGCCGAATATTACCGGGATCCTGACGATGGGACACGTCCTTAACAACACCCTCCAGGATATCCTGGTCCGTTGGCAGCGGATGAAGGGACGGGAATCGCTCTGGCTGCCGGGAACCGACCACGCCGGGATCGCCACTCAGAACGTGGTGGAAAGACAACTGGATCGAGAGAGTTTAACCCGATCGGACCTGGGACGGGAGCGATTTGTCGAGCGCGTCTGGGACTGGAAGGAGAAGTACGGGGGGACGATCATCAACCAGCTAAAGAAATTGGGCTGTTCCTGTGACTGGTCCCGGGAACGGTTTACTCTCGATGTCGGCCTCTCCCGGGCGGTTCGGGATGTCTTCGTCCATCTCTACCGGAAGGGACTGATCTATCGGGGAACCTACCTGATCAACTGGTGCCCCCGCTGCCATACCGCTCTCTCCGACGAGGAGGTGGAACATCAGGATAAATCCGGATTTCTCTGGTATATCCGTTACCCCCTGAAAGGAAGCGATGAGTTTATTACGGTGGCGACCACGCGGCCGGAGACGATGCTCGGTGATACCGCCGTCGCGGTCAATCCCGATGACCCCCGCTACCGGGATTTCATCGGCAAGTCCCTCATCCTCCCGGTGGTCGAACGGGAGATCCCGGTGATTGCCGATAGTTTCGTCGATCCCGACTTCGGGACCGGGGCGGTTAAAGTCACCCCGGCCCACGACCCCAACGACTTCGAACTCGGTCGACGCCACGGTCTTCCCGAGGTGGTGATAATGGATACTTCGGGGAAGATGAATGAAAATGCCGGTTCGCGGTTCGCCGGGCAGGATCGTTTCCAATGTCGCCGGGAACTGGTCGAACACCTCCGGGAGATAGGCCTGCTGGAGAAGACAGAACCTCACCTCCACGCGGTGGGCGAATGCTACCGCTGTCAGTCGGTCATCGAACCCTATCTCTCGCGGCAATGGTTTATCCGGATGCAGCCTCTGGCTGCCCCGGCGCTGGAGGTGGTCCGGGAGGGAAAGATCAGCTTTTACCCCGATCGCTGGGTTAAAGTTTACGAGCACTGGATGGAAAATATCCGTGACTGGTGTATCAGCCGCCAGCTCTGGTGGGGCCACCGGATCCCGGCCTGGTACCGCGACGAGGAGGTTTATGTCGGCCAGGATCCGCCGCCGGGAGAGGGATGGGTTCAGGATGAGGATGTTCTGGATACCTGGTTCTCCTCCTGGCTCTGGCCCTTCTCCACCCTTGGCTGGCCGGAAAAGACCGCGGACCTCAAAGCTTTTTATCCCACCTCCGACCTGGTGACCGCCCCGGACATCATCTTTTTCTGGGTGGCCCGAATGATTATGGCCGGTCTGGAATTTATGGAGGAGATTCCTTTCCGCCGGGTTTACTTCACCGGAATTATCCGGGACACGCAAGGTCGGAAGATGAGCAAATCCCTGGGCAACTCCCCCGATCCCCTGGACGTGATCGCCGAGTTTGGAGCCGATGCGCTGAGATTCACCATCGCTCGCCTCTCTCCGATCGGTCAGGACGTTCACTATTCCAATGCGCTCTGCGAACTGGGCCGAAATTTTGCCAATAAGATCTGGAACGCCGCCCGGTTTGTTGCCGGCCGACTGGAAGAGGGGAAGATCGAAGATCCCTGGGCTACCCCAGACCTGATTTCCCTGGACGATCGCTATATCCTCGACCGACTGCAGATGACCATTGAAAACTGCGAAGCAGCTCTCTGCCGTTTCCACTTTAACGAGGCCGCCCTCGGCCTCTACGACTTTTTCTGGCATCACTTCTGCGACCGCTACCTGGAGAGCGCCAAGTTCTCTCTGGATCGGGAGGGAGCCGAACGGACGGCGGTTATCCGTTGGGTGCTGCTCGAGGTCCTGACCACCTCACTGAGGCTTCTCCATCCCTTTATGCCCTTTATTACCGAACGTATCTGGCAGTTGCTCGGCCGGGAGGAGATGCTGGTCAACTACCCCTGGCCGACCGCCAACCCGGATCTCTTCTTCCCGGAAGTCCGTCGAAGCGCGGAGCTGAAACAGGAACTGATCACCGCCGCCCGGATGCTGCGGAAAGAATATGAACTGGATCCGGGGAAAAAAATCTCTTTTGTTATAGTCCCCGGAGATACCGCGGAGACAGCGGAAGTGGCCAAGGAAGCGGAGACAATGGCTGCTCTGATCCGAAACTGTTCTCTGGTCGTTGATCCCGCTTATCAACCGGAAAAGACAGTCCCCTCAGCTCTGGTGGGGGACTGGACAATCTATATGCCCCTGCGGGGGATAATCGACCCCGTCGCCGAGAGGGGAAGATTCGAGAAGAAAATGGGCCAGGCGGAAGCCGCCCTGAAGCGGGTGAAGAACCGGCTGCGCAACCCCGACTTTCTCGCCAAAGCTCCATCGGAAGTCAGAGAAAAAACCGAGGCACAGCTTGAAGACCTGACTAAGGAAGTGTTGAATTTAAACAAAATCATCTCCACTCTGGAATAGGCTCTAATCCGTTGCTGGCGAGTCTTTACTCTCGAAATATTTTACAGAAGAAATATTAAAATGGATTTCGAAACTTATCGCGGTCTGATCCAGCAAGCCCTGGCGGAGGATATCGGAGCCGGGGACATCACCACTGAAGCCCTGGTCCCGGAAGAAGAACGGGGGAAAGCGGAGATCTCCGCCCGACAAAAGTTGGTCACCGCCGGACTCCCCCTGGCCAGGATGGTCTTCAACGAACTCGATCCCTCCCTGACCGTCGAACTGGTAACCGGGGAGGGAGAGACTGTGGAGGCGGGAACGGTTCTCCTCCGCCTGGAAGGCCGGCTCCGTCCGATCCTGGTCGGGGAACGGACCGCCCTGAATATTCTTCAGCATCTCTGCGGAGTGGCAACCGAGACCTCCCGTTTTATCGAGCGGGTCCGGCCCGGGCGGACCCGGATTCTCGATACCCGAAAAACTATCCCCGGCTTGCGGAGACTGGAGAAATATGCCGTTTTGATGGGCGGAGGAGAGAACCACCGGTTCGGACTCTACGACGCTATCCTGATCAAGGACAACCACCTGGCGGTGGTGGCCGGGGCGGGTGAGGGAGCGATTCCCCGGGCAATCAAGCTGGCCCGCTCAGCCCGGCCGGGGATTCCGGTGGAGATTGAAGTGGAGACGGTGGAAGAGATGGAAGAGGCCTTGGCCGCCGGAGCCGAGGTCATTCTTCTCGACAATTTCCCACTCGCGGAGCTGGAAGAGGCAGTCCGGAGGGGAGGGGGCAGGGCCCGACTGGAAGCCTCAGGAGGGATCAACCTGGCGACGATCGGTGAGGTGGCCGCTACCGGGATTGAGAGCGTCTCACTGGGCTGTCTCACACACTCCGCCCCCGCCGCCGACATCGCCCTAAAACTGATAGTGGAATAGAGCGCCCAGTTAAGTTTAGGAAAGCCACCGGGGGCAACCGGAGAATGGACGCTGATGATGGCAGGATGAAGACAGCACTGCCCGTTATCGATCCGGATACACTTACCTGAAACGGGCGGATTGGCACGCCTCAACCCCGATATGGCCGGGCCATACTATCCCGAGACATTCCGAAAAACAGTTGAACAGTGTCTGAAAGCATCCCCCCAAAACCAGATCATTGCGAGGAGAGATGACGAAGCAATCTGTTTGGTCTGTGATGAGATTGCTTCGTCACAGCGTTTCTCGTAATGACAGATGCGATGTAATTGGAGATTTTCGTTCAGTCACTAAATAACTGGTTATCCGCTCCTCTCTCCTTTTCCGTGAAAAAAAGACTCCTTACCCTCGACCTGGGAAATACCGCACTCACCGGTGGAGTCTGGGAAGATGGACGGTTGGCGGAAAAATGGTCCGAGCCTTTCACCGTCCGAGGACTGGAAGCCAGGCTGCGGGAAGTACTTTCCCGGGGAGAGATTGCCTCCGCCATCCTGGCCTCGGTAGTGCCTGAACGGAATCTTACTCTCCTCGGAATCTGCCGCCGCCGGCTGGGGATCGAATGCCGGATCTTAACCTATCAGACCGCCACCGGCTTGAAAAACCTTTATTCCTACCCGAAACAGGTCGGTGCCGACCGGATCGCCAACGCGGTCGGGGCCTTTCGCCGCTACGGCGGACCCGTGATTGTGGTTGATTTCGGGACCGCGATCACCTTTGATGTGATCTCGAAAAATTTTGAGTATCTGGGTGGAGTGATCGCCCCCGGATTGGGGATCTCGACCGAGGCCCTCTTCCGAAAAGCCGCGCTGCTCCCCAGAGCCGAACTGGTCCTTCCCCGGGGGGTGCTGGGCCGGGAGACCACGGAGGCGATCCGCTCCGGGGTTTACTGGGGAACTTTGGGTCTGGTAGAGAGAATTATCCGGGAATTAAAGCGGGAACTGGGGTGGGGAAGAGAGACTCACATTATCGCTACCGGTGGTCACGCTCACCTGATCCTCTCCCAATCCCGATTGATCCGGAAGATTGACCCCCACCTCACCCTCTTTGGTCTCTATCTGATTGCGACTCAATCGCCCTCGGTCGAGGAAGATCGGGAATCAAGACTATGAAGATCGGTATTGCGCTCAGCGGGGGAAAAGACAGCAGCCTGGTCGCGGCTCTCCTCCGCCGGGAGGGGCACCAGGTAATCGGCTACCATCTGCTTCTTTCCCCGGACCGCTACGGTCCGCTTTCCCTGGAAGAACAACTGGATGGTGTGCGGAGACTGGGGGAAAAGCTGGAGATGGAAATCAGGATTATTGACGGGCGGCAGGCTTTTCAGAAAGAAGTAATGGAACCGTTCGCCAGGTCCTATGCCGGCGGGAAGACCCCCAATCCCTGCGTGATCTGCAATCGGCTATTTAAATTCGGCCTTCTTTGCGAAGTGGCCCAACAGGACGGTTGCGAACGGGTGGCCAGCGGACACTACGCCCGGACGAGCCTAAAAACGCCCACAGTTTTGAGACAGCCTCTGCCACCCCGGCGCGATGAGACCTACTTCCTTTTTGATATCCGGCCTGAGCTACTCCCCCGGCTGATCTTTCCTCTGGGGGATATCTCTCCCGATGCGACCCGACGTCGGGCGGAGGAACTCCTCCCAAACTTCGCCCCTCTCCCAAAATCCCGGGAAGCCTGTTTCCTCTCTCGAAGCGGCCTCGAGAGTTTTCTCCGAGAATTTATCCCTCCCCGAAAGGAGACAGGAGAGATAATTGACCAGACCGGTAAGGTCCTCGGGAAACATCCGGGGACTGAATTCTACACCATCGGACAACGCCGGGGGCTCAGTTCGGCTTCCGGAAAAAAAGGCCCGCTCTACGTCCTGCGGGTCATCCCGGAGGAAAATCGAGTTGTGGTCGGGGATAAATCCGATCTTTTAACCCGGAGGGTCCGGGCCATCCAGACCAACTGGCTCTCCATCCCTCCCGCGCGAGAGCCTTTCACCGCCCGGGTTAAAATCCGCTATACCCACCCCGGCGCCGAGGCATTGATCACCCCGGGCCAGGACGGTTCACTGGAGATCGAGTTTGCCGTCCCTCAGGAAGCTCCCACCCCCGGCCAGGCAGCTGTCTTCTACCGCGAAGACATAGTGCTTGGCGGTGCCTGGATCGAGGAATCAACTCATCTTCTCGGGTAGCGGCTCCGCCAGGGTTGGCCGCCCTCGTAAGCCCGCCAGTGCCCGGTTTCCCAGCGGTCGTTGATCCAACGAGGATCCCTCCAGATATAACCGGGACGGTTGTGGGGCCGCCAATAACCGTTTATCCACCCCCTCTCGTCCCAGTAGCCGGGGACCCAGGCCTGGTCCGGACGCTGAGAACCGGGGACCGGTCGCCAGTGACCGGGGATCCAGTTCTCGTCCTCATCTTCCTTTCCTTCCACCCAATAAAAACCCTTGCGGAAGGGCGGTCGCCAGAAGCCGGGGATTACCACCCCGCCGGGAAGAACCTTCTCCGCCACCCAGACATCCCCCGGGTTTTGTTGAGCGTTCGCCGGGAGAGTCCCCACAACAATCAGGAGGACCAGTCCCCTAATGACGAGCAAACAAATTCTCCTCATCTTCCCCTCCTTTTCCAGTTGGTCTGATCGGTACAATTCTGTTATAGTTTACCCTGATCAACGAGAATAATCGAGGAATTATTGTCCGATGAACAATCCAGATTCGGCAACACTGAATAGTATCTTCCAGGAGCGAGAATGGACGCTGGCTACGGCGGAGTCCTGCACCGGAGGTTTGCTCGGGGATCTGATCACCAACCAGCCGGGAAGTTCGGAATTTTTCCTTGGCGGGGTGATCACCTACTCCAACCAGGCCAAGTGCGATCTGCTCGGGGTGGGGGGAGAGATTCTCCAGAATTGGGGCGCGGTCAGCTCCCCGACCGCGCTGGCGATGGCCCACGGGGTCAGGAAACTATTCGGCAGTTCGATTGGAGCGGCCATCACCGGGATCGCCGGGCCCGGTGGCGGCAGTTTGAAAAAACCGGTTGGGCTGGTTTTTATCGCGGTTGTTGGGGGGGTGGACGAGACGGTGGAAAAACACATCTTTTCCGGAGACCGTCAGGAAATCAAACGGCAGGCAGCCGACCGGACCCTAATTCTGCTTAGAGCGCGAGCGCGACTGCGCCCGGATGATGAATAATAATCCGGGGAAACTCAGGCTTTTCGTCGCGCTCGATCTCTCCGCGGAGATCGAGCGGATCATCTCCCGCCTGGTCCGGGTGCTGGCCGGACGGCTGGAAGGGGTCAGCTGGACACCGTCCGCCAATACCCACCTGACCCTGAAGTTTCTCGGCGAGGTGGAGACGGAACAAATCCCTCATATCCAAAGCTGCCTCGACCAGGTGTCCGAGCGCCAGCTGCCGCTGGCGGTCAGCCTGGCGGGTCTGGGCTCATTCCCCGGCAAAAGAAACCCTCGAGTGATCTGGACCGGGGTGGGGGAGGGGAGGATGAGATTGATTGAATTGGCGGAAGATCTCGATCGCGCCCTGGCGGGACTGGACATTCCCCGGGAGAACCGAAGCTATACCCCCCACCTGACACTGGGCCGGGTAAAAAACCCCCGAGCCTTCTCCACCACCGTCTGGCAGCGGGAGATCGAGGCCCGGAAGCTGGATTCACTTGGATCGTTCAAGAGCGATATGATAGTATTATTCCAGAGCATTTTAGCCCCGAAGGGAGCGATCCACCGGGTTGTCTCCCGCCACCAGGCGAATAATCTGAATTTAAAGAAATGAGCCCGCCGATACTATAAATCGGGCCAAAGGAGGAGATATGGCTAAGGAAACCAAGTCCGGTCCGGATACCAAACTGGCGGAACAAAAGAAGAAGGCTTTGAGTCTGGCTCTGGAGCAGGTGGAGAAGCAATACGGAAAAGGAACAATTATGCAGTTGGGGGCACAGGCGGCCGATATCAAGATCGGCCATATCCCGACCGGGGCTCTAACCCTGGACCTCGCTCTGGGGATCGGCGGACTTCCCCGGGGACGAGTTGTCGAGATCTACGGTTCGGAAGCTTCCGGCAAGACTACTCTGGCCCTGCAGGCGGTAGCCAACGTCCAGAGAACCGGCGGGGTGGCAGCTTATATCGACGTTGAACACGCCATCGACCCCGCCTATGCCCGAGTGATCGGAGTGAACCTCGACGAGTTACTGATCTCCCAGCCCGATTCCGGGGAAGCGGCACTGAATATTACCGAGACCCTGGTCCGATCCAACGCGGTCGATCTGATCGTAATCGACTCGGTGGCCGCTCTGGTCCCCCGAGCTGAGATCGAGGGTGAGATCGGAGACAGTCATATCGGTCTCCAGGCCCGGATGATGTCTCAGGCCCTGCGCAAACTCACCGCGGCGATCAGCAAGTCCAAGACCTGCTGTGTCTTCATCAACCAGATCCGGATGAAGATCGGGGTAATGTTCGGCAGCCCGGAAACTACCCCGGGCGGCCGGGCTCTGAAGTTCTACGCCTCAGTCCGGATCAATATGCGCCGGACCGGCTATATCAAGAATACCGCCGGGGAAGCGATCGGATCCCGGACCAAGGCCAAGATCGTCAAGAACAAGGTCGCGCCGCCTTTCCGGGAAGCCCAGTTCGACATTATGTACAACGAAGGGATCTCCTGGGTCGGATCTCTGCTCGATCTCGGCCTTGAACACGGAGTGATCAAGAAAAGCGGATCTTCGCTCTCCTACCAGGATAGCGCCCTGGGGCGAGGCCGGGAACGGGCCCGTAACTTCCTCAAGGAAGATCGCAAAATGGCCGACAAGATCACCGAGGATATCAAGAAGGCCCTGGCGGAGAAGGCGAGTAAGTAACCAACTGGAGTAATGGGGTATTGCAGTGTTGGGGCATCAGGCTGATGGCACCATCATTGCCTCGCTGCTCCATCCTTCTCTATTCCGGACCTGGGGTCGATCTTCTTCCGGCGGGAAGCAACCTGAAACTACGATAATCTTATGGACCGGGAAGAGGAATTCCGGCGGGTCTGGGAGAGTGCGCTACGCTTGCTCGTTTACCGGGAACGCTCTCGTAAGGAACTGAGGGATAGACTGGCCGGGAAGAAATACTCTGCCGCCGCCATCTCCGCGGTGATAGAAAAACTGGAGCGGCTGAAGCTGCTTGACGACGAAAAGTTCGCTCGGCTCTGGGTCAATTCCCGGATAATTTTCAAGCCCCGATCGGCCTGGCTGATCGGCCGGGAATTGCGGGAAAAAGGTATCGACCCCGAGATCGCCGGTCGGGTTATCAACGAGCTGATCCCCCTGGAAGTAGAGCGGGAAGCCGCCCGCCAGCTGACGCAGAGTCGAGCCCGGCATTACCGGGGGGAGCCCTCGGCGATTGTGAGGAGCAAGCTCTTCGCCTATCTGGCCCGCCGGGGATTCTCCTCCGAGATCATTCGGGAGTGTGTAGAAGAATTAATTGGGGAAGAGGAAGGAGACGCTGAGTAAATTCAGATATCTCTCGGTCGGGGAGATCAGCTGGTCCGTAGTCCCGGCCCCAAACGGTCGCGGATAATCTCCGGCAAAACCGGGACGCTGCCAAATTTACGCCGGAGGCCGAATATTACATAATGAATGCGGAACAGATCCGAAAAACCTTTCTTGATTTCTTCGCCGCCCGCGGTCACACCGTCCGGCCCTCCGACAGCCTGGTCCCCTCCAGCGATCCGACGTTGATCTTCACCTCGGCCGGGATGGTTCCCTTCAAGGCTCTCTGGACTGACGGCCCCCTCCAGTTCAGCCGGGCGACCTCGGTTCAGAAATGCCTCCGGGTCGGAGGTAAGGACAGCGACCTGGAGAACGTGGGCCGCACACTCCGCCACCACAGCTTCTTCGAGATGTTAGGCAACTTCTCCTTCGGGGATTACTTCAAAAAGGAAGCTATCGCCTGGGCCTGGGAGTTTACCGTCGAGGTGATGAACCTCCCTCCGGACCGGCTCTGGATCTCAGTCTTCACGGACGACGACGAGACTTCCGCGCTCTGGAAGAAAATGGTGGGGATCCCCGATGAGCGGATTGTCCGCCTGGGGAAAAAAGACAATTTCTGGGGTCCGGCCGGTCTCTCCGGGCCCTGCGGGCCCTGCTCGGAGATCTACTTCGACCGAGGAGATAAGTTCGGCTGCGGGAAGGCTGAATGCCGCCCCGGCTGCGACTGCGAACGCTTTCTCGAGTTCTGGAACCTGGTCTTCCCCCAGTTCTATCAGGAAGAGTCGGGCCGGCGCCGGCCCCTGGAACGGCGGGGGATCGACACCGGGATGGGATTGGAACGGCTGGCTCTCCTGCTTCAGGGGAGTGAGAGCAATTACGACACCGACCTCTTTCTTCCCATTCTCGCTGCTTTAAGGAAGATCACCCCTGCCGCTTCCGGGCCCGATACCCAGGAAGCCGAACACGTGATCGTCGATCATATCCGGGCGTTGACCTTCGCTCTCTCGGAGAATGTCCTCCCCGCTAATGAGGGAAGGGGATACGTGATGCGTCGGCTGCTGCGCCGCGCGGTTCGCTTCGGACGGAAACTCTCCCTGAAGGATCCCTTTCTCTATCAACTGGTCCCGGCCGTGGTCGAAGTGATGAAGGGCCCCTATCCGGAACTTCTGGAGAGCCGCGATCACGTCGGGCGGATCATCCGGGCCGAGGAGGAGCGCTTCGGGGATACCCTGACCCTGGGCCTGGAGAAACTCGCCGAGATCGCCGAAGCCCTGAAGAAGAAAGGGGAGAAGATGATCCCGGGAAGAGAAGTCTTCAAGCTCTCCGATACTTATGGCTTTCCCCCCGAACTGACCGCCGAGGTCGCCCGGGAAGCAGGGCTCCAGATCGACTGGCCCACCTTCGAAGACGCCTTGGCCAGACAGAAGGAACGGGGACGGGCAGCCTGGAAGGGACTGGCCAAGGAAGAGGTCCTGCCGGTTTACCAGAGAATCGCGAAGCAGTTCCCTCCGGTCGTGTTTCGGGGTTACGATCGACTGGCCGTCCGGGCCCGGATCCTGACGATTGTCCGTGATGGAGAAGAGACCACCCGGGCGAAAAAGGGTCAGGAGGCGGAGATAATCCTCGACCAGACCTCGTTCTACGCTGAATCCGGAGGTCAGGTTGGGGATAGCGGTCTGATCAAAACCGCTTCCGGAACGGTGGAAGTTACCGAGACGGTCCGGCCGCTGGAGGAAATGATCATTCATCGGGGGAAGGTTATCGAGGGTGAGGTCCGGCCAGGGGAGGCCGAAACCTTAGTCGATCGGGATCGGCGGCGGCGGATCGAGCGCCACCATACCGCCACCCACCTTCTTCAGCAAGCGCTACGGGAAGTGGTGGGCGATCATATCGGTCAGGCCGGATCTTTCGTCGGACCGGATTACTTCCGCTTCGACTTCTCCCACTTCGAGGCGGTCAAACCGGAAGACCTTCGCCGGATCGAGAGCCGGATTAACGAGATGATCCGGGAGGATTGGCCGATCAATGTCTTCAATCTCTCCCTGGCCGCGGCCAAAGCCCAGGGCGCTCTGGCCTTCTTTGGGGAGAAATACGGCAGCAAAGTCCGGATGATCGAGGTCGGTGGTTTGAGCCGTGAACTCTGCGGCGGGACGCACGTCCGGAGAACCGGGGAGATCGGCCTCTTTCTTCTCCTCGGGGAGAGTTCGGTCGCTTCCGGGGTGAGGAGAATCGAAGCGGTCTGTGGCGACCGGGCTTTCGAGCAGATTCTCAAGACCCGCCAGGTGGTTCACGAGGTCTGCGGCACCTTGAAGATCGCTCCGGAAGAACTCTCCGGACGGTTGGAGAAGATGGGTGAGCGGATAAAAACCCTGGAAAACGAGATCAAGGATCTCCAACGGCAAACCGCCGCCGACAACCTGGGGGAACTCATCGAGCGGGTCCGGACAGTTGACGGGATATCAATCCTAACCGCCGATGTCGGGGAGGCCGGTATGGACACTCTCCGCTCTCTGGCCGATGAACTGAAGGGACGCCTGAGTTCAGGGATCGCGGTGCTGGCCGGGGCTCAAGATGGGAAGGCCTGTCTGGTCGCCGCGGTCACTCCGGATCTGGTCAAGAACGGTTATCACGCCGGGAAGATCATTAAAGATGTGGCTCGCCTGATTGGCGGCAGCGGCGGCGGCCGTCCCGACCTCGCCCAGGCCGGCGGCAAGGCCCCGGGAAAGATCCAAGAGGCCCTGGAGGCAGTGGAGGGGATCGTGGGGGAGATCCGGAATAAGTGATCGGCAATCAGCAATCGATCCCCGTGGATCTTGCAGTTGAAACGGGGAGGGTTCAGCAAGTGTGTAATCCGAGTAATTAGTGTCTGAACGCAAACTCCAGAAACCAGGTCATTGCCGGGGGGCGATTAAGCAATCTGTTTATTTTGTGCTGGGACTGCTCCGTCACTCCGTTTTTCGCGATGACAGAGTATAGGTAATTTGAGTTTTTCGTTCAGATACTGATCAATGGATGGGAAAGAGGTCAGGGCGGGGACGAACAGGGAAGATAGGTGAAAATTCGTGGCTGATCCAGCCCCTAAAATCTCAGTCCTGATGCCGGCCTTTAACGAGGGCCGACATATTTTTGCCAATATCCGGGAGACCAGCCTGGCCGTCGCCGAATTGACTGACAGCTTCGAGATTCTGGTGGTGGACGACGGCAGCAGCGACAATACCCGGGAGGAGATCGCCCGGGCCGCCCGGGAATTCCCCCACGTCACCGCTCTTGCCTCCCCGGTAAATCGGGGCAAGGGCTGGGCGCTGAAAAAAGCTTTCGGGGCCGGCCGGGGCGACCTGGTTTTCTTCCTCGACTCCGATCTCGATATCCACCCCCGTCAGTTCTCGGTCCTGCTCCAGATTCAAAAAGATTCTCGAGCCGACGCCGTAATTGGTTCCAAGCGCCACCCGGATTCAACCCTCAACTACCCCGCCGCCCGCCGCTTTGTTTCAGCGGCCTACTTCTTTCTGGTGAAATCTCTTTTTGGTCTCCCCCTCCGGGACACTCAGACCGGGATCAAACTCTTCCGCCGGGAGGCTCTGGCTGCTGTTCTCCCCCGGCTCCTGGTCAAGGCCTACGCCTTTGACCTCGAACTACTCGCCAATCTCCACCACCGGGGTTTCAACATCGCGGAAGCCCCGATCGTGGTTGATTACCAGAGGAAGTTCGGAAGGATCGGGTTCGGTTCGATCTGGACCATCCTCGTCGATACCCTGGCGGTCTTTTACCGGTTGAAAATTCTTCACTACTACGACCGTCACCTCCCGAAATGGGATAAAACTCCCCGAGTCTCGATCCTGATCGCCTTTGCCGAGCCGAACCGTTACCTCGAACAATGCCTGGAAAATATCCGCCAGCTGGACTATCCGGATTTTGAGGTGATCTGTCTGCCCGACCGGGAGATGCAGACGCCCCCGGGCCCGGTCCGGGTCATCCCCACCGGCCCGGTCGGTCCGCCCCGAAAGCGGGATATCGGCGCCGCGACGGCTACCGGGGAGATCTTAGCCTTTATCGACGACGACGCCTACCCCCAGGAGGACTGGCTGAAGACCGCCGTTCCCCATTTCGGAGATGCAACCGTGGCCGCGGTCGGCGGGCCCGCCTCTACCGCGCCCGAGGATGGTCTTTGGCAGAGGGCAGGGGGGCGGGTTCTGGCCGGATGGATGGTTGGCGGGGTCCATATCTACCGCCACATCCCGAAGATGCTCCGAGAGGTGGACGATTATCCGACCTGCAACCTCCTGGTCCGGCGGTCAAGCTTCGAGCGGGCAGGGGGGTTCGATTCCCCTTATTGGCCGGGGGAGGACACCATCCTCTGCTGGAAGCTCACCCGCCGGGGCAAGGAAAAGATCATCTATGACCCCGACGTCCAGGTCTTTCATCATCGCCGCTCTCTCTTCCGCCCCCACTGGAGGCAGATCGGAAACTATGGTCTCCACCGCGGCTACTTCGTCAAGAGGTTCCCGACCACCTCCTGCCGGCCGAATTATTTCCTCCCCTCACTCTGGACGATCTTTCTCCTCCTCGGTTGGATCCCGCTACTCCTGATCCCGGGCGGGATCCGGTTTTACCTGTTCCCGGTCGCCCTCTATCTCTTTTTGGCCCTGGTCTCCGCCTTGCGGGCCCTGAACCTGAAGGAAGGCGCCCTGGTCGCCGCCGGGATCGTCAGCACCCATATCGTTTATGGCCTCAACTTT
This sequence comes from uncultured bacterium, assembly GCA_964465735.1. Taxonomy (GTDB): domain Bacteria; phylum Auribacterota; class Erginobacteria; order Erginobacterales; family Erginobacteraceae; genus Erginobacter. The sequence continues at coordinate 13,840 of CAYXKT010000067.1, forward strand.
ATCCGTGGCCTGGCCGCCCGCCGCCTGCCGGAGGAATCCCCTCCTGCCGCCGGCAATTAAGGCATCCAACTCCATAATCTGGAACACGGCCAGCCCAATTCCAATTAACAAAATAGGCTCAATCCGGATTTCCCCAAAAAAACTATTATGTTTTTCTAAACGATTGGCGAATTGCGGGTCGCCCCCTGCTGGGCTTCTCAGCGATTTTGCTGCTCTGACACCACGGGCGGAAGAGGCTGTCCGACCAATCCCAAAATTGTCCTCGCGAGGAGCGGAGCGACGACGCGATCTCATCTTGCGAACAGTATAGCTTGCTTCTTATTACTCTGGCTAAACTGGGGGCCACCAGTTATAGACTCACCGACAGGGTCTTGTCCAGAGTACTGTCGGATAATTCTATCTGATCCATATTATGCAATAAATTATCCGCGGTGTGGCTCTCGCTCAGTAGATCTTGATTACCCGACTCAAGGTTTCCTTTCCTCTTTTCTCCTCGGACAGCAGAGTATAAGTCTTTAAATCGATGGTAATATTCTTGCCTGTTATAATTCGCCTCCCTTGATAGTATTGCTGAAGTTATGTTAAACTTTTGCCTTTATCCCCAGCTGACAATCGGTCCTTGGGGATCAAGTGAATTCCAGTTTGATTTTAACCTAAATTGAGCGATTCTATGCGGCGAACTGCACCAATCTTTT
>CAYXKT010000068.1:0-14456 GCA_964465735.1 uncultured bacterium
GTCGGCCAGCAAAATCTCAGCACGTTTCATCCGCAATAATCGCTCAACTTAGGTATATTAATGTTCTGGTTTATTGACTTAACCGGGAAAAATTATTCGCAGCATCTGAAAACTAATCAGAAAGGAGAAGAAATGACGGATCAAAGGCCGGTTATCTGGCTGAAAAATCAACGAGTTCAAACGGGAAACTCGATGGCTTCGCTGAAAAGGGTGATCAGGACCGGGATCGGCCGCGAGGCGAGGAAGCTTCACGTGGCCATTCTCGGGGGGCGGATGAGTCCACTGAAATCCCTCGACAACCTCTCTACCCTGCTCGGTCTGGGCAATATTTGGGTCAAGGATGAATCCCAGCGGTTGACCCTTAACTCTTTTAAGGTCCTGGGCGGTTCCTATGCCGTCTATACTTATCTCCAGGATCGGTTGGGGATCAAGGACCAGGAGAAATTTTTTGCCGCTCTCTCCGAGCCGGCGATGGCCGACCGGCTCAAAGGGATCACCTTTGCCGCGGCCACCGACGGCAATCACGGCCGCGGGGTGGCCTGGGCCGCCGCCAAGCTCGGCTGTCCCTCGGTGATCTATGTCCACGAATCAACCTCCCCGGTCCGGATCCGGGCGATCGAGAGTTATGGAGCGGAGGTCAGTATCGTCAAGGGGACTTATGACGATGCCGTCCGCCAGATCAGTGCCGACGCCGAGAAGAACGGCTGGCAGGTGATCGCGGATACTTCCTGGCCCGGGTATGAGGAGATCCCGATTCGGGTGATGCAGGGTTACACCACGATGTTTAGTGAGATCCAGGAGCAGCTCGCTTCCCAGGGTTTTATCAGCCCCACCCATATCTTTATCCAAGCCGGGGTTGGTTCTCTGGCCGCCGCCAGCATAGGTTATTATCGGATGCTCTTCGGCACCGACGCCCCGATATCAGTGGTGGTGGAGCCGGCCTCGGCGGCCTGTATCTTTGCCTCCGCCCAGGCCGACAACGGCGGACCACATTCCTTCCCGGGTAACCTGAACACGATTATGGCCGGGCTTTCCTGCGGGGAGCCGAACCCGATCGCCTGGGATATCCTCCGCGACTGTACTGAGTACTTTGTTATCAGTCCCGATTATGTGGCCGCCAAGGGGATGCGGGTTTACGCCACCCCCTTAAGAGACGATCCCTTCATTCTCTCCGGGGAGTCGGGGGCGGTTACCCTCGGGGCCTTGATGTTCATTATGCAGAACCCTGAGTACGCGGGCTTGAAGGAAGAGTTGGGGCTGGGCCCGGATTCTCGGGTTCTCCTGATCAATACCGAGGGCAACACCGACCCCTTTAATTTTCGGCAGGTGGTCTGGGAAGGTTCCGACCCCGTCCCCCCCGCTTACCGGACAGTCTGAGCGGAGCCGGCGCTATCAGGCGCTCCGGCGACGGGACAGGTCCGGGCTCTCTTTCGCCGGCCCTTCCGTGCGTCCGGATTATCTGCGCAGTTTTTTCAAGACCTCCAGGCCCCGCCGGATTGTTCCCTCCTCGGCGGCGTAGGAGAGGCGGAAGTGGGTATTGCGCTCGGAGAAGACCGAGCCGGGGATGATCAAAAGCTTGTTTCGGATCGCCTCGGCGACAAACTCCTCATCGGTCCCCCAGGGGCACTGAGGGAAGATATAGAAGGCTCCGCCCGGTTTGTTTACCTCGTATCCGAACTCCTTCAGGCCGTTATAGATCAGGTCCCGATTCTTCCGGTATTGGTTGCGCCAGGCAGCGGTGTCGATATCCATTGCCGCCAGTCCGGCTTGCTGGGCGAAAGAGGGGGCGCAGACAAAGGTGTACTGTTGGAGCTTGATCATCTCGGCGAGCAGTGCTTTCGGTCCGAGGGCGAAGCCGAGCCGCCACCCGGTCAGGGAGTGGGACTTGGAGAACCCGCCCAGCAGCAGACAGTTTTCGGTATAGGAAGCCATCGAGAGGTGGGGACGGTCGTAACTGAAGAGAGAGTAGATCTCGTCGGAGACGACGAGGATATTGCGTTCTTTGGCGATCCATCCGATCTCCCGCAGTTCCTCTTCGGAGTGGACCGCCCCGGTGGGGTTTCCGGGGGAGCTGACGATGATCAGCTTGGTCCGTTCGTTGATCAGCGGTTCGATCTTCTCCGTCCGGATAACGAAGTCGGGGTAGGTGTCATAAAAGACCGGCTTCCCTCCGAAGAGGGTGATCAGATGCTTGTACATCACGAAATAAGGGTCGGGACAGAGGACCTCGTCGCCCTCCTCGACCAGCGCCATAAAGGCCAGGACCAGCCCCCCCGAGACCCCGCAGGTGATCATTGAACTATCGAACTTCCTCCCCGTTGCCTCCTCGGTGGATTGTTTTATCTTCTGGTTCAGGGCGGGGACGCCCTGGGTCAGGGTGTAAGCGTTCCTCCTCGAGCGGATAGCGGAGATAGCCGCTTCCTGGACTTCCTCCGGGACATCAAAGTGCGGCTGCCCGATACTGAGGTTGATCGGATTCTCCACCGACTGCCCGAGTTCAAAGATCTTACGGATCCCCGAGGAGTCGATCAGTTTTGTTCTTTTGGTCAGCATAATTATTCTCCTTGTTGACTGGATTAATTATTTGTATTTCCCTTGCCTTGCCCCTTTAATTGGACAGGCTAACAGGATTTACAGGATATGTATTTCCCCCCTTGCCCCATTCCCAAATATACAATTAGTGTTGGAACGGAACCTTCAAATCATATAGAAATTGTCATTGCGAGGAACGAAGTGACGAAGCAATTTCAGCCTAAAACAGACAGATTGCCCCGTCGTCTCCCCTGGCAATGACCTGGTTTCCTGGGTTTCGTTCAGACACTGATTATTCTATTACCGTCCCCCCCCCAAAAAAAACATCCTGTCGATCCTAATATCCCGTCTGAAAACCCCCGGTTGATCCTTTCTTCAGCCCCGCCCGGCAGGTCTGGACGATCTCGGCGATGATGCTGACCGCGATCTCCTCCAGAGCGGCGGCTTTGACCGGTATTCCGGTCGGGAGACGGATCCGGTCCAGCCGTTCCCGGGGGACCCCTTCAGCCTCAAGTCGATCGAAAAAATCAGCCTTTTTATCCTCCGCGCAGAGCACCCCCAGATAAGCGGTCTCCCAGAGGGCAGCCTGCTTGATCACTCGCTGGTCACGCCGGTGGTTCCGGGTCGCCACCACCAGGTACCAGTTGGGGCCGACCTCGAGAGTTGATGCCAGATCCCGGAAACTCTCGGTCAGGATCACCGTCGCCCCCGGGAACTGTTCCGGCCGGGCGAAGTGGGGATCGTCATCCACCACCACCGTCCGAAAACCGACTGTCAGTCCGATCCGCCAGAGCGATACAGTCAGGGCACCCGCCCCGAAGATACAGAGAACAGGGATGGAGTTCAGGGGTTCGAAAAGAAATTTCAGCTTTCCTCCCGGCTTCATCATCCGGGTTTTCTCTTCCTCGGGCGGGACCCCGACCGCGATTCTCCAACTGCTCCCGGTTCCCAGCAGCGCTACTGCCTTATCGATCACTCTTCGCTCCAGATCCCCACCGCCGATCCCGCCGGCAATCTTCCCCTCCGCGGTGACCAGCATCCCCCCGGTCACCTCGTCCGGTGCCGCCGCCCGAACCGATGATGTCCGGACCCGGATCCCCGGGGTCCCCTCCCGCAGCAAACGTTCGATATCTTCAGTCAGCATAATTATTTTCCTGTTTGGCCGGGGGATCAGTCTCCACCGGAAGCGGGGAGACCTTCCAGATGTCTTCGCAGTACTCCCGGACCGCCCGGTCGGAGGAGAAGAAGCCGCAGCGGGCGGAGTTGAGGATTGACATCCTCGTCCAGCGTTCGCGGTCCCGGAAGGCTTTTTCCGCCTCGGCCTGGGCCTCCAGGTAGGAGGAGTAGTCGGCCAGGACCAGGAAGCGATCCTGACCCAGGAGTTCTTCGACCAGGGGCCGGAAGAGTTCCCGGTCGCCTCCGGAGAAAGCCCCGCCGGCGATGGCGTCGATCGCCCGTTTCAGTTCAGGTACTCTCTCATAGTAATATTTCGAGGAATATCCCCGTTTCCGGAAAGCGAAGACTTCCTCGGCCACGAGACCGAAGAGGAAGAAATTTTCCCGGCCCACCGACTCCCGGATCTCGATATTGGCTCCGTCCAGAGTGCCGACGGTGACCGCCCCGTTGAGGGCGAACTTCATATTCCCGGTCCCCGAAGCCTCCATCCCGGCCAGGGAGATCTGCTCCGAGATGTCGGCGCCGGGGTAGATCTTCTCAGCCAGGCCGACGTTGAAGTTGGGAAGAAATACCACCTTCAGCCGGTCCCGGACCGCCGGGTCTCGGTTGATTATCTCTCCCACCCGGTTGATCAGGAGGATGATCAGCTTGGCCATCCGGTAACCGGGGGCGGCCTTGGCCCCGAAGATGAAGACCCGGGGGGTAATCTCCAGTTCCGGGTCGGCGAGGAGCCGCTGGTAGAGAGTGATGATATGCAGGACCGCCAGATGCTGCCGCTTGTATTCGTGGAGCCTCTTGACCATAACGTCGAAGATCGCGTCCGGTTTTACCTCCACCCCGGTCAGTTCCCGGATAGTGGCCGCCAGCTGAAGTTTATTGGCCAGTTTTACCTCCTGCCAGGCCTGACGGAAACCGGGGTCATCGGCCAGACCCTCCAGGCCTTCGAGTTTTTCCAGATCGGTCAGCCAGTCCTCGCCGATCCGGCTGGTGATCAGTTTGGAGAGGCGGGGGTTGGCTAAACGGATGAAACGTCGGGGGCTGACCCCGTTGGTCTTGTTGTTGAATTTTTCCGGGTCCAGGGCGGCGAAGTCGGCCAGGGTCCGCTCCCGCAAAAGCTGGGAATGGAGTTCGGCCACCCCGTTGATTGAGAAGCATCCGGCACAGGCCAGGTTGGCCATCCGCACTTCTGGTCTTTCTCCCCGTTTGATGATCGCCATCCGCTTTGCCCGTTCGGTGTCGCCGGGGAACCGCTCGAGTACTCTGCGGTGGAATCGGCGGTCAATCTCTTCGATGATCTCCAGGTGGCGGGGGAAGAGTCGGCCAAAGAGATCGGCCGGCCACTTCTCCAGGGCTTCCGGCAGGAGCGTGTGGCAGGTGTAGGCGAAGACCTTCTCCGTGATCGCCCAGCTCCGGTCCCAGCCCAATTCTTCCTCGTCCACCAGGATTCGGAGCAGTTCCGGGATCGCTATCACCGGATGGGTGTCGTTGAGCTGGATCACCACCTTGTCGGGAAACTTGCTCCAGGCCCGGTTGTGGATCTTGAACCTCCGGATGATATCCCGCAGGGAGCAGGCGATGAAGAAGTACTGTTGTCGGAGGCGGAGTTCCCGGCCCTGGGGGGTGCTGTCGTTGGGGTAGAGGACCTTGGTGATATTCTCGCTTAAGACCTTACGCTGGACGGCCTCGATATAATCGCCCTCATCGAAGAGCTTGAAGTCAAATTCTTCAGTTGCCCGGGCTCGCCAGAGCCGGAGCATATTCACGGTTTGAGTGGCATAGCCGGGGATCATCAGGTGATAGGGCTCGCCGAGGACTTTTTCGCCGGGCCGCCAGCATTTTTTCCGCCGGCCTTCCGGGTCGGCGATCCACTCCGTGTGGCCCCCGAAGCCGACCTCGATCATATCGTCGGGCTGTTCATACTCCCAGGGCCAGCCGCTGATCAGCCAGCAGTCAGGGGATTCCACCTGCGCGCCATCTTCGATGGCCTGGCGAAAGATCCCGTACTCGTAACGGATGCCGTAACCGACGGCCGGGATGTCGAGTGTGGCCAGGGAGTCGAGGTAGCAAGCGGCCAGTCTGCCCAGGCCCCCGTTGCCCAGTCCCGGTTCTTTGTCCTCGGTCAGGAAGGCTTCGAGGTCGAACCCCACCTCATTGAGGGCCCGGTGGGCAAGATTTTCCGTCTCGGTATAGAGCAGGTTCTGTCTCAGTTGCGGTCCCAGCAGGTACTCGGCGCAGAAGTAATAAACAAAGCGGGGGTTGTGCCGGAAGTGGGTATTGGTGGTATCCCGCCAGCGTCGTATCAGGTAATCGCGGATGGTATAGGCCAGGCTGAAGTAACCGTCCTGGCGGCTTGCTGACTGCAGTCCCTGTCCGCGGGTGAAGTAGAGGTGGTCGAGCAGGGTCTGCCGGAATGCCTCCGGGTTGTCACGTTGCGACGTTTCGATGCCGATGTTTTTGATTTGTTCGCTCATTGATCCCCTTTTATTTCTCCAGTTACCTTTGGTCGGTCTCTGTTCTCCCACCTCACCGGTATCCCTCGATCCCGGAGATACTCCTTGATCTGGCGGATGGTGAAGGTGCCGTAGTGGACGATCGAGGCTACCAGGACAGCGTCGGCGTGGCCCTCGGCAATCGCGTCGTAGAGATGCTTTAGGGTCCCCGCCCCGCCGGAAGCGATTATCGGGATACTCACCGCGTTAGCGATCGCCCGGGTCATCGGGATGTCATAGCCGGCCTGAGTGCCATCGGCGTCCATACTGGTTGGGAGCAGCGCCCCGGCACCCCGATCGGCCGCCTCCCGAGCCCACTTAACCGCGTCCAGTCCGGTTGGTCTGCTCCCCCCGCTCACCACTACCTCAAAACCGGAGGGAAGGGCGGGGTTGCAACGCGTGTCGAGGGCGATCACGATCCGCTCCGAGCCGAATTCTTTCGCTGCCCGGTCGATCAGTTCCGGTTCCCTGACCGGCGCGGAATTAAGCGAGGCTTTGGCGACTCCGAGGCGAAAAAGCTTTCGGATGTCGTCGAGCGAGCCAAGGCCGCCGCCGACAGTGAGGGGGATCGAGATTGCCGCTACTGTTCGCTCCACCGCCTGGAGAAGGGTTCGGCGTCCCTCCAGGGTGGCGGTGATATCGAGGAAGACCAGTTCGTCGGCCCCCGCCTCGCTGTAGGCCGCGGCGGCCTCAGCCGGGTCGCCCAGTTCCTTGATGTCCTCAAAGTTGATCCCCTTGACCAGTTGTCCGTTCTTCGTGTCCAGGCAAGGTATAATCCGGCGATAACACATTGATCTCCTCCTGTTTACTGCTTACTGCTTACTGCTTACTGCTCACTGTTCACTGCTCACTGCTCACTGTTCTCTTCACCCCTCCGGTTGCAGCAGTTCAAACCCGGTATCCGGGTCGAGCACTCGGCGAGCGTTGGTCCCGGTCAATTCGACCAGGATCACTTCGGCAACCTGCCAGACCTTAACCCCGGTCCGCCCGCAGCCGGTTATGGTCTGCGCGTCGCGCCCGCAGGCCAGGTGGATGTGGAGTAGCGGTCGGCCGTCTTCTCCCGGAAAGATCGTCCCCACCCCGGCGATCTCGTGGACGTTGTTAAGGACCCGGGTCAGCGGCTCTACCGGTCGGGCCTCGGGGTCTTTTGGCCCCACCACCAGGGTGCTGAGCGTTCCGGCGCCGCCGACCGCGATCAGATAACCGCGGGCGACCCCCTGATCGGCGGCGAATTTTTCCACCACTTCGTGGAGGATCTCCCCCTCTTCCAGCCGGATGATGAAGGTCCGTCCCGGTCTGACTTCCGAGTATTTCATCTCATCTCCTCCTGCACGGCGGCGAGGACCGCTTCAGTCGCTTCCTGAAGTGTTTTATCCCGGACCAGGGCACCCGAGGCGGTGAGGTGACCCCCGCCGCCGACTCGGGACGCGGCCCGGTTGACGTTGACGTCCTTCTTCGATCTCAGCCAGACCTCGACACCGGCGGATTCCCGGTGGAGCATCACCGCCGCCCGGATCTTTTTGATCGAGAGTAACTGCTTTAAGGCCTCGGAGGCTAATTCCCGCTGGTAGAAGGAGAGGCTATCGCTGTCGAACATCGTGAACCAGGCCAGAGCCCCGTCGGCTCCGTAATTAACGGTTCGCAGGAGGGTAAAGAGATCCTCCAGGTAGCTGTCGGGCTGGTTGCAGTAGATCTTTTCCTGGAGGTCCTCGATATCGATCCCCCCCTTGATCAGCTCCCGGAGCACCACTAAGAGGTTTCCCTCGGGGTCGATATAGCGGAACCCGACCGTGTCGGTGGAGAGGCCGATGTAGAGGGCGTCGGCGATGGTTCCGACTACCGGGACCGAGAGAGCCCTGAGGACTTCAAAGACCAGTTCGGCGGCACCCCCGGCTTCGAAACGGACATAGTTGTAGTCGCCGAAGAAAGTGTTGTCCTGGTGATGATCGATATTGATGACGATCCCTCCCGCCGCTTGAACCGGACCGGCCAGGGGGCCGAGGCGGAAGTAGTCGCAGCAATCGACCAGGATAATCACCTCCGCTTCCCGGATCGCGCGGTCATCTTTCCCGGGTTGATAGCTTCGGATCAGCCCCTCCCGGTTGAGAAATTCCAGGGCCGGCGGGGCGGGATCGACCCGGAGCGAGAGCACTTCCTTGTCCAGGCCTTTCAGGGCGGCGGTGACGGCGGTCTGGGAACCGATCGCGTCGCCGTCGGGTTCTTCGTGAGAGAAGACAGCGAAAGTTTGATTTTCCCGGATCGTCCGGACGATCCCCTTAAGGAGTTTGTCTTTGTTGGTGGGGGTGGCTTCAATCATAGTTGATATTATCCAGTGTCGGGTTTCGTAATTAAAGAACTATCCGTCTAAAGCCTGACCGGTCCGCCTTCGGTCTGAAACCGGCTAAAAAGCCGGATTACAGGGGCAGGTTATAGCTCATTGTTTCTGCTGGCCTAAAATAGAGTATCACGGGTAGCGCCAAAAAGGGGGTCCGGGCCAGACCGGTTTGCTGTTTCGGCCTGGAGCCGTGTTGCCGATGGTATGCTCGCGATTATTTCCTCCGATTTCAAGCGAATATTGAGTATCATCACCTGGTCGGTGCCTGAACGGAAACCTCAAATTATATAGTGCCGCAACGGAAACCGCCAATCCCATAGAATGTGCCATTGCTCGCAATGACCTGATTTCCTGAGTTTCGTTCAGGCACTAATGATTAGTCAGGCGGATTAAACCATTCTACGGGTTCTGCGTTTAACAGTCAAAGGAAGAAAGGACTTCTGATGCCGGCTGGTGAAGACGAACTGATCCGCAGATTCCAATCCGGGGAATACCAGGTTTTTGACGACCTGATGACGCTCTTTGAAGAAAGGGCGCTGGCTCTGGCCTACTACCGGTCCGGAAATCGGGAAGACGCGCTGGATATAGTCCAGGATGCTTTTATCCGGCTTTACGCGGCCCTGCCGAGCTGGAAGCCCCGGGCTTCGCTCTTTACCTGGCTCTACCGGGTGATCGTCAACCTGGCCTATGATCGCGGCCGGTCTCGGGTTCGGGCGGGAGAGGTCTCGCTGGAGAAAGTCGCTCCGCCCGCCGATCGCAGCCGCTTATCTCAGCCCCGGACTGTTCTGAAAGCCAAGGAGATCGGGGAGAGGATCGAGCTGGCGGTGGCCGCGTTGCCGGAAGGTCAGCGGGATGTCTTTCTCCTCCGGCATTACGGGGGGATGACGATGAGAGAAATCGCCGTTGCCCGGAGTTGTTCCGTGGGGGCGGTCAAGGCCAACCTGTTCCAGGCCCTGCGCAAACTCCGCCGGGAACTGGAGGATTTAAAATGAACTGCGAAAAATTTCAACGTGAACTGCCGGGATATCTCTACGGCGAGCCGACCGGAACAAATTGGGAAGAGTTCTCCCGCCACGCCGGAGAATGCCCGGACTGTCGGCGGCTTCTTGAGGAGATGGAAAAAACGGTGGCCCAAATCCCCGACTCCCCCGTCCCGGTATTCTCCCCCGAGCAACTGGCCGCCTTGCGCGGCCGGGTGATGGAGGCGATCCGTTCCCCCGGTCTGGACCCGCGGCCGCGGACGGCCCGGTCCCGGATGAGAATCTTCCCCTCTCCGTTCTTCCTGCCCGCCGCCTCCGCTCTGGCCGCCGCCGCGATCCTGCTGATCGTCTTTCTCCCGTCCCGCTCGCGGTTCGGGGAAAGATCTGATCTGCCCCCGACCGCCGACCTGGTCGCCTTCTCTGAGGAGGTGGAAGTTGAGGAGCGTCTGGTGGCCGAGGTCTGGGAGGAGATTGAGGATATCGAACTGCTGTTTTCTCCGGCTCCGGCAGCGCCGAAACCGAAAGCGGATCGGTGGGGATCGCGGGTATCAGCCTGACCTGATCTGCCAACACACTCAAAGACCCCGCCGCCGGCGGAGAGAGAGGTAGGATGAAAATACTGACCGGAATTTTTGGACTGCTGTTGCTGATCGGCCCTGCGTGCCTGAGGGGGGAAGTCTATTATCCCCACGAGGAGTTTATTCCCCACCGGGGACCGCCGCCCCCGAGCCCTGCCGGGGGCTATGGTCCGGAGTCCGAGAATTCTGAGAAGGGATGGAGATCCCGGGGGAGACACAAAGATAGTCGCTTTCAACAGTTCCGCCGGGAGGTGCGTGTTCTGGGGGAGGAGATCCGGGAGAATTTTCGCCAGATTCGGGAACTGGAAGAAAATCTATCGTCTCTGGCCCCGGGTCCGGAAGTCGAGAGGGTCGAGAGTCAGTTGAACGGACTGCGCCGCCGGCAGGCCGAACTGAGGCTGGAGCTGGCCCGGAAAAAAGTGGCTTTTACCCTCCGAGCCCTGGAAAACGCCGAGGAGCGGTACCGGAAATCTTCCGAGGAACTGGAGCGGGTGGAGGAAGTCATCAAACGGGATTTTCCCGATCTCATCCCGGTTGAGTAGTGTCGGAAGGCAAACCTGATATCACATAAAATTTGTCATTGCGAGGAATGGAGTGACGAAACAATCTCATCACAGAATAGGCAGATTGCTCCGTCATCCCTTTTCGCAATGATCAGGTTTTTTGGAGCTTTTCCTTCAGGTACTTAATAACGGGGAAGATCCTCGAATAATCCTGGTGGACTCTCTTTCTCTTCCGGTCTATACTATCCGATATGAACATCAGGATAGATGAAGAGAGGTTGATTGAGACTTTTCGGGAACTGGTCTTAATCAACGGGGTCAGTTTCTCCGAGCGGCTGGTAGCCGATTACCTCCGGGCAGAGTTTGCCCGGATTGGCCTGGCGGTAGAGGAAGACTCGGCGGCGGAGGAGATCGGCGGCAACTGCGGAAACCTCCTGGTCAGAATTCCCGGCCGGAACCCGAACGCTCCTGGATTGATCATCGCCGCCCACCTCGATACCATCCTTCCCACCGACCGGCTGAAACTGTTGGAAGAAGACGGGATATTTTCCACTGACGGGGAGACGATCCTGGGGGCCGACGACCGGGCCGGGGTGGCGGTGATGCTGGAGATCGCCCGTGGATTGGTCGAAGGCGGGGGGAGCCCGGTTCCCCTGGAACTGCTCTTTACGGTGGCTGAGGAGACGGGTCTCTTCGGAGCCAAGGCGCTGAAGAAAGGCTGGCTGAATGGCCGGTTGGTTTATGTGCTTGATTCCGACGGCCCGGTGGGACGGATTGTCAACGAAGCTCCCTACGGGGCCAAGATCAAGATCAGTGTCCAGGGGAAGGCGGCTCACGCCGGGATCGACCCGGAGAGCGGGGTGAGCGCGGTGATTATCGCCGCTCGGGCGATCGCGGCGATGAAGCTGGGCCGGATCGACGAGGAGACTACCGCCAATATCGGGACTATCTCCGGCGGACAGGCCCAGAATATCATCCCCGAACTGGTGGAGGTGTCCGGAGAGGTGAGGAGCCTGCGGGAGGAAAAACTCCAGCTCCAGATCGCCCATATGGAAAAATGTTTCCGGTCGGCGGCGGCTTCCGCCGGCGGCGGGGTTGTCTTCTCTCCTCGAGCGGATTATTCGGGATACCGCTATCCGGAAGGAAGCCCGCCCCTGCTTCTATTTCGCCGGGCCCTGGATAACCTGGGACTCGAGATGGAGCTCGATAACTCCTGCGGGGCCAGCGATGCCAATATCATCAAGGGTTTGGGGATCGATGCCCTGGTGGTCGCCGTTGGTTATCGAAAGCCCCATACCACTGAAGAGAGCCTTCCCCGCCGAGAACTGGTCAACGCCGCCCGCCTGGTCCGGGAACTGCTCCTCCTCTCCGGCTCGGTATGATTTCGGCCGGGGGGATCGGAGATATCCCCTATCGTCCCTCCCGGGGTAAGTTAAAAATCTCCATTCAGGTTTTCTGGTTGAGGATTCAGACACTTTGAACTTCAGGCACGTTAAACTTTGCCCGCTCGGAGCGAGGGCTTGAGATGAAGATCGGGATCATCGGGCTGCCCAACGCCGGAAAATCGACCATCTTCAACGCCCTGTCCGAGGCCGGGGCGGAAGTGAAGAAACACCCCTTCACCACCATCGAACCCAACGTGGGGATGGTCCCGGTTCTCGACCTCCGACTGGAGCGGCTGGCGGAGATATTTTCTCCCGAGCGGCTGATCCCGGCGACAATCAAGTTTCTCGATATCGCCGGGCTGGTCGAGGGGGCGAGCCGGGGGGAGGGGATGGGCAACCAGTTCCTGGCCGCGATTCGCGATACCGACGCCCTGGTCCAGACCGTTCGCTGTTTCGCCGACGACACGGTGGCCCACGTGATGGGAGAGGCCGACGCGGTCCAGGATATCGAGACTGTGCGGACGGAACTCCTGCTGGCTGATCTGGAGACGGTCGAGCGGCGGTTAAAGAAGCTGGAGCGGGGGCGTTCCGCCGACCCTCGGGCAGGAGAGGAGGAGCGGGAACTTCTGGAGACTCTCCGGGATCGTCTGGGCGCCGGGATCGACTGTCGGGAAGACGCTCTGATCGAAAAGCTCCGGGAACTCTCTTTTGATCTGGGATTATTCACCCTCAAACCGGTTATCTACCTGGCCAATACCGGGGAAGAAAATTCTGCCCCCGAACAGGCAATCCTGACCGCCTTGCGGGAAAAGGCCCGGGGAGACGGGGTTGATCTGATTGAGATCCCCGGTCTCCTGGAGGCGGAGGTCGCTGGTCTAAAAATGGCTGACCGGGAAGCCTTCCGGGAAGAACTGGGACTGAAAGGTTTTGGTCTTGAGCGGCTGGTGTCCGCCGCCAAGAAGGCCCTGGGCCTGGTCACGTTCTTTACCAAGGAAGGGGTCGAGGTCCGAGCCTGGATGATCCCGGCCGGAACCCCCGCCCGGGCGGCCGCCGGGGCGATCCACTCCGATATGGAGGAAGGTTTTATCCGGGCCGAGGTGGCTGCCTTCGAAGTCCTCGACCGAGCCGGTAGTCTGGCCGAGGTCAAACAGCAAGGCGAGCTCCGGATCGAGGGCCGGGATTACCCGGTCCAGGAAGGCGACGTGATCCGCTTCTTCTTCAAACTTTAGGCACTTCCTTATGAAAGCCCTCTCTTTACTCTCCGGCGGTCTGGACAGTATTCTGGCTACCCGGCTGATCCTCGATCAGGGGGTCGAAGTGATCGGGGTCGGGTTTTTTAGCCCCTTTTACACCAGCTCCCAGGGCCGGCGGGCGGCGGCCGGATTTGAGATACCCTTCTACTCCCGCGACCTCACCGAGGGGATGATCGCGATTCTCACCAACCCGGTGTATGGTTACGGCAAACATCTCAACCCCTGCACCGACTGCCACCGCCTGATGGTGGCGACCGCCGCCGGCCTGTTACAGGAACTTGAGGCCTCGTTCATCATCACCGGGGAGGTGCTTGGCCAGCGGTCCAAGTCACAGACCCGCGACGCTCTGAACGCGGTGGCCAAGGGCGCCGGCCGGGGACTGCTCTTAAGGCCCCTCTCCGCGCTCCTCCTGGCGGAGACGGTCCCGGAACGAGAAGGCTGGGTCGATCGATCCCGCCTGCTCGGGATCTCCGGCCGTTCCCGGAAAGTCCAGCTCGCTCTGGCCGAAAAATACGGATTGACCGGCTACGCGTCGCCGGGGGGCGGCTGCCCCTTGACCGAGGAGAGCTTCTGCCGAAAGCTTGAAGAACTGAAGGAACACGAGGGCTGGGTCCCGGAAGAATTGCACCTCCTCCGGGTCGGCCGCCATTTCCGGCTCCCCTCCGGCGCCCGGGTGGTCTCCGGCCGTAACCGGGAGGAGAACGAGGATCTGGAAACACTGGCCCGGGGAGGGGATTATCTCTTCCAGGCCGCCGAGCGGCCGGGGAGCCTGGTCCTGCTCCGCGCAAGGGGACCGGTCACGGACCGGGACCGGGAGCTGGCCGCCGCCATCTGCCTCCGCTACAGCAAGGAAAAAGACCCTGTCCGCCTGGAGATCGTCTATCGGGAAGCGGGCCGGGACGGGGCTACCATCATCGCGGCCCTCCCGGAGGATATCTCCTCCTTTATGATATAAGTAGTGTCTGAACGAAGACCTCAAGTCACATAGAATCTGTCATTGCGAGGAACGAAGTGACGAAGCAATCTCATCACAAAACAAACAGATTGCTTCGTTGTCTCTCCTCGCAATGACCTGGTCTTTGGGGTTTCCGTTCAGACACTAAGTACCGGCAACAGCTTCCTCAACCCCCCGAACCACCGACTCCCCTCCCGACCGCTGCCGGCTTGTCCCGGCAGGTGAATACCTGAATGTAGCACAGTTAATATGTAAGCGGCGAAGTGACAC
>CAYXKT010000069.1:0-13903 GCA_964465735.1 uncultured bacterium
TGCCGCCTCGGGAAACCCAACGGAATCTCAAGCCTCCACCTGAATTTTTTACCAGGCATTACTTCTCCTTTATTTTAGATTTTATGTTACCAAATACCGGTTGTCGAGTCGATAATATACTTCGGTTAATATATCTCCCGGTCAAATTCCTTTGATCGTTTCTTTTGGTAAGTATATATAACCATTATTGTGGAGTTTGATTTCTCTATCACAGATTTGCTGCAGAGAAATATGTGTCGATACTCTCGTACCACACCGGACAACGCTATAAATTCCGGAATGCCAGTTGGAGTCAAGGGTTATGCCGGTTTATCAGTCCAGTAATTGGTGGATTGCGAATGGTTCAGCGCAAACTAACCCGATCACTGGATTCCTCTCTCTGGACAAACGGAAAAAATCCGCCACGGTTTACTTTCGGTTCACAACCGCAGATCACCAAGGGGAAGAGTCCTTCTGATTTTGTTCAGCAAACCTCGACCGGTTTCCAGGACAGAACTGATCTCGGAAGATGGAAAGATTTTTGCCTGGATCCCGCCTTCCACGTGTTCACATCCACGAATTCTGATGTGCTTCAGAGGCACGGAAGACGCGTTGCCGGGAATTGCTGGTTTCAGTACTCTCTGGATTGCATTCAATTCCCCCAATCTTAGCGTTACCTTGCGATTGCTAGAGTCAAAATCGGCAATTTCATACAGCTTCTTGTTCGCCTGCTCGAATGGCGTCAGTTTTCCCATAATCACTGAGGCAATCGCCATAAGAATCTTCCCATAGATTCCCCGACCGGCTACTTTCTCATCCACCACCTTCAAAACCATTACCTGCTCATTCTCATCTATAACCAGTTTTAACACCCGAACCTTTACCGTGGCCTTAATTCTTGCTCCAATATATTTCTTTTCAAGTTCCACAGTCAGTCCGGAGTGATCTCCCCGCAGATCTTTGGTATAAGGACCGACTTCGCTGAATGTTGCTATTCCATTAAGCAGAATATGTTCAGGTATATAAATATGCCCGGTTGCAATATTATCGAGAAGCTCTCCAGAAAAAGTATTATGCAGCTCTTTTCTGATAGCCAGCAAATAGTCAATAGTGCTCATAGCGCAATCTCCCATTGTTTAATAAGCAGCTAACTCCAGATGGTTGCATCAGGGGAACGATGCAATATCATAATGATATTTAAGCAATCGACTAACACCCTCAATCTTCCAGGGCGTTATCGAGCAGATATTGCTTCGTTTTGGGCAACAGTCCATCGGCAAAAGGAATATTCAGATCGATCTTTAAACCGACGAACCACTTACCGAATACAGCATCGTCGTATGAGTGGAGATAATTTTCCATACAGTAATAGCGGGCTTTTGCCGAATAGACAATGGATACCCATAAATTCCGGTTAATCTCATTAAGATAATCCAGATAGTCTTTCCGTTGTTTCTTCGCCGATTCAAACTCGAATAATACAGCTTGTATTTTAATGGCTGTCTTCAACAATATCAAAGGGAAATCAAGAGGGGAATCAAAGGGGGGTAGGGAGGGAGCCAAAGAGAAAACAGGTAAATCAAAGAGTTGGAAGGAAATTTTAAGTGATTTTTAGGGGGGCCTGTTTTCCTTGATGATATTGCCGGGGCAGCTGTTCCCGAAACCTTCCTCTCTCCTACGTGGTGACTGGCCTCACCCCTCTCTTTCATCTTCCGTTTCCTCCTTTGTCGTTCAGACGCCGGAATCGCAATCGGCTCCCGGATCGTTATACGCGATCAAAAGAGGCATACTCCCGGTAAAATATAGGAGGGCAGCTGATATCTACTGTCAGATACGGGCGTTATTTTTTCGGGGAAAGAGCGAAATCCCGAACCGGGGGGAGCGGGTCAGTACTGCTCCAGGGCGGCGCGGAGGGTAGCCTTGATCCTTTTCCGGACGTCATCCGGCTCGAGCAGCTCGGCCTTCGCCCCGAAGCCGAGGACGAATCCGGCCAGCCGCTCCCGGTCGAAGGTCCGGAACCGGACCTCGAGGCGCCCGTCGGGGAGGGTCTTGAGCTCCCCGCAGGCCCAGGGGGCCTTTTTGATCTCGGGGGCGAGCGCGGGGTCGAAGGCGATCCGGGCCAGGGTGCCGCCGGTGCGGTACTTCTCCGGGAGGTCCCGCTGCCAGTACTTCCGGAGGTCGAACTCCGGGTCGCGGCGGAACTTCTTCCGGGTCAGGCCCAGGTCCCGGATCCGGTCGGTCCGGTAGATCCGGTGGTCCCGGTACTTCCGGCAGAAGCCGACCAGGTACCAGAACTTCCCCTGGTAGCAGAGCCCGTACGGCTCGACCTCCTTCTCCTCCGGGCGGCGGGAGGGCTTGCGGTAGGCGAACTCCAGGACCAGTCCCTCCTTGAGGGCCCGGTTAATCGTCTCCACCGTCGCCGGGACCTCCGGCTCGGCCTGCCAGGGCTCGAGGCTGATCAGGACCTGCTCGGAGAACCGGTCGGCCTCGTCCCGGAACTCGCCGGGAAAGTGGGCGAGGAGCTTCCGGAAGGCCTGGTTGAAGACCTTGCCCTCGATCAGGCCGAGATTCTGGCCGGCCACCGACCCCATCAGGGTCAGGGCGGAGACCTCCTTCTTCGAGAGCGGGAGGTTGGGGAGGCGGTAGCCTTCCATCAGGGAGTAACCGCCTTCCGGACCGCGCTCGACGCAGATGGGAAAGTCGACGAGGGCGTCGATGTCCCGGTAGATGGTCCGGACGCTGACCTCGAACTTCCGGGCCAGTTCCCGGGCGGTGACTTTCTTCTTCTTCTCCAGGCTGAGGAGGATCCCCAGCAGACGGTCGGCTCTCATCGGATAGCGGTCTCCGGTTACGGCAGGATCTTACCCCCGGACCGCCCCCGGAATCAAGCCCGATCCCGCCCGGCGGCGGAGAAAAAATGAAATATCTTGTATTGTTGTCACAAGATGTCAGGTAGCCTGTGTTATACAGATGGTGTGATGAAAATAAACCTTAAAAAGGTCCGGGCCCCCGGTCCATCCGGCGCCGACGTCCGCCCGGCCCGCAACCGCGGTCCCTGACCACTCTCCACCCCGCCGCTGACACCATCACCGCGACCCCCGAAGAAAAGGATCACATATCCATGCCCGAAACCAGTACCCAGACCAGCCTCGACCCGGCCGCCGCCGAAGAAGAAGCCGCCGTCCCCTCCGGGGCGGAGATGATTGAGCAATACGAGAACTACTGCTACCGGGACGACCTTGACTACCTCGACGACCTCCGGATGCTCCTGATGGAGCAGGCCAAAAGGGCCAAGCCGGCAATGGCCGGCTGCGACTTCGAGCCCCCGGCCCTGGCGGAGATCAAGTCCCAGATCGAAAGGCGCCGGGAGCGGACCCGCCGGAACGGGGTCGAGCTCCACCTCGACCTCCTGGCTGAACGCTGCCGCCTCAACGAGACCGAGAAGCTGCTGGCCGCCTCCCTGGCCATCCGGCAGATCACCGGGGAGAGCACCCCTCTCCACGCCGACAAGTTCTTCCTGGGGCTCGGCGGCGGGGAGATCCGGGGACACCTGGCCGTCCGGAAGGCGGCCGACCGCCTGACCGAAAAGAAGGTCGCCAGGCCGTTCGGGAACGGACGGCTCAATCACGCCCCCCGCCTCCACCCCGGCATCTTCCGCTTCGTCACCGAGGGGGCCGACTTCCCCGAGGGCTTCGACGCCGAACAGGAAGAGCCGGAACTCTCCGCCCGGGACCTGGCCGCCCGCGCCCTGGAGCACTTCCCCCGCCCCCGGGCCATCTTCCGGGAACTGGCCTCGAGGGTGATCGGCCAGGAGAACGTCCTAAAGACCCTCTCCGTGGCCGCCTTCGAGCACCTGGTCCGTACCGCCTCCGGGGAGCCGCCCGAGAAAGGAATCAAGAAGAATGTCCTCCTGGCCGGTCCCACCGGCTGCGGCAAGACTCATATCGTCACCATCCTGGCCGGCCTCCTCGGCCTCCCCTGCGCCGTCGGCGACGCCACTTCCTGGACCGAGGAGGGCTACGTGGGGATGAGCTTCGACGAGGTCTTCCACCGCCTCTACCTGGCGGCCGGGTCGGACCGCGGGAAGGCCCAGGCCGGGATCGTCTTCATCGACGAGGTGGACAAGCTGGCCGCCGGAAATGGCAACGGTCTCAACCACCGCGATGTCGGGGGAGCCGGGGTCCAGCGGGCCCTGCTCAAGGCCCTCGACGGCGGGACCATCTCCATCTCCCCCGGCGGCTCCCACACCTGGCGTTCGGGGACCGTAGAGTTCGACACCGCCCCGACCCTGATCATCCTCGGCGGCGCCTTCACCGGGATCGAGCGGATCACCGCCGCCCGCCGGAAGAACCATACGCTGGGGTTCGGCACCACCGAATCCGATCCGGACACCCGGAAGACTGTCTTCGGCACCGACGACCTGGTCGAGTACGGCCTCCTGCGGGAGTTCGCCGGCCGGATCCCGGTGGTCGCCCGCCTCGAGCAGCTGACCGCGGACCAGCTGGTCCGGATCCTGGCCGGCGGGGAGCACAGCCTCCTGGCCGCCGTCAACCGCGAGTGCCGCCGCCACGGCCTGAGCTTCAGCTTCACCCCCGCCGCCCTCCGGGCCGTCGCCACCGCCGCCCTGGCCCGGGGCACCGGCGCCCGCTCGTTGCGGGGGACTTTAAACGGGATCATCGAACCCCATATCTTCCGCCGCGCCCGGGCCGGTTCCCGGTCCGTGAGGGAGACCCGGATCACCGTCCGCGACCTGCCCGAATTCAATTGAATACAATTTGTCAGACAGCCTGCTTCGGTACGGTAAATGACGCCAACGGCGTCTCACATCATAGCCCGGGGCACAGCCCCGGGTCGTCAGTCAGGAAGTATAAAAGCAGCACCCCAAAGGGGTGCCACATCTGAACCCCGGATGAATCTTCACCGAAAGGAGATGTGACTTGACCGCCCGGACCACGATCATCATCATCGCCGCCGTCCTCGCCGGCGCCGCCCGCGCCGGCGACTCCCCTATCCAGCCGGCCTTCCGGGGCAATACCGACATCCACTACCCGGCCACCCACCACCGCGACGCCTTCCGCCTCCGGATGAGGTCGGAACCGGCCGCGGCCAAGTACTGGTGCGACGACGGGTACTCCCTCGAAGTCTGGAACGACTTCGACCCTCCGGAACTGCTGTCTTCAATGCTCCTCGAATCGTCCTACAGCGACTGCAGTCTCTGGCTCTGCGACCTGACCGGCGACGGGATCGAGGAGTTCATCCTGCTCACCGGCCGGGGACGGGGGACCAGCGCCACGCGCGAGACCCTGACCGTCTACTCCCGGAAAGGGTCCGGGTTCACCGCCCTAACCAGCGTTCCCTTCTCGGATTATTTCGGCAATGGAGCGCGCTGGTATTACGAACCGCGGTTCGTCCGGGATGGAGACCGGACCATAATCGAACTGAGGCTCGACTGGGACGACTACTCCGACGGGCGTCTGGCTATGCCCGAACTCATCCCCGAGGAAAAACTGGTCGTCATCGACCTGCGATAACCCCGAAACGCTCTATTCCGGAGACAACGACAATGGAACTGCTTGGTTATTCCGAACGGGGCCTGATAAATGCGTTCTTTTACGGCGCGAAGGCAAAAAACAATCCTGTTGAGATTATCGGAGAGTTCCTGAAATGCCTGAGAGACTGCCGCAACCGGCAATTCTTCAACAGTACCGACGATCTATCCGAAATCCCGATTGCAGACCTGAGGGAAAAAGGCATCGCGACCAGAAGGAAGAAGCTGAAAGACAGTTTCGTCATCCGGCGGATTCTCATTGAGCTCCTGGGGAACTACCGGGCCAACTATTTTTCGGGGTGCATAACCGCCGATCCGGCCAATCCCCTATCCCCTGCAAAACATAAAGGATATAGTTTCTGCTGGATGGGTATTCACGAACTCTACCGGATAGCAAAGGACTTCAAGATTACCGAATACCTGGATGCGGCCGATTTTAACCGGGATAAGAGGGTTTTCTCAGGTTCCGTGGATCTCGCGGACCTCCAATCGGAAACGATGTATCCCGCCGTCAGGAAGAGTTACAATATCCTGAAAAAATCGATAGAAGAATTCATCGTCAAAAACGATAGAGCCCTGTGTCTCAGATTGAACAAGAGGTCATTATCGATCAAGTGCCGGCGCGGCTCCGGCAGAGTCCTGCTGACCCTCACCCCGCGCGTCAACACCCTCACACGGCATCTGCAGTTTCGGCAGGCATACCGGGGAAGTGTCTGTCCCCACGGCAACGAGCGCCCCATCAGGGAATTCCTGGACAGCCTGGAGGAAGAACTACCCTGCGAATGCTGAGGTTCATACCGGGCGATCGGATTTCACTTTTCCCGGCCCGGTCATAAATGTTAAAATTCAAATTCCGGATACCTGACGGCCGCCCGCCGTCTCAGGCTAAAGGCGGCTGATTCCACCCGAGCAAAGGGGTCCCGCAACCGATGATCAAGCGCGAATTTCTCTACACGCCGGAGTTCGATGGTCCTTTTCACCCGGGGTTCCTGGCGGAGGCCGAAGCCGCGGCGGGCCAGAGGGCGGGGAACCTGGACCAGCTGGTCCGGGAACTGGAGAAGCACCTGGGGCTGGTCTCCCGTCCGGTCTCGGACCTGGAGCGGACCGGGGAGGCCGCCGAGGCCCTGAAGTCGCACCCGGCCGGCCACCCTTCCGCTTTCTTCGCCGCCTCCTTCGAGGTCGACCCCCTGGGAACGGCCCGGCGTCTCCTGGACTGGCGGGACGGACTGATCCTCCACGGCTGGAGCGGAAAACTCCGGGACCTCCCTCCCCGCCCCCGGGAGGCGATGTCCGCCCTCTCCCCGAAGGACGGCGCCCTCCTCCCGGGCATCCCCGACCGGATCCTGGCCCTGGAGGAAGAGATCCGCCGGCGGCAGGAGAAGGTCTTCGACACCCTCTGGTTCCTCCGGGCCAGGGAACGGGAACCTCTCCTGGTCCGAAATCTCCTGGCCGCGCTGGAAGCCACGGGGACGGAGATCCTCCCCCGGCCCGAGCCCGCCCCCCCGGACCGCGAGGGAGACCTGGCCGCCGCCTACCGGAAATTGGAGAAAGGAGATCCCTTCAACCCCGCCGCCGACGGGTCGCTGCTGAGGATCCTCGGCGGCTCCCCCTTCGAGGCCGCCGAGGCCCTGGCCGCCTGGCTGGCGGAGAACGGCACCGGGGAGGAAGTGGTGATCGCCGGCGGCCGGATCCGCCCCGAGCTGGAAGCGGCCTTTCTCCGCTATCACCTTCCCCGGATCGGGGCCGGGACCGTCTCCCGCTGCCGGGCCGCCCTCCAGATCCTTCCCCTGGCCCTGGGGCTGCAGTGGGCGCCGCTCGACCCGGCCCGGCTCCTCCAGTTCCTCCAACTCCCCCTCTCACCCATCCCCCGCGACGTCGGCCGGCGGCTGGCCCGGGCGGTGGCCGAGGCCCCGGGGATCGGGGGACCGCTCTGGATCGAGGCCGTCGAGAAGTGCCTTCTCGCCGCCGAAACCGGGGACTCCGCCGCCCGCGAGTCCCTGGAGGAACGCTTCCGCGACTGGCTCCCCGACCCCGCCCGACTGATCCCCCCGGATGAGGGGATCGGAAGATCCCGCCTGATCGGACTCTGCGGGAAGTTCGTCTCCTGGGTCCGGGCCCGGGAGGCGGCGGAGCGCCGGCGACGGGAATCGGACCCCTCCCTCTCCCCTTGGACCGGCCCGGAGGCCGAACCCCGGGAGGTCCTGAAGGCGGCGGCCGGCCAGGCCTCCGTCCTGACCCGGCTCCTGGAGAAGCACTCCGGGGAGATCATCCCCCGCCTCGAGGCCGCCCGCCTGGTCGAGCTGGCCGGCAGGCCGGGGGTGACGGCCGGCCGGGAGAAGCCGGAGGCCGGCGGGGCCCGGACAATCCCCTCCCCCGCCGCCCTCCTCGGCCCGGCCCAAACCATCATCTGGTGGGACTTCACCGGCTCCGGGGCGGAGCGGATACCCGAACCCCTCTTCACCGCGGCCGAAGCGGAGAAACTGCGGGCCGCGGGGATCGAAATCCCCTCCCGGGGGGAGGAGGCGCTGGAGCGTTCCCGGTCCTGGCTCCGGCCGTTCCGTTATGGCCGGAGGGTGATCCTGGTCTCCCACCGGCTGGAGAAGGGCGAGCCGGCCGCCGACCACCCCCTCTGGGACCAGCTCTCGGCCGGCTGGACGGACCCGGAAAAGAACCTCCTGACCGTGCTCCCCTCCCGCCTGCTCCTGGAGAAATCCCCCGTATTCCCGGTCAGAACCCGGGACCTCGAACCCCTGGAATTCCCCCGGCCGAAGAGGCTCTGGAAGCTGGCCGGCCTCGACGGGAAGCCGCGCGAGACGGAGTCGGCCAAGTCCCTGGAGGAGATCGTCTTCTGCCCGTTGAAATACGTCCTCAGGTACCGGGCCGGGCTCCGTCCGGCCCGGGCGCTCTCCCTCAAGGCCGGGCCCCTGGCCCTCGGCAACGTCGCCCACCGGGCCGTCCAGGAGTTCCTGGGCGGGGAAACCCCCGGGGAGATCGGGGAAGTCCTGGAGAAGGTCCTCGCCGAGGAAGGGGCGCTCTACCTCCTCCCCGGCCGGGAGGGGGAACTGGCCCGGCTCCGGCGGGAGATAACCCTCTCCGCCGGCCGGCTCTCCCGGCTGCTCGCGGAGCATAACCTGGAGATCATCGGCTTCGAGGAGGAACTGGAGGCGGAGACCGGGATCGGAAGGGTCCGGGGCCGCGTCGACGCCTACCTGGAGGAGGAAGACGGCAGCCGGCAGATCCTGGACCTGAAGTATTCCTCCCACGGTTCCGGGCGCTACCAAAAGAAGCTGGAGGACGGGGCCGCCATCCAGCTGGCTGTCTACCGCGAAATCTCCGGCGCCGGGGCCGCTTACTTCAGCCTCCAGGACGGGGTGCTCCTGAACACGGAGTCCGGGATTCCGGGAGTTGGGTTCACAGTTACCGGGCCGGCCCTCGACCTGGTCTGGGAGGAACTGGCGAGGACCGTCCGCGGGGTGCGGGAACGGCAGCTGGAACAGGGGGTCTGCGCCGCCGGCGGGATCGTCCCCGGCGGCCCGGAGAGGAAGGACCGGTGGGAACCGGAAGGGATCTTCTCAAGACTTGTCCCGGACTGCCGGTACTGCGACTACCGGGCGGTCTGCGGATTTCTCTGGCAGCCGGAAAGCGAGAGGAAAGAATGGAAAAAGGAAAAGGAAAAACGCGGGTAAAGCTGATCCGGGCCTCGGCGGGGACGGGGAAGACCTACTCCCTGACCGGGGAACTCTGCGACCGGCTCCGGAAGAAGGAACTGGAACCGGAACGGGTGATCGCCGTCACCTTCACCCGGGCCGCCGCCGGGGAACTGCAGGAACGGGTCCGGTCCCGCCTCTTCAGGGAAGGGCTGGCCGAAGAGGCCCACCGGGTAGAGGCGGCCCTGATCGGCACCGTCCACTCGGTCTGCGAGCGGATCCTCAAGAGGTTCGCCTTCGAGGCCGGGATCTCGCCCGAGATCCGGGTCCTTCCGGAAGACGAGGCGGCCGCCTGCTTCCGGGCCTCCCTCTCCGGGGTCCTGGCCGGGGAGGAACTCTCCTCCCTGACGGAGGCAACCCACCGCCTGGGCATCGACGACTGGCAGGAGCAAGTCCGGAAACTGGCCGAAAAAGCCCGGGCCAACGGCATCCCGTCCGGGGACCTCAAGGCGATGGCCGGCCGGGCGACGGAGGCCTACTTCCGGCTCTTCCCCCCGGCGGTTGAAGTTGACCCCGAAACGGCGGACCGGAAGATCGTCCTGGCCCTGGAGGAAGCCGTCCGCAAAATCAAAGAGAACCTGGCGGCGGGAACGGACACCACCAAAAAAACTTCCGGCTACCTCAGGGATCTGAAAATCATCCTGGCCCGGAGCGACAGCCTCACCTGGATGGATTGGGCCAACCTGGAAAAGAAAAAGCCGGGAAAGGCCAGTTGGGCCGCCGCCGAACCGGTGATCGAAGCCGCCGGGACCCATCTTTTTGATCCCCGGCTGAGGGAGGACATCGGGAGACTGATCCGGACCGTCTATGCACTGGCCGCCGCCGCCCTGGAAAGCTACGACCGGTGGAAGCGGGAGCGGGGCTACATCGACTTCACCGATATGGAGGCCGCGACCCTCTTCAAACTTTTGGAGAACCCCTCGGTCGCCGATTCCCTCTCCCGGGAGTTCGACCTCCTGCTGGTCGACGAGTTCCAGGACACCTCCCCCCTCCAGCTCGCCCTCTTCAGCCGCCTGGGAGAGATCGCCGGAACCATAGTCTGGGTCGGCGACCGCAAGCAGTCGATCTACAAATTCCGGGACTGCGACCCCGAGCTGATGGAGATGGCCTACCTGGCGATGGAGAAGGACGCCGAGGAAGTCGACCTCCCGGACTGCTACCGGTCGCGCCAACCCCTGGTTGAATTCTGCTCTGCCGTCTTCGCCAAACCCTTCGTCGACCTCAACTACAGCCCCCGGGAGTTCGCCCTCGGCGCCCCGCGGGGAGAGCCGGAAGGCCTCCCGCCCCCGCTGGAGGTCTGGAACCTGGACAGCCCGAATAAGGACACCGACACCGTCCTGATCGCCGAAGGGATCCGGCAGCTGCTGAACCCGGAGGGCGGGGTCACGGTCGTCGACAAGGCTTCCGAAGAGCTCCGCCCGGCCCGCCCCGGGGACATCGCCGTCCTCAGGAACACCAACGCCGCCTGCGAGAAGACCGCCGCCGCCCTCAACCGGATCGGGATCCGGACTTCATCCGCCCAGGCCGGCCTCACCGAGACGCCGGAGGGGGTTTACGTCCTCTCCGCCCTCGAGGTCGTCCTCGACCCGGAGGCCGGGCTGCCCGCCCTCCTGGTCCGCTCCCTCTCCGGCGCGGGCCCGGCGGAGGAGAACATCGGGGATCGGATCGCCCTGGCCCAATCCGGCCGTGATGATGACGAACCGCCCTGGCCCGGCGATCCTATCCTCGACCGTCTCAGAGCCCTCGCCGGGGTTATGGCCGTCCGTTCCCCCGCCGAGATGCTCGACCTGGTGATAGAAGAGAGCCGGGCCCGGGAGATCTGCCTCCGCCAACCCCGGCCCGAACCGGCCCTGGCCAACATCGAGAAGCTCCGGGCCTACGCCGACCTCTACGAGGAGATCTGCCGGTTCCGGCAGACCGGGGCGACCCCGCTCGGGCTCCTCCTTTACTTCCGGGACCTCGCCGACCTGGACCGCGACGAGAAGGACGGCCGACAGGCCGCCGGGGAGTTCGACGATGCCGTCACCGTCAGCACCTACCACCGGGCCAAGGGGCGCGAGTGGCCGGTGGTCATCCTCGGCGACCTGGACCGGAAGGAACGGGCAAAATGCCAGTGCCTCGATGTGCACGTCCTCCCCGGGGATGAGAGGTTCGACCCCGACCGGCCCCTGAAGGGGCGGTGGATCCGCTACTGGCCCTGGCCCTATGGGGGGATGAGCACCGGCGCGCCCCTCCACCAACACCTGGCAGATTCGGAGGAGGAGGATTACGCCCGGGGGAGGGACCGGGCGGAGGCCCAACGGCTCCTCTACGTCGGCTTCACCCGGGCCCGGGACATCCTCGTCCTCCCCAGCCGGAAGGGGAAAACCGAACCACCCCGGCTGGCCGACCTGGGGACCGGCCTCATCCTCCCCCTCGAGGGCGAGAACGGGGAAGCGGTCCGGGACTTCGGCGAAGGGAGGAAAATCCGCTCCCGGCTGCGGAGACTGATCGAGAGCGCGGAACCGCCGGCGGCCGCCGGAAAGGCCAACCGCTGGTTCGTCCGCCCCGAAGGCGAGCCTCCGGAAAGGGAACCGCTCAATATCTCACCCTCCGCCCGGAAACCGGAAGAAGCCGCCGCGGCCGAACCCCTCCCGAAGGAAGCGATCGAAGACCTGGGAGAAAAGATCGCCATCCGGCCTCCCCCGGATCCGAAGGACACCCCGATCGGAAACGCCGTCCACGACTTCTTCGCCGCCGACCGGGAGGACCTCCCGGAAGAGAAACGGCTGGAGATCGCCGCCCGCTGCCGCGCCGCCCACGAGGGGGTCAACAACTTCACCGACCGCGACCTCATAACCGCCGCCGACCGGCTTCACTCCTACATCCGGAAGCAATGGCCCGATGCGAAACTCTGGCGGGAACTGCCCCTGGAGTGCCGGAAGGGGGAGCAGGAGATCCGGGGCGTCGCCGACCTGGTGATCGAGACCGGAGAGGAGATCCACCTGATCGACCACAAAACCCAGCCCCTGGAGAAGGCCTCCTGCCCAACCGAGGCCCCGAGATACTTCCCCCAGCTGGAGGCCTACGCCGAAGCCCTGGAGAAAGCCCTGGGGAAACCCTGCCGGACCGCCGCCATCCACTTCCCCTTCGCCGGCGTCCTGGTCTATCACCCCAAAGGGGTGACACATATCAGCCCGGCGAGAATCGCCGGAATTTGAAAATGTCCCCTCCAACCAGCACCCTGAAGGGGTGCCACATCTAACACCTGATTACACTATGATACCGAATGCTGAGGTGTCTGATCGCCCCGACCTGAAAACCAGCACCCCGAACATCACCAAAACAGGACAACGAAAATGGACACGGACGACCTGACGGAGAAAGCCTACCAGGCCCTGATCATAGAGTCGGGAAAGATATCGGAATTCATCCAGGTGGAGATCGGGGCGGCGGCCTCCCGGTACCAGGACGAGAACACCTATATCGGGTCGATTTACGCCTTCGTATCGCACTTCGCCGAAGAGCCCGAGTATTTCCTGGAGCGGTGGAACCTGTTTGGCGAAGTCGACCCGGAAGAACTGGGCCAACGGTTTGCCGCTCTGGCGGAGAGAATCCTCCAGGTGATCAAGACCCCGATCGAAGAACGCGGCCCCAACTTCGAAGAGCGCCCCTGAGAACCCCCAAACCCGGTCATAGCGATCCGGCTTCCGAAGGAAGCCGGAGAAGCAATTGGCAAAAGGTCAAAATCTGCCTCGACCGGATCGTCGACCTCGCCTAAAGGACGACCCGAAAGTCATCGCCCTCTTCGGCAAGTACGCCCCGGCCGTCCAGGGCTACCGGGTTACCCCCCCCTGAGTCCGTTTCGCCGGCGCGTTAACCTCCACTCTCGCCTCGCTGTTTCCGGGAAAGCCGGCGGGAGACCTCGCTCATTCTGTTCACTTACCGCAGCGAGATCGCCTGGAAGCCCTGCCTCGCGCCCCCGAGATGAAACTGCAGCCCTTCCCCGAAACATCGGTCGCTTCTCAGGGCGGCGTAAGTCAGGGCTATGAACCTCTTCCTGTCGTAGCCCCGGCCCAGATGAACCGCCTATACCCGTGCGCTTGTGTTTCCAGTTTAACCGCGACTTTGAAAGTAATCCCGTTTTCGCCGTATACCCTGAACATACTCTGTCCTCCCTCAGCAGGTTGCCCCAGGCTCAAGCCTTCGGCCCCGCTGAATTCTTTTTGCTATCCCGGGATCTCTTCCCGGGCGTCCCATCCATCTCCGGTTCCCCCGGTTGCGGTTTCAACTGTGGTTCCGCGATCTACTCCTCTCCCGGAATACCCGGACTGCGATCACGGCCTTCCAGAAAACCTGCCCGACCAGCATAAAGAGCGGGGCGGTGACCGCGCCGAAGGCGACGGCCTCGACGAAGGGCCGCCCGGTGAGCAGAAAACAGACGACGCCGTAGGCCGCAAGGGTTGCGGTCACCGCCCGGAAATGACGGAGCCAGGCGGAGAACTGGGCCCTGGTCCTGAACGGAAGGACAAATTGTAGAACTTTTATATTCATACCAACTATATAACACGCCTCCGTGACATCAACTGTCAGCATTGGAAAATAATTCAATAAAAACATAAGAGCAAACGAGAAGGAAAACTTTCAGGGCGGAAGAAAACTCAGCAGAATGCGGACCGACCCCGGAAGG
>CAYXKT010000070.1:0-13866 GCA_964465735.1 uncultured bacterium
GCCGGCAAAATCTTAGCACGTTTCATCCGCAATAATCGCTCAACTTAGGTTAAAGGAAAAAACGTTTTCCCCGATGAATCAGGACTCTACCAAAACCCGATCCTATTTTGAACTTTTGATCGCCCTGCTGGCGATTATGGTGATCCTGCCCCTCATTGAAGTCAAAAACGATCACCTCAATAATATCATCCTTCCCCTCTTCTTCCTGCTCTTCCTCCTAACCGGACTCAAGATAACAATAACCAAAGGGGTAGCACCCCGCAGAACCGTTTACAAGTGGGCGGTCAAGGGCACTATACTGCTCTCTTTCTCCGCCGATATCGCCCAGTTCGTGATCTACGCCCTGATGGGAGGGAGAAAAGACATAGTCTTCAGCCCGGAACCGCTCCTGCAGCTTTCGGGGTGGGCTTTCCGGCTCCAGATACTCAACCTGATCGCCATCATCGGTTACGCCGTCCTCTCCCTGTCTTTGATCATAATGATCATCCGGGATCTCTTCTCCGGGACCCGGGTCCAGGTCAATAAGATCTTTGGGGCAATCGTGGTCTATTTCCTTCTGGGGATCTTCTGGTCTTTTCTCTACACTTCCCTGGAATTGATCAATCCCGGCAATATCATCCTCGGTGACGGCAGCACAATCACCAGCTACGCCGAGGCCAGTTATTTCAGTTTCGTCACCCTCTGTACTGTCGGCTACGGCGATATCGTCCCCAAACACCACCTGGCTATGGTCTTGGCCAACCTGGAGTCGGTCATTGGCCAGCTCTACTTAGCGATTATGGTCGCCCGTCTGGTCTCCCTCTATGCCGCTCACGGTTCCCGAGATCATTCCCCAGCCGACACCCCGGAACCGGGGACGGATAGACAAAACACTTCCTGAGTCCGCCCCCCCTCCACTTAAATGTCATCTTTTGCCAAAGGCGGCAATCCTGATAACGAGATATTTTGGGGCTGGCCCAGCCAAGAGATAACCCAAGAAAAGTTGGTGCAGTGCAGTCTTGGCTCCTTACTTTCAAGCCCGGGGATGGCTGCGGTCGTAAACTTTTTTCAGACGTTCCCGGGAGACGTGAGTGTAGATCTGGGTGGTGCTGAGGGACTCGTGACCGAGCAGTTCCTGTACTGAACGGAGATCGGCACCGGCGTCGAGAAGATGGGTGGCAAAGGAATGACGGAGCGCGTGGGGAGTGATTTTTTTCTCGATCGCCGCTTGCTTGATGTATTTGGCGAGCAGTTTCCGGATTGAGACAGCGGTCAGCCGGGTCCGGGAGCGATTGATAAAAAGCGGAGCGTCCGGCCCGCCCCTCGGAAAAGCCTTCAGATACTCTTGCAAGGCCCGGATCGCATAGCTGCCCAGTGGGCAGAGGCGCTCCTTCTTCCCCTTCTCCTTTACCCGGGCCAGGTCACCCAGCAGATCGATATCCCCCCGATTCATTCCCACCAGGGCCCCGACCCGGACCCCGGTTGAGTAAAGAGTCTCGAGGATAGCTCGATCCCGGATCCCGAGCAGGGTTGAAGGATCCGGGGCCGCCAGCAGCCCCCGGACCTCTTCCAGGTCAAGAAACGACGGCAGTCTCTTCTCCTGCCGAGGAAGCCAGACCTGGCCGGCGGGGTTCTGATCGGTCACCCCTTCCCGGCGGAGAAACCGGAAGAAGGAACGCAGCGCGGAGATCTTCCGGGAGAGCGAACGTTTGCCCACCCCCCGCTCCTGGAGCGCGGCCATATACCCTCGGATAGCCAGCCGGTCGATCTTTTTCAGCCGGATCGGGGACACCGTATCCAGCGACACCAGGAAGCGATAAAACTGTTCCAGGTCCGACCGGTAGTTCCGCAGGGTATGGGGAGAGGCATCCCGCTCCAGGCGGAGGTAACGGACAAAGGCATCGATATACTGTTCGAACTTATCGGCCACGATGAAGATTCTCTTCTTCGACGGGATCACCGGGATGAGCGTTCAGACCGGATAACCAGATCGCCAGGATGATCTTTGAATAAGACTGCGGGACGAAGCGACCGGCCACAATCTGACCAGCCAACTCAGTATTTTTCTCCTCTCTTCTCAGTATCCCGTTGATCCTGTTATCCTGTCGGGAATATATCCTGACCGGCAGCAAAGCGGGCGGTGAAGTCCGCGAAGATCTTCATTATTTTCTTCGTCCGCTCGCCGGGGAGGCTGTCGGCAACCGGGGTTTCGTCGATCCGGACGATCGGAACCACTTCCTTGTTGGTCGCGGTCATAAATACCTCATCGGCATTGAGCAGCTCGGCCAGGGTGAAATCGCGGATCTCGATCGGGAAGACGGAAGCCGCCAACTGCAAGATCAGTGCTCGGGTCACCCCGGGGAGGACACCCGCCTGGTTGGTAACCAGGCGGTCCTGGAGCCAGATAAAGACCGATACGGTCTGGCCTTCCCGGACAATGCCGTCGGGATCGACCAGAATCGCCTCCACCGCTCCGCTCCCGGCCGCCTCCTTAAGGTAGGCCACGGCGGAGAGATAGTTGAGGGTCTTGGCCGAGGGGATCGACCGCCCGCCGCGGACCGTGATCACCTTCACCCCTCGTTCGTACCACTGAGGGGGGTAGGACTTCAGCGGACTGACCAGGACCAAAAGCCGGGGACGGCCGGTCGGCATCAGGAAGTCCGGACTGGGTCCGCCAGTGACGATTACCCGGATATTCGCTTCCCGGTCCGGATTCTTCTCCAGAGTCCGGCGGACAATATCGCTCACCTCCCCCCGCGTCCAGGGCAGAGGCAGGCGGATCATCCGGGCTGAATCCTGCAGACGGAGAATATGCTCTTCGAGCATAAAGGGCCGCCCGCCGTAAGTCCGGATAAAGTCGAAGACTCCGTAACCGCGCAGAAGAGCGAGATCGTCCAGCGGAAGGGACGCCTGGCCGGCCGGGACGAACCGGCCGTCAATATAATAGATATTCTCTCGGGTCATCTAAAACCAGTAAATGTTTCAGGAAATATTCTATCGCCTCGGAGAAGACAGAGGGAAGAAAGGAATATTCAGAGTCTGAACGAAACCCCCAAAAACCAGGTCATTGCCAAAAGGGACAACGAATCAATCTGTTTATTTGACAAATTCCAGGTAACTTGAGGTTTTCTTTCAGAAGTTATCTGACCGAACAGTTGCCTGAATTATTCTATTTTAACCTAAATTGAGCGATTCTATGCGGCGAACTGCGCCAATCTTTTGCGTCCGAACGGATATTGAAAATCCTCGCCATATCTCCCGGATATGGCTGCGGTTTTCGCAACCCGTCGGCCGGCATAATCTTAGCACATTTCATCCGCAATAATCGCTCAACTTAGGTTTAATTGGTTCGGCGTTTCGATGGCTGGTCTTTGTTCGAAACCAACCAGCAGGAAAGAATAACAAGAAGGGCCGGGAAGAACAATCATAATGGCAGAATCGGGCGGCGGATTTCTCTTTAATCTTGAGTGAAATTATAGTATAAGCCAAGCTTACAACCAAACCGGACCGGAGGGAAGAATAATGGTCAAGATCAGAGAGTTCAAAGCATTGCGGCCGCGGAAGGAATCGGTAGCCGAAGTCGCCTCGCCGCCCTATGACGTTCTGAATTCCCAGGAAGCCCGGGAATGGGCCCGGAACCAACCGCTGAGTTTTCTCCACGTTGTCAAACCGGAGATCGATCTGGCGGAGGATATCGATCCTTACAACGAATCGGTTTACCGCCAGGGCCGGGAAAATCTCGAGCGGCTGACCAGGGAAGGGATCCTGATTTGCGACCAACGGCCGGCTCTTTACTTCTATCGGCAGGTGATGGGAGACCACTCCCAGACCGGACTGGTGGCCTGCGCCTCAATCGAGGACTACGAAAATAATCGAATCAAAAAACACGAATATACCCGGGCCGACAAAGAGGCTGACCGGATCCGGCACGTTGAGACGCTCAACGCCAACACCGGCCCGGTATTTCTCACCTACTCGGCCGACCAGGAGATGGACAGCCTGGCGGAAAAGATCACCTCCGACCCCCCACTCTACGACTTCACCTCCGAAGACCAGGTTCGGCACATAGTCTGGAAGGTCGACCGGGAAGAGACGATAGAGAAGATCAAAAATATTTTTGCCGGCCTCGAGGTTCTCTATGTCGCCGACGGCCATCACCGCTCGGCTTCCGCTGTCCGAGTTGGGCAAAAACATCGGGAGGCCAACCCCGCGCACACCGGGGAAGAAGAGTATAACTTCTTTCTGACCGTTCTCTTCCCTCACGATCAGCTCCAGATTCTCGACTACAACCGGGTGGTCCGAGACCTCAATGGTCTCTCCCCGGATGAATTTCTCGAGAGAATCGGAGGAAGCTTCAAAGTCGAACTCTCACCGGGAAACCAGCCGCTCCGGCCGACGGCACCCCACGAATTCGGGATGTACCTGGCGGGAAAGTGGTACCGACTGACCGCCCGGCCGGGGAGTTTTCCCGAAGACGATCCGGTAAAATCTCTCGACGTCTCCATCCTCCAACAAAATCTCCTGGAACCGATCCTGAAGATCGGTGACCCCCGGACAGACCAGAGAATCGACTTCGTCGGCGGAATCCGGGGACTGAAAGAACTGGCCCGGCGGGTGGACAAAGGTGAGACGGTGGCCTTCGCTCTCTACCCAACCTCGGTAGAACAGCTGATGGCGATCGCCGACCGGGATTTGGTTATGCCCCCCAAGTCAACCTGGTTTGAGCCCAAACTCCGTTCGGGCCTCCTGATCCATCGACTGGACTAAAGAGACTGTCCGCCAACCCCCAAATTGGCAGAGCGAGAAGATCCGCAAGCCTTCGGACCGACGAGGCGATCTCATCTTGCGAGCGGGATAGCTTACTTCCCAACAGATTGAGATTGCTTCGTCCCTCCGCTTCTTTGGGATCCCACAATGACCCAAAGTCGGCAAAACCAGTTATGATCAGGCAGCCTCTGAAACCGATAAATACGGCGGTGGTTTTTCCGCGGGCCGGCAGCCTTCAGCCAGAATACCGAATCGCCGGAGAGCGGCCTCAGGGCATACCCTCCTTCCGGGATAGCTTTCCCGATTGCCGCCTTAACCTCCCGGGCCGGCTGGAGACAGGATGAAGATCCGACTCCTGGAAGTTTAATTCCACCTCCCGGGATGCCGATCCCTGAAAGCGAAAAGGCATCGGACCCGGGGTATCCGAGACCGGTGGGAAAAACAGCCCAATCTGGCGGTCGTCGAGTGCGGATACCAGAACGAACACCAGCGCGCGCTCTGGGCCTTGGTGATCCTCGCCTCCGACAGCGGATCACTCGACCGGGCCACCGCCGACCGGGAAAACCGGCTATAATTGACAGCGGACGGGGCAATCTCCGCTATCGAGGCCGCCTCCCTCTAAACCGCTTATTTTACAAAACCGGTCGTAAAATAAGCCGGCAGCAGGCGGGTAAGCCAGGCTTCCATCGCCTGGCGATGGGAGCCGGGCCAGTAAACCTTGCCGCAGTCGGGACAGATCTTGAACCGGCTCTGCTCCCGGCGGATCCGGGGAGGGAGACGATCAAGGACCCGCTCACGTGAGATCTTTTCCAGGCATCCGTTGCAGACCAGGCAACGGGTAAACGGAGAGATCTCTCCAAGCAGATCGAACCGCTCCAGTACCTCCCCGATCTGTTCCCCCACCTCCTGTGAACGGATAAAGAGACCCCGACGGACCACGGAGTGCTTTAACAGGCCCCGGTCCCGGGTGAGAATCACCCGGTCCTCGAGCAGGGCAATCCGCACAATCTCGCGGTCAGCATAGTCATTGCGGTAAAGGGTGTCGAGGCCAAGCAATCGCAGCCGACGGGCCAGCTTGCCAAGATGGACATCGAGGATGAAAGCCCACCGTCTTGGCGGGCCGGGCTGGAGACGGGGAACCGATCCGAGGTCAAGGTTACGGAATGCGGGATAGACCGCAACCCGGTCCCCGGGGCAGAGTCGATGATCAAACCCGGCCAGAACCCCGGAGACTACGATGAGGTCGATCTCCGGATGAGGGACACCCAAAGCTTCGACGGCATCCTTGACCGCGGGCGTCCCCGAAAATTCATAGCAGACCGCCCGCTGCCGCCGGTCCAGGGGCAGAAAGTCGTTCAAATTTCCGTAAAATCGGAATATGACGGACCGAGCCATCAATTTAACCGCCCGCCCGACTTTTCAAACGCCGGGGTTCCGGCCCCCAGCGCCTCATTGACCACCCGCTTATATGGCATTCCAAGTTTCCGGACCGCCGCCCGCTTTCGTTCCAGAACATCGTCGTCAATCAATATTGTCGTTCGCACATCGACATCATAGCATCATTGATTATGATGTCACAATCATCATTTCGAACTCGCCAGGTAACGTCGGAAGAGACGAAAAATCCCCCTCTCCCCTCCGGGTTGGCCGGAAGCGGTCCCGCTCCCCCCGTCAACGGAGAAGGCGGTGAGGTCGTACCACCGTTTCAGCTTGAAGAACTTAAAGTACCGGGGGGAGATCGCCCCCCGGGGACAGATATAAAGACAGCGCATACAGACAATACAGCGGTCGCCGAAGACAATCTTTCCGTCTTTTTGACGGATATTGCCGACCGGGCAACGGCGGACGCAGAGACCGCAATGGTCGCAAGCCGGCGAGACCCGGAGGTCACGACCAAAGTATTTCCCGCCCCGGACCAGCAACCGACTCAGGTACCAGGTCAGAAAACGGCAAACTGGACCGGGACGTTCAAGCCGGGGTATCCCAACGGTGATTTCCCCGGTTATTCTCTCCAACCGAGTCTTGGCGGTCCGGAGTAGACTAGAGATAAAATCATCGGGGTAACGGAGAAAGATATTAGAAGGCATCACTACCATACTCTCGTGAAAGACCTCCCAACCCCGGTTCTTGAGCGCCCGGATCACCAGGTGGGACGAACCTCCGTTAAAGAAGGGATCAGCCGGACCTTTGACAATGAAGGCCCTCCGACCCTCTCCAGGCGGGAGGACGGCTATGAAGTCAAAGACTAAAGAAGGAGCATTGAGAGCGTGAATGGGATAGACCAAGCCAAGCAAAGGGGCCGCGGGCGGGGTAAATCCTTCCCCCAGGGCTTCAATCGGAATCAATCGAACGGGAATAGCCCGGCGGGAAAACTTTTCCGCCAGTAACCGGGCCAAGTATTCATTATTCCCGGTCCCGGAAAAATACGCCAGGTCAATGGAGTCTGGTTTAGCTTTCATACCACCCTTGTGCAGTGTTTCATAATCAGTGCCTGAACGACAACCTGATATCACCTTGCATTGGTCATTGCGAGGAACCAAGTGACGAAGCAATCTCATCAGCAAGTAAACAGATTAATTCGTCGTTCCTCCTGGCAATGACCTGGATTTTGGGGGATCCGTGCAGAGACTAATTATAGACTATGCCCAATGACAGATTACTGCCCATTACTTTTGCTACATTACACCAGTTTATTTTTTTGGGGACCGGAAAACCAGTGCGGGGGTAAAAAGCTCGGGGCAAGAAACGTCCGGGTTCCCGCGTTCATCCTTCTCGCCCCCGGCGTTTGTGCCTGCTGCTGATGGATTACTTACACCGCCCCCCCTCTCGGTTTGCTTGACCATTCTGGCGGATTCAATATAATACGGTTATGGATAACTCCAACCACCAACTTGCCTACTGTCGGCGGATGCTCCCCCGGGTCAGCCGGACCTTCGCCCTGGGGATCGGACTGCTGCAGGATCCGCTGCGGGATACCGTCACCGTCGCCTATCTGATCTGCCGGATCCTCGATACCGTCGAGGATACCGCCTCTCTTTGCCCCGAGCTCCGAGCGGAGATCCTACAGCGGGCCGCCGGGGAATTGGCCGACCCCCAACAGTGGCGCGACTGCTGCCGGACAATCAAAGAAGCCTTCCCGGAACCGGATTACTCCGGGGATGAGCCGGAACTCTGCCGGCGGGCCGGCGACGTGCTGGCGGTCTTTCACCGGTTTCCCCGGCCGGTCCGAGCAGCGATTCGGGGACCGGTGGCGCGGATGGCGTCGGGGATGGCCCAGACCGTCCAGCAAGAAGATCCGGCGGCTGGGTTGAGATTGGCCACGGTTGTGGAACTGGAAGAATACTGCTATTATGTTGCCGGGACGGTCGGGGAGATGCTCACCAGCCTCTTCGCTCTCGATCGATCCTCAATCTCCCCGAAAGTTAAAGAGAAACTTGAGGCAGTAGCGATTGATTTTGGACTGGGTCTCCAGCTGACCAACATCATCAAGGGAGTAACCGACGATATCTCCCGCGGGGTCAGCTACCTCCCCCAGCAACTGCTGGAACAATGCGAGGTCACATTGGGGGAACTGATTAAAGACCCTCTCGATACCCGGGGGACAACCATAGTCAAGGAGCTGGTCCGGCTTACCCTTCCCCACCTCGATCGGGGCTTGGAGTACACCCTGACCATCCCGGCCCAAGAAAAGGATCTCCGGCTGTTCTGCGCGCTGCCGCTCTTCTTCGCCGTCGCCACCCTCGGTCAGGCCGGGTCCGGGACAGTCTTTGGGCGGGGACCCCTGAAGATCAGCCGGGAAGAAGTCGGGGTTATTAACCGCCGGGTGGACCAAGCGGCCGGTGATGACGCGGCCCTGAGAGCGGAATATCTTCACCTGAAACAACTGCAAGATTTTCCCAAACCGTAACACTTTAGCTCGATAAAAGTTTCTGCTGTTTGATCAGCCTGTAATTGTCATTGCCTCTTCCGACTAAAGCCGGATCGCAATGACAATCGATAATGTTTGCAGAAGACTAAAGTGTTACCCAAAACCAAATAAGCTCCGATACGGAGATAGAGGTCTGCAATCTGATACCTTGATTTTGCCTCCTTGGAACAACGGCTGTAACCAAAATCTTTCCCGATTAACCCGATATCGGGCAAACAAGTTCCCTGCCGGTTGACTCATAAGGCGGCCAGCCAAAGCAGACATTCCTGTCTGTGGCCGGGTTTTTACATCTGCGAACCTTTTCATCTATCCCCCTCAGATTGGCGCTCACTACTCAACTCGCTCCCGGCATAGCGGCAATGTTTGCTCTTTGACCGACAGCCAACCGTGGGACCTACGCGCAGCGGGCATTATCCCGCTTCTCAGCTAATCCCGGTCTTTCGGGACGGACCGGTCCTCAGCCCTCGCGGCGCCGCCATCCGAACACCTCTTCTTATATTGGCGCCCATACTCGGGGATATCTCCAGGGGCCTGTAACGTCAATCACCTGGCTGCCGGCCAACCTCTGAGTAATTCGGCGCTGTCTGCGACCCCGGGGGGTCAAGCCGGTCAGAAAACTCATAGGATACCGGACTACCGCCGGCGGGACCAGGAGATGGCGGAGTACTTCTCTTCGGCCAGGCGGCGGGCGGTGGCGACCAACTCCAAAGAGAGAGGAAATATCGAGATGGCGAAGTTCTCCCCCAGGGCGGCCTGAAAGCGGTCCCGGACTTCTTCACGGGTCTGGGCAACAAAATCTCCAATCGCCACACTCCCCGGACCGGGAGCCGTGGGAGAGATAAAGAGAGTCAGGTAATCGGCGATCCGGAGCCGAGTATCATCGAGGGGGAGCGAACCGTGCTGGAGAAAGTAGCCTCGCTTGAGGGCGGAAGCGGAGCCGGCGATCTTCTTTCTGCTGGAGGCCTCGACCAATTCAAAGGACCCGGGGGCGGCAAAGCAATCGGCAGAGGGGATATAGGGACCGGGGGTCTGAATAACGGTCTCGATCCCCAGTGACCGGTAGAGCAGAGAGAGGAGGCCGGCGCAGAAGGCGAAGAGATCGTGACGAGAGGCCCCGCCGGAATGAGAGAAAGGGGCGGCCAGGGCATAGGTAATCTCGTTCCAGTGGAGGATCCCCCCACCCCCGGTCATCCGCCTCACCCAGCCAATCCCGTCCCGGCCCAGGGCCTTCAGGTTCAGGTCGGACAAGGGCTGATGATAGCCGATGGACACCGTCGGCGGCGACCAGCCATAGAAACGGAGAAAGATCTCCCCGGTCCGACCGACTGCCAGCTCCCCCAGGAGCTGGTCAACTGCCATATTGACCTCCCCGGGATAATCCCCATCAATAACCAGATTGATCTTTCTGATATTCACAGACTTCATCCTCTAAAATCCCCCACTCCAATCCCCCGCCACCTGCCCGATCGCCATCAGGATGGGACGCTGGAGACAGGTTTATATCCCGAGGCCTGAAGGGTTGACAGCTCGAAAGACGGGCGGAGGCGGTTGCCGAGGACAGCGTAATCCCATTTTATTGACTCCCTGACTTTAAGCAACGGGGTGGCCCGGTGACAAGCTGCACTCCGATTGCCGCGTTTCATTTTCAATGAGACGCGGCACCGATATAGCTTTAGGCCATAACTTAGATCCTGTCGAATAGTGGCCCGCTAATATAGTGTCGAATAATTTAATAGCCTGTCCACTGTCATTCCGATAATACTGCACCGGACCAAAGAAAAGACAGATCTATAAAAGGATCCGAGCGTCCAGGACCCGGGCGGTTGTCGGTCCGGCCAGAACCGGGTTGAGATCGATCTCTTCCACCTCGTCGAGCTCCAGAGCCAGCCGGGAGAGACCGGTGATAATCGAGGTGAGCGACTCCAGGTCGCAGGGCTCCGAACCCCGGGCACCGGCCAGGAGGGGATAGCCTCGGATCGACTGGATCAGCCGCTCGGCTTCCTCCGGGGAGACCGGGGCGATCTCGAAGACGACGTCGTTGAGGATCTCGACGAAGACCCCTCCCAGTCCGAACATCACCGCCGGACCAAACTGCGGGTCGCGGACCATTCCGGCGATCACCTCCACACCCCCGGATGCCATCGGGGCGATCAGAACCCCCTCGATCCGAGCGGAAGGAACCGCCCGGGCGACCGAGTCGTTGATTGCCGTGAATGCTTCGGTAGCAGCGGCAGAGGAATCGATCCCCAGCTTCACTCCCCCGGCATCCGACTTATGGATCACATCGGCAGAGACCACCTTCATCACCGCCGGAAACCCGATCTCCCCCGCCAGCCGGGAGGCTTCTTCCGCGCTGGTCGCCAGGCGGTAGTCAAGGACCGGGAGTCCGTAAGCGGCCAGGACCGCGTAAGCCTCCGGCTCCAGAAGCGACCTCCCCTGACTTCGGGCCCGGGCAATGATCTCTTTGGGATTCATCGCAACGCTTCCCGCCCGGCTTCCTCCCCAACCAGGAAAGCCCGCTCGTTTAACTCCTTAAACTTCGGATTGAAAGCGGCGGCGATCACATCGAGGAGAATCTGCCGGTCAAAGGTAATCAGATCGGACCCATAGGCCGCGCCCAGCATCACAATATTCATCGAACGGGGGTTGCCGATCTCCCCGGCGATCTTCGTCCCCTCAACTACCGCCACCTTCCCGGCCAACCCGCAAAGGACCTTCTCGATCTCCTCGATCGGAGGGTACTCGGCGTTTCCGGTCGAGACATCGACTGGATAGACAGGCTCCGGGTTGAGAATTACCACCCCCCGGGGAGAGACAAACTCTTGACTGATCCGTAAACCCTCCAGGGGTTCCTGGGCGATGACGATATCCGCCGTCCGCTGCCGGATCAGGGGACCGTAAACATCACCGATCCGGACGTGAGAGCTGACCTTCCCCCCCCGCATCGCCGCCCCGAAAGTCTCACCGACCCGGGCCCGCTCGCCGGCATTGATGGCCGCCTCAGCTAAAATGTGGGAAGCGCGCACGGACCCCTGCCCGCCCACTCCGCAGATCAATACATTAAGTTCCATAACCATATCTCCTGCTGTGATTAATTCAGGGAATCGGGAATGTCTGACCATCCGCCTCATCCCGGCGTCTTCTTTATCCGGTGACAATTGCTCCAACCGGACAGACCTGGGCGCAGAGCCCGCAGTCCACGCAGAGCAGCGGATCGATCCCGGCCTTCCGAACTTTCGGGTCAAA
Source organism: uncultured bacterium (assembly GCA_964465735.1). Classification (GTDB taxonomy): domain Bacteria; phylum Auribacterota; class Erginobacteria; order Erginobacterales; family Erginobacteraceae; genus Erginobacter. Next base: position 11,921 of record CAYXKT010000070.1, read on the forward strand.
GAGAGTCGCCGGGCAGCCAACCCGGACACAGGCCTGACAGCCGATACAGGCCTCGATAAGCACGTGGGTCTTCGGCTCTTTCGTTCCGTCCCGCCGGATCACCTGGAGCATACATTCCCCGGAGAGGATCACTACCGCGAAGCCGGGGAAGTCGATCGCCTCCCGGATGGCGGCGGCCGCTGCCTCCAGGTTATAGGCATCGGCGGTCTTCAGGCATCTGACCGACATCGCTTTACAGATAGCGGCGATATCCAGGGTTTCAATCTCCGCTCCCATCCCGTTGATCCGGGAGCGGGGGCTGGGCTGATGACCGGTCATACAGGTCCAGGAGTTGTCGAGGACCATCAAGGTGATATCGGCATTGTAGAGCGCGGCATCGGCCACCGCCGGGAGACAGGCGTGGAAGAAGGTAGAGTCCCCAGCCACCGCGGTCACTTTCTTCCTGGTGTCGCCGGTTAGGGCCCGCCGCTGGCCGATCGCCTGGCCGATCCCCGACCCCATCACATAGGTGGTATCAAGAATCTCGTAGGGCGAGCTGACCGGATACTTTTTGGTCGCCTCCCCACTCGGAGTAATCACCTGGGCGGCCAGCCCGTATGCGCCCTGCTCGTAGCAGCCGATATCCCCGTTAACAATTACCAGGTCCTCTTTCAGCTGCTTCATCACCCTGGTCAGAGCGGCATAGCTCCCCAGGTGGGGACAACCGGCGCAGAGGGCCGAGGAACGGGGAACGGTCAGTTCCTCCGCCCGCTTCAAAAAATCCTCGTCCTGCTGGGGTTTCAAGACGGGCACTCTCAGCAGGTCGGCCACCGCCTTTATCACCAGGTCGGGGTTAAGCTCGTTAAAGTCCGGCAGCACCTTCTTCGAACCCCGGCCGACAATCGTCTTCTTCAATCCGAGGTCGGAAGCCAGTTCCTTCAAGGAGCTTTCCAGCATCGGGTTACCGTCCTCGACCACCAGGATCGAGTCAGCGGCCTCGAGGATAGCTTGCATCTTCTTCCGCGGAGCCGGATAGACAAATCCGATCTCGAGCCGGTTGCAGGAACCCCGCTTCTTCAGGGCGGTCAGAGCGTCGTTGACATAGCAAGTCCCCATCCCGGAGGAGACGACGGCGAGGCGGCTATCCGGGTTGAGCTGAAGGTTATTGAAGGGGGAGTTCTCCGACTCGGCCAGGAAGGCCGGGTACTGCGCCTTCAGCCGGCCGTGCCGGCCGGCACCGCCCACCGGGGGCCCGTAAACCGCCCAGCGGAAGGGAGATTTGAAGTGCTTATTCCAGCCGACTTCCAGGGGCGCTTTCCCAATCTCGCCCAGGACCACGTCCCCGGAAGCGTGAGAGAGACGGGTGGCCGAGCGCAGAAAGATCGGCATCTCCAGCTTCTCGGAGAGGGCGAAGGCGGCCACGGTCATATCCTTGGCCTGCTGCTGGTCCTTTGGCTCGAGGCAGGGCATCTCGACGTACTGGGCCAGGATTCGAGTATCCTGCTCGTTAGAGGAATAGTGGGCCCCGGGATCATCGGCAACCACGATTACCAGACCACCGCGGGTCCCGGTATAGGGGAGAGTGGCGAAGGTGTCCATCGCCACGTTCAAACCGGCGTTCTTCATCATCACCAGCGTCCGGGCCCCGGTCAGAGCGGCCCCGGAAGCGACATCCATCGCCACCTTCTCATTCAGCGACCACTCAAAATAGAACCCCAGATCTCCGGCCAGTCCGCCCAGAACCTCCCCGATCTCGGTCGCCGGAGTACCGGGATAACCAACCCCGACTCGGATCCCGGCTTCGATCGCTCCCCGGGCGATCGCCTCGTTCCCCATCAGCAGGGTTTTCAGCCCCGCCTCACCTCGGCCGACTTTGTTCATTCCACATCTCCTCCTTGAACAATTGACTATTGCCTAAATTGAGCGATTCTATGCGGCGAACTGCACCAATCTTTTGCGTCCGAACG
>CAYXKT010000071.1:0-13853 GCA_964465735.1 uncultured bacterium
TCTCCGATCATCTTATAACCGCAGACACTATACAATGATTTGCTCAGCCCTGCATCTATCAGAGGCTGGGGCTAAACCACCGTGGTAGTCAATGAAGATCGATCAGGATATGGAACGGTTGCTAACCCGGCAGAATGTGGTCGTGGTCGGGACAGTCAACCCCGACGGCACCCCCAATCTCTCGTTGAAAGGTCTGCTCAAGGTCGATTCTGGGAAAGGTATGATCGATCTCTGCGACCTCTACCGGCAAAAGACCTCTCGGAACCTGAAGAACAGCCCGGCGGCCTCGATCCTGGTCTTCAGCATCGAGGAGTTCAGCGGATACCAGTTTCTGGGAACAGCGGAACTGATCGAATCGGGGCCGATCTTTGAGGAGATGTCCGCCGAGTGGGCGCATAAAAAAAGCCGTCTGATCGGGCGGCGGATCAGCAAGAACGTGCAGCGGGGAGTCTCCCACGGACGTTCCGAACTCTACCTTCCTCCGCCCCGAGCCTTAATCCGGGTAAGGGTAGAGAGAGTCTTCGATCTATCCCCCTTCCATCCGGGGAATTGAGGATAGGTCATCCGGAGTCTTCTCTACCGCATCTTTGTCGTATCCCAGCGCCCGGAGAAAGGCCTGCACCACTATCGGATCAAATTGTCCTCCGGCGTATTTCCGGATCTCCCCGACGGCGAACTCCTCGCTTAATGCTTCCCGATAGGGTCGGGCGGAGGTGATGGCATCAAAGGTATCAGCGACGGCGATGATCCTCGATCCCAGGGGGATATCTTCCCCGGCTTGCCCTTCGGGGTAGCCGCTCCCATCGTAATTTTCGTGATGATGCTTGATCAGGAGGATGATCTCCTTTAATTCGTCAATCGGCCCCAGGATATCAGCGGCGACCAGGGGATGGCAGTGGATATGCTCGACCTCCTCCCACCGAAGACTCTGTTTTTTGTTTAAGACTTTTTTCCTGACTCCGATCTTTCCGATATCGTGAAGAGTGGCGGCTACCCGGATGTTTTCGATATTCCGGGAAGATAAACCCATCTCCTCGGCGATTCTCACTGAATATTCGGTGACCCGCAAGGAATGGTCACGGGTTTCGGGATCCCGAGCTTCCAGGGTCCGGGCCAGGGCTTCGATGGTCTTGATAAACGAGGTCTGGATCTTCCGGCTTTGTTCCCGAACCTTTCTTTCCAGGTTCTGCTGATAGTCACGTTTTTCCTGGATCAGGGCTCGCTTTTGGAGGGCTTTTTCGACGCTGATCAGGATATGATCGGAGCGGAAGGGCTTGGTGATGTAATCGTCAGCCCCCGCTTTCATTGCCTGGATGGAGAGGTCGATGTCACTAAGGGCGGTCAGCATAATTACCGCGATTTCCTCGTCGCGGGCCCGAACCCATTCAAGGAACTCTATCCCGCTCATCCCCGGCATTATTATGTCAGTCAAGATGACGGCATAGTGGCGGGTGGAGAGTTTCCCGATCGCCTCCCGGGCGTTGGCGGCGGTATCGCAGGGATAACCTTCTCTCTCCAGTATTTTCCACAGTAGATCTCGGATCATCTCCTTGTCATCGACAACCAGAATCGGGAAGCCGTCGGCCGGCTGACCGGAGGGGACAGCGGAAAGGCGGAGCGGGGTGAGGCTTTCAGGCTCAGTAGTCTCTTTTTCTGATTGGGTCTTCTGCACGATAGATATCTCCTTCGGCCGGGGATCCCTGAATTAGAAGAACTACCCGGAGGGGAGAGGAGTCTTTGCTCTCCGGCTGAGTGGCGTTGAGGAGCAGAGGCTGCTGGTTGATCGGGTTGAGATACCGAAAGGACTCCTGCCCCTGTCGGTTTTTCAGGCAGCGGCGGACCACGGCTGCCGGGCCTTCTCCAAGGGTCTCTATCGGCCGAAAGACGAGATGGTCCTTCCGGACACCCAGATGCCGACGGGCGGATTGGTTAAGAGAGATGATCTTCCCTTCTTCGTCACAGACCACAACGCCAGTGGGAAGTATCTCCAGAGCGGACCGGGCGATCTCTTCTCTCCCCACAACTTTCCGGAATTGGATCGCCTGCCGGATGGAACGGGCGAAGAAGGTGGAGAGGGTGGAGAAAAGCGAGAGGTCCTCCGGGGAGAAACTTACGCCGGTGAACTTTTCTCCGCAGGCGACCAGGCCAACCAGCTTGCCTTCGGTCAAAAGCGGGATTGCCATCACCGCCTGGAGATGTTCGAGGTCGCGTTTCACCTCCCAGGTGTCCGGGGAGAGGTATCCTCTATCGAGTTCTTCCTTGCGCAGTATCCGCTGGTTGCGGCTCATCCAGGCTGCCAGGCCTTTTTCGTGCTGGAGGAGGAAATCTTTAGTCAGGAGGGAATCCATCCAGGATGATTCTTCTACCGCGAACTTGCCGCTTTTCGGCTGATAGAGCAGCAAAGAGACTTTGCGGAGATCGAAGGCTTGCTTGACGATTCTGACCAGAACTTCCAGCAGTCCTTTCAAGTTGGAAAAGGAGTGGGCGGCATCGGAATACTTTTCTAAAATCCCGATGTAATACTGGGCGCTTTTTTCTTCCCTGGCTTCAGTCCGGGGTCCCGCATTCTTCCATTCGCTATTCAGGAGTTGAGGTCCGCCGGACGGTTGTTCGGCTTCCTGCCGGCGGTCTTTTTCGGCGATCCCCCGGGCGATCCAATAGATCAGCTCCTGGTCGTCAAAGGGGATCTTCAAAATCCGAAACGCTCCCAGTTCGTCGGCGCTCCGGGCCGGGGCGCTGTGGGTTGACTGAACCAGCATAATCACGGGGAGGAAATTTTTTGCCGACCGCATCCGGTAAAGGATGGAGATGCTTTCCCCCACCACCAACTGGCTGTCGAGAATCAAAAGGTCGAGCGTCCCCTGGGCCAGCCGTTCGACGATCTCCCCCTCCTCGGAGGAGGTGATTACCCGGTATTTCCTCTCCAGAAGCTGGTGGATATATTTGGTCCGGAAGATATCCCCGGACGCGATCAATATGGTATTCATTATTAAATCGGTGGTTTGATTATATTGATTCGCCGCTTGCTTGTCGATTATACCATCTTGCTCGATTGGCCAATCGGCCTGGTGATGCAACCGAAAACTATTCCACACTGATAGTGATCCGCATATTGATTAATTAATTTAACATTGCTGACGAGAAACGTCAATTCTGGATTAGTTCTGTTCTGTGCTGTCTCGTGGTTGAGTATTGAGCATCCTGGCCGGTTGCCGGAGGGTAAGATCGGGGCGTTGGAGAAGATATTACCTTCCAAGTTCTGTCTTATGTTATCATATTTTTGTCCAACTGCCTATTCTTGCTCTGATCCCAATCTATACAACGTCTGAACGGAAACCTCCAATTACATAGAATTTGTCATTGCGAGGAACGAAGTGACGAAGCAATCATCACAAAACCAACAGATTGCTTCTCCGTCTTTCGTCTAAAGCCGGATCTGCGAGAAGCCGGATAAAATAGCCGGATCGCAATGACAATCAATGGTGGTGCTGAGAGCAACGTTTTTAGCAGGCTAAAGTGTTACGAACTATCAACAATTTTTAACCTCCATAATTTTTTCATATTCAAAAAGATGAGATTGCTTCTTAATGACAGCTAAAGAGGTGAAAACCGGGTTTTTCAGATAGCCTTATTCCTGTCTGTGGCAAAGCTTTCACAGACAGAAATGTCTCTGCTACCTTCTTGTCTCTCAGATTGAAATCAGGTATTATCTAAATTAAGCGATTCTCCGCGGCGAACTGCACCAATCTTTTGCGTCCGAACGGATATTGAATATCCTCGCCATATTTTTTGGATATGGCTGCGGTTTTCGCAAACTATCGGCCGGAAAAATCTCAGCATATTTCATCCGCAATAATCGCTCAAATTAGGTATTAATATTCCGGCGGTGAAAATGAAAGAGAATACTCGGGGAATCCCGGTTTATCCCAGTCCAACCGGTAGGAAATCTTTTGGCCGTTTAGTGAAGTCCGGTTTCAAGATTCTGGGGCGTTATTTTTATCGGTCCTTCCCGGTGGTTTTAATGGAAAAAAGACTTTGCGAGGAGTCGTCTCTTCCGACGATCCTGTCCTGGAGAGAGGCGGGTCCGGATGACCTGGCGCTTCTGAGTGAGTTTCTGCCCACTGGCAAGATCAGGCTTTTTCGAAAACGGCTTCAAAACCGGGAGTGCTGCCTGGTGGGCTTGGAGGCAGGAGAGATCGTCCATTACTTCTGGCTGACAGTGGGGAAGTCCTATCTCGACCGGGAGCTGGATTTTCGCATCGACCTCCGCCCCGACAAGGGTTATCTTTACGACGCCTATACCCGTCCCGGTTTCCGGGGCCGGGGCTGCTATCAGGAAGCCCTCCGGGAAGCCGGCCGAGTCTTGGGCAACCGGGGACAAAAGATTTTGCTGGTCATTATTTCCGGGGGGAATGAGCCGGCCCGGGTGGCGGCTCTCCGGGCCGGGTTCCGGCCGGTCGCGGTTATCCTTCACCGGAGGATTCTGGCCTGGAAATGGAACCTGATCAGAAGAACAAGCGATGGAGAACAGCTGGCGGATAGTTGAGAGCCTGGAAGAGTTCCGGGAGATGGAAGGAGAATGGAACGACCTGCTCGAGGAGAGCGGGGTCGACTCCGTCTTCCTGACCTTTGAATGGATACTCTCCTGGCTGGAGACCCTGGGCTTGGAGAGGAAACTGCTCCTGGTCCGGGGGGAGGGGAAGGACTGGAAGGGTTTCTTCCCCCTTTACCTGAGGGAGCGGAGTTTCCCGGGGGGGAAAGTGAGGATCGCTTCTTTCATCGGTGATCCGGAGGCCGATCGCTGTGATTTTCTGATCTCCGGCAACCGGGAAACGGCCCTCGCCGCCTTCCTTGGTTATTGCCGGGAGCGGCCCTTCGCGGTCGACCTGCTTTCTCTGAAACAGATCTCGGCCGATTCGCCTTCCTCCTTGATCCTGAAGAAACTGCTTCCGGGCAGTGGCTTCCGGTACGGTTACCGGGTCTGCGATCGGGCGCCGGTGGTTATCCTCCCCGCTTCCTGGGGAGAGTATCTCGGTTCCCTCTCCTCCTCATTCCGTAAAAAACTGAGGAAGTATTTTCTCGCAGTCGAAAAGCGGGGAGGGGTCCGGATCGAGGAGGAGCCTTTTTCTCCCCGGGTCTGGGAGACAATCCTCTCTATTTCCCGGCGGAGTCCGAAGCAGAGAAGGGGCATCGCCTTTTTCTCCCCGCCGGGGAGGGAAGAATTCGCCCGGAGTTTGCTCGAGAGGTTCTCGGCGGCCGGCCGGCTCAGCCTTTATTTCCTCCTGATCGACAACCGGCCGGTTGCCTACGATCTGGGTTTTCGCTACCGGGGTAAAACCTGGTCCTACGAGTCCGCCTTTGACCGGGAGTTGGCCGACTGCGCCCCGGGCCACCTCCTGCTGGCCCTTATGATCCAGGCGGCGATCAAACGGGGGGAGCGGGAGTTCGATCTTCTCCGGGGGTCGGAAACTTACAAATTCAACTGGACCGGCCGCTACCGGGAGCATCTGGAGTTTACCGTCTATCTCCCCGGCCTTCTTTCAACCCTGGTCCGCTGGGCCAACCGCGGTCGGTCCACAGCCCGGTTTCTCCTGAGGATACAGATCAGGTTTTTCGGCCGAGAAGGACTGCTCCGGGCCGGTTGGATCCGCGTTTTCAGCAAGGGACAGGACTCCTCCCGACTCTCGGTGACCGCCACCACCCGAAAGGGCGGTTTCGCTTTGAAAGTTTTTACCGAGGTTAATGAACTTGTGGAACTGGAAGCCGACTGGGAGCATCTCCTGGACCAACTCCCCTCGCCCTCGCCGTTTATGTCTTCCCGGTGGATTATACCCTGGCTGGAGGCTTACGGATCACAAGGGGAGATCCTGATCCTGGCCGCCTATCGGAAGAACGACCTGATCGGGATCTGTCCGCTGATCCTGCGAAAAAATAAATTTCTTGGGCTGCCAGCCCGCCTCCTCGAGTTTGCCGGTTCCCCGTTAAGCGATCGGATGGATATGATCATACCCGAGCAGAAGGAGGAGGTGGTGGAACTGTTCTGGGATTATCTCTGGGAAATCCGTTCCCGCTGGGATGTTGTCCGCCTGGGCGAGGTCCTGGCCGGCTCCTTCAATCTGACCGTGATCGGCGATCTGCTTCTGAATCGAAAGGTCCACCATTTCTTCCGGACCTGCTCGATCGCTCCCTTCATCCCCCTCGACCAGGAATGGGAGGCTTATCTCCGGAGCCGATCGAAAAATTTCCGCCGGAGGATTCGGAGGGATCTGAGACGGATCAAATCTGCCGGAAAAGTTAAACTGGCGGAAGCGAAAGCTTCGGACTGGAAGTTGTTCCGGGAGATCAGCTTCGACTCCCCAAAATTTGGACGGGGGACTTCCCTCTTCCTTAAGGATGGAATCGATCGCTTTGTCCCCGCCTTTCTGCAGAGATTCGAGGAGGCGGGTTGGCTGAACTGCAAGCTGATGACTCTGGACGGCGAACCAATCAGCTTTATGCTGAGTTTCAAGTTTCGAAATAAGATCTGGCTCTTCAACAATTCCTTTCGGTACTGCCACAGGGATTTACACCCCGGCCACGTGATTCTGGCGCTCTTTATTCAGGAGAGTATCAAGAAGAATTTTGAGGAGATGGATTACCTCCGGGGCGCGGAGCCCTATAAGTTTCACTATACCAACGAAATCCGCTATCACCGTGAGATTATGGTCTTCAATCGAGCTTTTCGCGGTGAATTTCTGAGGATCCTCTACGGGATGAAGACGATTCTGAAACGTTGGCTGGGAAAGGAAACCCGCCTTCCGGGCAAGGAGATTTGAGTCAATGATCGGATCTCCGATTGATTCTCGTTGGCGGCAGCTGCTCAAGCCGGCCGTCCGTCCGGTAATGATTTATTTCTTCAACCTGTTTGGATCCCTGTCTTCTTTACCGTCCCCGGTCCCGATTCTCCTCTACCACTCGCTTGACGAGAGCGGCAGCGATCTCTCAGTCTCTCCGGGGGAGTTTCGGCAGCAGATGGATTGGTTGAAAAGTCGGAGATACCGGGTGTACACTCTGGCTGAGTACGCCGACGCCCTGACTGGCGTTGGGCTGAAGACGCCGGCGGTGGTGATTACTTTCGATGACGGTTACGCCAATTTCCTCACCGAGGCCCAGCCGATTCTTAACCGCTATGGTTTTCGAGCTACGATCTTTGTCCAGACCGGGTATCTTGGCCGGACCTCCGGGGGGTTTTCTCTTCTCGACCTTCCGCTGCTGGGGAGAGGAGATCTGGCCGCCTTAGCCGCCCAAGGCTATGAGATCGCCTCCCATACCGTTACTCATCCCTGCCTGACCAGGTTGGAGAGGTCTCGGGCGCGGGCGGAAATTGTCGATTCCCGCCGGATCTTGGAAGGGATCATCGGTCGACCGGTTGTTTCTTTCGCGTACCCCCGGGGGGCGTACAACCGGGAAATTGTCGAACTGGTTCGGGCAGCCGGTTATCTATCGGCGGTCACCCTTCGACCGGGGAACCGGGGTCGGCCGGAGGATATCTTCACTCTGCCTCGGATCACTTTGCGACCTCGTGACGGCCGGGCATACTTCCGCCTGGTTTTGGGGCCTTTCTTCGAGAGGTATCACGCTCTTTTTCAGTTGCCGATCCCGGTGGAGGCTGTCCGACAATAGCTGGTTTGGCTGACTTTTGGTCATTGTGGGATCCCGGAGCGAAGAAGCGAGGCGAAGCAATCTCAATCTGTGGGAAACTAAGCCCTAATGTTCGCAAGATGAGATCGCATCGTTGCTCCACTCCTTGCGATGACAATTATGGATTTGGCGGACAGCCTTGGTGGAGGGGAACTGAGGTCAGGCGAGCAGTCCGATTATCGCAGATTTTTCCGATTTTCTGTCGCGCGGATAATGCCGGGTTACCTATTGACTTTGGAGAAGCGGGGTGGCCCAGGTGCTGGGCAGTTAGAGCTTTACAGTCGGAACGGCTAATGAGAATATAACCTGTGGATATGATGACCAGGCTTAAAAATATTATTCTTCTCGTCTTCCTGATTTTCGGGTGGGGGTGTGGTTCGACCCCTGAACTTCCGGCACCGCCCGATCTCTCGGAAACCCGCGATTATTGGATTCACCCGGAGGGCCAGGCGGAGATGCTGGCTGACAGCGCCGCGGTGACCCGGGACCCTCGCAACGTGGTCCGGGCCCGGATGAATACGCTGAGTTCCTTCCAGGAGGGTTATGTGGTCGGGGCGGGGGACGTGATCGAGATCATCTATAACTTCCGCTACGAACTGACCCCGGAAGAGTATATAATTGAGATTCAAGACGAACTCCAGGTAGAGTTTCTCTTCAACCCAGAGCTTGCCCGTAAGGTCACTGTCCGGATGGACGGCAAGATCACTTTGCCCCTGGTCGGGGAGATCCCCGCCGCTAATTCCACCGCCTCCGAGTTGAGCCGGCTGATTAACGAACAAACCCGGTACTTTATCAAGAACCCGGAAGTCTCAGTGACCGTGGTTCGAGGTAACGTCAAGATCGACGAACTGAAGAAAGCGATTACCACCTCCGAACGCGGACAGAGCAAGATTGTTCCGGTGCGGCCAGACGGGATGATCTCCCTGCCCCTGATCGGCGATGTCCAGGCCGCCGGGCTGACCATCCCCGAGATCCGCTACGAAGTCAACCGGGCCTATGCCCCCCTGGTCCGGAACCTGGAAACCTCCGTGATCCTCCAGCAGTTGGTCAGCCCGAGGATCTTTGTCCTCGGCGAGGTCGAGAGCCCGGGGGTCTATCCCACCACCGGCCCGGTTACCACCCTGCAGGCGGTGACGATGGCCGGAGGCCTGAAAGATTCGGCCTGCCGCGACAGCGTGGTCGTTCTCCGAGATGTTGGGCTTCCGGTACCCCGGGGTATCCGGATCGATTTTGACCAGCTTTTCAACTTGAAGGACAGCTCTCTCTCCCGGGCCTGGGAGAAACGGAAAGATGAGCTGGCGGAGATGATGGGCGAGAGTCGCGACAGTGAGGCGACGGAACGTCTCTATGCCGGCCTGGGGGACTGGAAATTCATCCATAACGACCTGGTTCTTCAGACCAATGATATTGTCTATGTCCCGAAGACCTTCATCGCCGGGGTCAATACCTTTATCGATCAGTGGTTTACCCAGGGACTCTACAGTCTGCTCCCGGATGACTCCACAATGGGCTTCATCCTTGATACCTGGGACGTGATCCATATCGGCGAACGCCGGCGATATCAGGTTCAGGAATCGAATGATTAGGGAGCAATCGGTGCGATGAGAAGATATATCCACATAATCTTTGCCCGAAAGTGGGTTGTGATCCTCTCTCTGTTGACGGTCTTCATCGGTACCGCTGTCCTTACCTTTACCACTCCGCCTCTCTACCAGGCGACCGCCAGCATCTACGTGGAGCAGAAGGTGGAACAGCAGCTCTTTGCGCCCCCGCTGTTAAGCGGACCGGATATCCGGATCTTTCTCCAGACTCAGCTCGAGCTGATCAGCAGTCGGACAGTGGCTCAGCGAACGCTCGAGGAACTGGGCCTGGCGAGAAAGGCCGCCAATCCCATCGAGCTATCGAAGATGATTGAAAATCTCCAGGGGCGGATCATCGCCGGTTCCCGGACCGGGTTGCAGAGCGAACCTTCGGAAGCCGGACTCGGCCACTCCTTTATCATCTTTGTCAATGTCAGCGACTCCGACCCGGCCCAGGCCGTCGCCCTGGTCAATACCATCTGCCAGAAGTACCAGGAATTTTTCTTTGAGGTGAAAGGGGCTCGCAACGTCAAGGCCTACAACTTCCTCAAGGGGCATCTGGAGGTGATCGAGGGCGATATGCGGCAGACTGATCAGAAGTTGCGGGATTTCGAACTGCAGCAGGGTAAGACTCTCCTTGAACTGGTCAATATGCAGAAAGGGACGGTGGCCCTCTATTCCGATTTCGCGGCTTTTTTGGGAGAATACAACCGTCAACTGGTCGAACTCAACACTATCCGCTCCCGGATGGAGGAAATGGAGAAGATCCTCGCCCAGGCGGAGGTTCGGGATATCCCCTCCGGGGCGATTGGCCAGGAGAAACCAGTGGTCTTTATTCAGCAAAAGATTATTACCCTGGAGGCTGAACTGGCCCGGCTCCAGAGTCAGTTCACCGAGGAATATATCCCGATCTCCCACCTCAAGGACGAAAAGTTCAGTTTGGAAGCGGTCCGAGAGGAGACAATGCGGGGGCATATGAGGGAACTGCTTCTCCAGACGCGAATGAATTTGGCCGAGACTCGGGAGAGAGTGGAGAGTCTCGACGCTATCAACCGGGATTATTCCCTGAAACTGGACAGACTGGTCCTGGCGAAGTCGGAATACACCCAGTTGATGCGCGAACAGGAGGCGGCCGACAAGGTTTATCAGCGACATATCGAGGAGTTGGAGAATGCCCGACTGACGATGTTCAGCGATCTGAGTAAGGTCGCCAATGTCTACCTGCTCGATGAGGCGGCTCAGCCGATCCCTCGGGTCCGGCCGAAACCCAAGGTTAATATGATTCTCGCCGTGATCGTCGGCCTTCTGCTCGGGATTGCCCTGGCGTTCCTGGCCGACTCTCTTGATCATAGCATCAAGAGCATTGAAGATGTTGACCTTCACTTGGGAAAACCGCTCCTCCTCTCTCTCCCCGTTCTCTCCCGGGAGATGCGGGAGTATGATTGACGGTAGTGTCAATAATTTATGAAAGCAGGAATATCCAAGATATTGAGGGGATGGATTAATTTTCATCCTGTTCCCAAGTGTCAAATCCGCCAGGAAAAGTCTGGAGCGATAACAACTGTTGCCCCCGAACAAGACCGGAATTTTCGGGATGCCCCGAAATAATCGGGACGTGAGCACAAGCACCAGTACCAGTCCAGGTAATTGAATATCGGATATTTCTTGTTGGATATTGGAAAAGGAAGTTGGGCAACACTTCAGCTCTATAAAAGTCTCTACAGCTTTATAAGTCTGCAATTGTCATTGCGAGGAGCCGAAGGCGATGAAGCAATTTTCAGGTTGAGATTTCTCGCAATGGCAATCAATGCTGGTGCTGATAGCAAGGTTTTTAGAAGGTTAAAGTGTTACGAAGTTGGAAAGGGTTCTAAGCGACTCTCAAGAATATAACCCGGAATTAAAATAACTTAATATTTCGACAGAATGCGAGCGTTGAGATAGAAAAGAAGAGATGAAAGATTTTATCAGTGATAACCCCGTGATCCGGAAACTGAAGAATACCTTCCGGTTCCAACCGCCCCGGATGGGCGGCCCCGGCACGGCGGAGGAGTCCCTGCCATTCGATATCCTGCTCACCCCGCTACTTAAGGAGCGATTTGCTTCACTGCTTACCCGGTTGCAACGGATGACTCAGAAACGCCGGCTGATCCTCCAGATCTCCAGTGCCCGGTCCAACGAGGGATCGACCACCGTCTCTTTCCTCTCCGGCCGGACAATGGCCGCCAGCAACCTGGGCGACTTTCTTCTGATCGACTGCAATATTTACCACCCTCATCTTCATACCCTGGCCCAGACTGAACTCTCCCCGGGACTAATCGACCTCTTCCTCGGCACCCACCAGGTCTCTGAGGTGATCAAATCGACCGCGGTTGATCATCTCTATATGTTGCCCTTGGGGAAGAGCGTCCAGGTCAACCAGGCCCAAATCCTGATCTCCCAGAACATCGGAGCGCTTTTAGAGGAACTGAGAAACAGCTATGACTGCATCCTGATTGACAGCCCTCCGATCAATCTTAGTTCCCTGGCCGAGATCATCGGGAGCTATATTGATGGCACGATCCTGGTAATCAAGGCCAATTACACTCGCCGGGAAGTCATTCAGGCCGCGATCAAGATCCTCGATCAGGCCGGGGTCCCGCTCAGCGGCCTGATTCTCAATGAACGACAGTACGTTATTCCGGACTTTGTTTATCGGCATCTGCGATGACCGGCCGCCGCCAGACCAGTTCTGTTTCGGTGCGGTCGGCCGACCCGATCTGGCGGAACCGGGAGATAAAATACACGATCGATCCGGTGAATTTGCTGATGCTGGTGCTGGCCCTCTTCCTCGGGCTGGTTCTCAGCTTCGCTATTACCACCGGCTGGCAGATTATGGTCGGACTGGCCCTGGTCCTGACCGCCCTGGTAGTCTTCTGCCGGAAACCCGTTCTCGGCGTCTATGCCTTTATCCTGGTCTCTCTCTGGCAATTCACCGTCTTGCCCCACTTCACCCTGGCGGCGGCGATCGGCTATCTCGCACTTTTCGGTTATCTCTACAATCTTCTGATCACCGGTCGGGCTCGTTACCGTCGAACCGGGCAGGAATGGCCGTTTCTTCTCCTTTTAGCCGTTATCCTGATCTCTGCCGCCGGGGCGGTCAACATCCCCTGGTTGATCCGGAAGACGTTCACCCTGGTGCAGTTGTTGATTCTATATCTTCTGATCTCCAACCTGATCGATACCCGTCAACGCTTGGTCCAGCTTCTCTGGGTGGTTCTCTTTTCCAATCTGGTTACGGCGGGCATCTCTCTCTATCAGTATTTTCGCATCCCCGGTTTCCGGACGATCGGCCTCGGCAAGGACCCCAACTACACTGCCGCTGCCATTATTATGGGGATCTTCTTTGCCCTGCCCCTCCTCAGGAGGGGTCAGTCCAGATGGATAAAGATTTTCATTCTTTCTTCCCTGGCTCTGATGGGACTGGCTTTCTTGCTCACCCTTTCCCGGGGAGGATTTGTGGCCCTGGTCCTGGTTGGGATATTCTGGTTTTTCCAGGAGAGGCGAAAGGGTCGGGCGTTGGTGTTCGCCCTGGCCGCGTTGACTGTCGGAGTCTTCTTCGCCCCGGAGAGATATCGGGAGCGGATCTTGACTCTCCAGAATTTCCAGACCGACGTCTCTCTTTCCCACCGTTTCCAGGAGGCCCAGGCGGCGCTGTTGATGATTCGGGATCACCCCTTCTTTGGGGTCGGCTTTGAGAATATGCCGGATAATTACGCCCGCTATGTTACCCCGATAGTTGGCAGGGAAGCTCGGGCCGCCCATAACCTCTATCTCAACCTGGCCGCTGACATCGGGTTGATTGGGTTCGCGGTTTTTGTCTGGATAATCGTCGTCTCCTGGAGATCACTGCGGCGGGCCGCACGGTTAAATTCCTCCGGCGATTGGCTCGGTTACGCCGGAAGGATGATCTCTTTGGGGTTTGTCGGGTACCTGGCGGCCAGTATCTTCGTCAGCAACCTGATGGAGAAAGAACTCTGGATAATTCTGGCCTCCGGGACAGTGCTCGGGGGCATAATCGGTACTGGTAAAAGTTTTATGAAAAAGAATGAAACCACAAAGACCACTGAGAAAATTCAGGATCAAGTTTTTCGACTTTCTCCGTGAATTCTAAAAACTAAAGTTCTGATGAGAAATGAGCGGATTATCTATCCTCATTCAGAAATAACTAATAAATCATATCTTGCGCCATCGAAGCGCGTCAGAGTTGAGGACCGGGGTTATTGAAAAGTGGGTATGAGCAAGCATCCGCCGATGAATTTGGCTGGAGAAAGATTGTTTTTGCCCGGCAGAAGAGTAGCGATTTGAAATATAAGGGGAAAGAAGTCGGGCATCACCGCTAAGATTATTTGGCAGAAGGTGAAGTGGCAGTGCAAATATAAGCGGTTGAAAGTATGCCCAGGATATTCGCAGCGCAATTATTAACGTATTTAAATGCTGCCGGCAAGAAAGTCGAATTAAACATTAGCTCTAATGTTCATTTTCTCAAAGACGGGATTAAGAGGATGGTATTTTAAGAGAACATTGAGGGGGAGAAAGAGTCATTTTATTTAATCC
>CAYXKT010000072.1:0-13484 GCA_964465735.1 uncultured bacterium
ATCCAGGAGATATGGCGAGGATTTTCAATATCCGTTCGGACGCAAAAGATTGGTCCAGTTCGCCGCATAGAATCGTTCAATTTAGGTGAAGGTTGAAATTATCGGACTGGCCCGCGCTATCCTTTCTACCTTCAGTCTTCCAGCTTTGGTCTAACTAATGTTTCCGAGCAGTTACCATTCACGCGTAACCCGGAGTAGAAATGAGAGCATTGCGCCTGACTTTTCTTTTACTCTTCCCGGTCGTCTTTTTTGGTTGTGCCGGTTCCGTCTCGGATCCGCTTGATATCCGGATTGACGGGGACTTCGACGATTGGGCAGCGATCGAACCGGTCTATACCGCCCCGGAAGAGTCTTCCGGCCTGATCCGGAAGGTCTGGATGGCCGACAGCGCTGACCGTCTCTTTGTCCGGTTTGATCTTGATCAGGAGTTGATCCTCCAGGCGGATAACGATCTGGCTTTACATCTCGATCTCGATCTTGACCCGGTTACCGGCCTCGAGATCGGAGAGATCGGGGCCGATTTCTCCTGGTATTTTGGCCGGCGGGAAGGGGTCCTCCGACTCCCCGACCGCGACCTTCCCCGCAATTCCTACCAGGCCGGGCTGGTCGCCGGGCCGGCGGTCTCCTCGGCTCGCTTCGAGCTGGAACTGATCCGGGAACTCGGCCCCGAATCCTCCCCGGATCCATTCTCTCCCTCCGGTATCGGCTGGCTGCTGACCAAGGACTCCGCCGCTCAGGCCGGTCCGGCGACGGTTTCAGGCACCTATACCCTCCGGAACCAAACCTTGGCCCCCTACCGGAAGATCCCGATCGCCCGGCCGAAGGACCCTCACTTTCGCATCCTCAGTTACAATGTTCTCTGGGATGGACTCACTCTCCGCCCGCCACCGTTTAACCGGATACTGAAAGCTCTCGACCCTGACGTGATTGCTTTTCAGGAGATCGGTGCCGGGACCGAACAGACCACCCGGCAGCGGGTGGAGGAGATCCTGGGGGGTGGCTGGTATTCCGCCCGGCAAAGGGACTGCGTTACCGTCAGCCGCTTTCCCATTTCGGCCTCGGCGGCGGCGGGAAGAAACCTGGCCACCTTGCTCGATCTCTCCGCAAAGGGAGTGAAGAAGGAGATTCTGCTGGTCAACTGCCATCTCCCCTTTGGTCCCAATCATCAGGAACGGGCCGCGGATATCACCAGCTTGATGGCTTTTCTCGCGAAGTCCAGGGCCGGGGAAGGGTTGACCCCGCTGGAGCCGGGGACCCCGATTGTGGTCCTCGGAGATATGAACCTGGTCGGCCCTTCCGCTGATCTCCGGGCTCTCCAGCAAGGCGAAGATGGCCGGCCGGATTGGGACGACACTCCCCTGGCCGACCTCCACCCCTACCACAGTTCAGCACCCCGCTCCTATACCTGGCAGAGCCCGCGGCGGACCGGCTTCGGCCCCAGCCGGCTTGATTATGTCTTCTACACCGACTCCGTTCTTTTCCCGGTCAAGAGCTTCGTCCTTGCCACCGATTCAATGGACAAGAAGACATTAAAACGCCACGGCATAAACCCAAGCGACGCCATCGAGGCCAGTGATCACTACCCGGTGATCGTCGATTTCCAGCTGCTCGATCGCTGAGGCGGGAGCAATCGCTTGCCGCCGGGGACGATATCGGAGGCGGGGACAGATGCGACCTGATTGGAGGTTTTCGTTAAGACACTATTTCGGTCCAGCCCATACCCGAAAAAAAGAAATCATTCCCTTTCCGCGATATTTTCCCCGGATGGTTGTCGGTGCGGTGGTTGAGGTCAGGAGCTAAAGAGTTCGGATCTGATACCTCTGAAGTCTCAAATATATCTTCGCAAACCTGGTCAGACCGGTGGCAGCCTATTTCGGAGCATCATTTTTCCGGGTGGAAAAAAGTCAATGAAAAGGTGAGCTTGACCATTGCTGTTGTTCTCTTTTGATGAAAAGATCAGTCCGGAAGAGTTAATCTTTCTTTCTTTCTTTCTGGTTCGGACATCTAATCGGAAAGAGGATAATTGTCTGAAGAAGAGGAGGGCTGCTGATGAAAGCGGCGGTTGGTGGTATCGTATTTCTCTCCGGGGGGCAATCCCCTGAGGAGGCGACCGGGAACCTTGACGCTCTCAACCGGGCCGGCCCCCAGCCCTGGCAGTTGGGTTTCTCCTTTGGCCGGGCGCTCCAGGAGCCGGTCCTGGCGGCCTGGAGAGGAAAGGCCGAAAATGTCGAGAAAGCCGAAAAAGCTTTCTTTAACCGGGCCAGGTTAAATTCCATAGCCCGGTGGGGCAAGTACATCGCGGATATGGAGAGTGGGGTCTGAATTCGGTTTGGATCGCCTCGGGGATCTTCCCCATTGTGAACAAGAGACAGGAAGTGAAGAATGAACCGGGATGAGTCCCTCGGACGGCAGGAGCCGCCCGCGAAAAAACAGGAAAATTGCCGATGAAGAGTATACTCCAGTTGAAAAATCTCAATCTTTCCCTGGACGGGAAAAAGATACTCGATGATCTGAATATCGATTTCTGGGAGGGGCACGTTCACGCTGTGGTGGGACCCAACGGGGCGGGAAAGTCAACCCTGGCCTATGCCTTGATGGGCCTGGACGGTTATCGGGGGAAGGTCGAGGGGGAGATGATCTTTGACGGCGAGACCATCAACTCGCTTCGGGTGGATGAGCGGGCCGCCCGGGGGATCAGCCTGTCCTGGCAGGAACCCGCCCGATTCGAAGGATTGACCGTGGAAAAATTTCTTTGGGCCGCCGCTCGGGAAAAGAGCGACGAGGTTATCCGGGAGGCACTGCAGAAGGTCTCGCTGGAGCCGGATGACTATCTGGGCAGAGCGGTGGACAGGACACTGAGCGGCGGCGAGAGAAAGAAGATAGAGCTTGCCTCCCTGCTGGTGATGCGGCCTCGTCTGATAATGCTCGATGAACCGGACTCGGGTATTGATGTCACTTCCCTGCAAAACATCTTCGACGCGATAAAATTCTTCAAGACCTTTAAATCGACGGTTATCCTGATCACTCACAGCCCGGCCGTGCTGGTACAGGCCGAACACGCGTTCTTGCTCTGTTGCGGCCGGCTGATTGATAAGGGAGGAGTGGAGAAGATAAACCTCTACTTCAAGGAGAAGTGTATCCCCTGTGACCATCAGAACGTCCCTGATCTCAAGCCAACCGGAGGTGAAGGTTGAACTCAAAAAGTCCGACTATCAAAGAACTCTTTCGGCCCACCGGGATCGATCCGGAGCATCTGGACGATCCGGCGGCCGCTCAGCTGGTCATACATAAAAACGAGGTTCTGGGACTCCGGATGGTTCCCGGGTTAAAGGTATCCGCTCACGGAAAAGAACAGGGGGTGGACGTCGAGATTATAGTGCTTCCCGGGGCGATCATTGCCCGGCCGGTCCATATCTGTTTCGGAGTTCTTCCCGAGCAAGGGGTCCAGAAGATCGGCCTGAAGATCGCGGTCAAGAAAGGCGGGCGAGTCTCCCTTTACGCCCACTGCGTTTTCCCCAACGCCATCGATGTCCAGCACGATATGCAGGCTGAAATCCTCCTGGAGGAAGACGCCGAATACTCTTATCTGGAACGCCACGTTCATAGTCCTTCCGGGGGGGTGAGGGTTTTTCCCCGGGCTCGGATAACCGTTGGACCGCGGAGCCGTTTTCGGACCGAGTTTGAACTTCTGAAAGGGAGGGTGGGGGAGATCTCTATCGACTACGAAGCCGATTGTCTGGAGGAAGCCGTGCTGGAGATGACTTCCCGGATCCACGGTTCGGGGGATGACATTATCCGGATTCGGGAGTCGGGTAACCTGCTGGGTGCCCGGGCGCGCGGAGTTCTTACCTCCCGGATCGCTGTCCAGGACCGGGCTCAGGCTGAAGTTTATAACCGATTGATCGCCTCCGCTCCCTTTGCCCGCGGTCACGTTGACTGCAAGGAAATCGTCCAGAACGAAGGTCGGGCCCGAGCCATCCCCGTGGTGGAGGTCCGGGATCCCCGAGCCCACATTACCCACGAGGCGGCCATTGGCAGTGTGGACAACAAGCAGCTGGAGACCCTGATGTCCCGGGGGTTGACCGAGGACGAGGCTGAGGATTTAATCATCGAGGGGCTCCTCGCCTGACCAGCCAATTCTGAAACGAGAGAAAATTGTCACAACCACTGCCGGATTACCGGGGTCTGGCCCTGTATTTATGGGGAAGGCAGTAAGGCGGGGCGAGCGACTTTTGGTTTTGGCAACCGGCAAAATCAGGCTCAATTGCCTGAAAAGGGGGCAATTATGAATAGTCTGGAACTCGACGGTACGTCCTTGTATGGCGGGGGGATGAATCCGGCTATGTTCACGGCGGTTAAACTTCTTTCCGCCGATAACGATCCCCGGATGGAGAAGAATCTGGTCTTTGCGAGATTAAACGGGGGGACGGAAATCGGGCGGCTCTTTCCCGATTTAAGAGAAGAATCGGGGAACGAGTAGCCCGATTGTATCTCAACCCGTTCGGATAGAGTGTGCGCAGGTGAAGGGGCGCCGGGTCATCCCGGCTCCGTCTTGATCGTCTTAATTGCGGGAACTGAGACTGAGGAGGTGAAGTATGGACCGAGTAAAGGATAAAGTCGCCCTGGTGACCGGGGGAGGTAACGGTATCGGGAAATCCGCCTGTCTGCTTTTGGCCCGGGAAGGGGCGGCGGTGGCCGTAACCGATATTGACGAAAAAGCCGGCCGGGAAGTGGTCGAAAAGATCCGTCGGGAGGGGGGGGAAGCCGAGTTTTACCGGCTGGATGTCTCTTCGGAAAAAGAAGTAGAGACGGTGATGGCGGCGACGGCGGATAGGTTCGGCCGGCTCGACATCCTGGTCAACAATGCCGGGATCACCGGGGTCGATCGGCCGACCGATCAGATCTCGGAAGAAGAGTGGAATCAAGTGATCAAGGTCAATGTCAACGGAGTTTTTCTCTGCACCAAGCACGCCGTTGCCTATATGAAAAAAGCCGGCGGCGGGAGTATTATCAACCTCTCCTCGATCTACGGCCTGGTCGGTGCCCCCGACCTGCCGGCCTACCACGCTTCCAAGGGGGCGGTGAGGTTGATGAGCAAGACTGACGCTATGCTCTATGCCGGAGATAATATCCGGGTAAATTCCATCCACCCCGGATATATCTGGACGCCATTGGTTGATGAACTGGCCCGGCGGTCACCTGACGGCCCGGAGGAATTCCGTCGGCAGCTCAAAGAGAAACATCCGATCGGTCACGTCGGCCGGCCCGACGATGTCGGTTATGGGATTGTTTATTTAGCCTCTGACGAAGCATCCTTTATCACCGGAAGCGATCTGGTGATCGACGGCGGTTATACTGCCCAATGACCGGGACTCTGCACCGATTAGAGTTAAACCCCCGCCGTACCCTGGCTGTGGGGGATATTACCGGGGATATTGAGACCGGCCAGGCGGCCGGGACCGTCACCGCCGCTATCTCCTCTGGTCCGGAAAAAAAAGCGCTGGAATAACTTGAACCTGAGTTGAGCGATTATTGCGGATGAAATGTGCTAAGATTTTGCCGGCCGACGGGTTGCGAAAACCGCAGCCATATCCAGGAGATATGGCGAGGATTTTCAATATCCGTTCGGACGCAAAAGATTGGTGCAGTTCGCCGCATAGAATCGCTCAATTTAGGTTGAACCTGATTAACTGTTAAAGGAGATCACCGGCTTAATCGGGATGGAAATTATCTAACGCTGGAGGAATTAATATGACCAAGCTGCGTTTGCTCTCCCTGGAAGGTCTGCTGGAGATGCAACTGAATGAGGAACTTTTCCAGTTGGTGGAGGTACTCTCTTCCGAGGAATATCAGGATCGCCACATCCCCGGTGCGTTCAATATTCCCCTAAACGAATTGGAAGCAACCGCCGGCTCCCGGCTCAATCCGGAAATGACGGTGGTGGTTTACTGCGGGAAGTATTCCTGTCCGGCCAGCACCCAGGCCGCCCGGAAACTCGGAGAGCTGGGGTTCCCCGATGTTTTCGATTACAAGGCCGGCAAACACGGCTGGGCCGCGGCCGGACTCGCCTTTGCCGGCAAGTAGTGTCCGAAGGGAGACCTCCAATTATATCGTCCTGCCTCGCAATGACCCGGGTTCTGAGGTTTGCCTCCCGGCACTGTTTATATGCAACCAATCAGGAGTGGAGATGATGAAGGAGCGAAAAGTTAAAGTAGCGGTGATCGGCGCCGGTACCGCCGGTATATCGGCTTTTAGAGAAGCCGGCGGCGAAAATGAAAACTGTGTCCTGATCAATGGCGGGCCATATGGAACCACCTGCGCCCGAGTTGGCTGTATGCCTTCCAAATTATTTATCCAGGCGGCCAATGATTATTATCATCGTCGTTTCTTTGAGCAAAAGGGGATCAGGAACAGCGATCGTCTCTCTCTCGACCGGAGGGAACTGTTGAAATATGTCCGTTCCTTGCGAGATCTGTTTGTCTCCGGGGTCCTCAAGTCAATCGAAAAGCTGGGGGATAAAAATATCCCGGGTTACGCTCGTTTTATCGAGCCGAATGTTCTGGAAGTCGAGGGGCAAAAGATCATCGCTGAAGCGGTGGTTATTGCCACCGGTGCCTCTCCGGTGGTGCCGAAGCCCTGGCAAGATTACGGCGATCGAGTGATCACCACCGACGATTTATTTGAAATGGAGACGCTGGATGATGATATCGCGGTCATCGGCGGCGGCGTCATCGGGCTGGAAATGGGCCAGGCACTGAGCCGGATGGAGATCAAGGTTGAGATGGTGGAAGGGCGGGAAAATATCGGCGGCCTGACCGACCCGGTGGTGAACCGGTACGCCGTGGAGGCGATCAGGGAAGAACTAAATCTCTATCTGGGGCAGCCGGCGGAGCTTTCCCTGCAGGGAGATAAAGTAAAATTAATCCGATCGGAGGGAAAAGCGGGATTTTCCCGGGCCTTGATTGCCGTGGGGAGGAGCCCGAATATTTCCGGTTTAGGGCTGGAGACGATCGGGGTCGCCCTGGATGATCGGGGTCGGCCGGAAGTCGATTACAATACGCTGCAAATCATAGATCAGCCGATCTTTATCGCCGGCGATGTCAATGGCTATCGACCGATTCTTCACGAGGCGGCGGATGAGGGGAGGATCGCCGGATACAACGCGGTTCGAGCCGGGAACCGTTGTTTTAAAAGACGGACGCCGTTGACCATCGCCTTTACCGCGCCCCAGATTGTAATGGTCGGAAAACAATATCGAGAGATTCAGGAAGTTCCCCATATTATTGGGGAGTCAAGATTCAACAAACAGGGGCGGGCAATGATGATGGATGAAAACCGGGGCATTTTGCGCATCTACGCCGAACCCCGCCACGGAAAGCTTTTGGGCGCTGAGATGATGGTTCCCGGGGGAGAGTATATCGGTCATCTGCTGGCCTGGTCCATCCAACAAGGACTGACGGCCTTTGAAGTTCTCAATATGCCGTTTTACCATCCCACTATCGTGGAAGGGCTGAGAAAGGCGATCAGGAATCTCTCCGGTAAAGTAGAGGGACCGAGGCCGGAGTCGGAACTGGCCCCCTGCGGCAGTTTGCCGGTGGCATAAAAGCGGATCAATCCGGTTTCGCAAAAATACTGCTGCGTTTCTCCAAACAATGGGTGAATTATATATTGCCGCTGCGGGGCTTATGATAGTTTTTCGCAAATTTCTTCCCCGGGCTGTCGAGGCTGTCCGACAAGAGCCGGTTTGTTGACTTTTGGTCATTGCCAAAAGGTCCGAAAGCCTTCGGACCGACAAAACAATCTTCAGGTTGAGATTAGCTTCTCCTTTCGCGTCTCATTGAAAAGGACACCCGACCGACACAATTTTGATCCGGCTGATGAGTATCTTCCGGATAATACCTAAGTTGAGCGATTATTGCGGATGAAATGTGCTAAGATTTTGCTGGCCGACGGGTTGCGAAAACCGCAGCCATATCCAGGAGATATGGCGAGGATTTTCAATATCCGTTCGGACGCAAAAGATTGGTGCAGTTCGCCGCATAGAATCGCTCAATTTAGGTAATATGTAGCCGTATTATTTGATCAGGTGACAGACTCTATGTGACTTGAGATTTTGTTTAGGCGCTACTTACTTGTTCTGCGCTCTCTATGGTCAATTTCTGACCGAAAGAGTATCGGACAGGGAGGGTGAATATGAATTGGATTCGCGTTATGCTGCTGGCCGTTTTTGCTATGGTCCTGGCAAATCCTGTGCCCGCCATCGGTAAGAGTGAGCCTCTGATCGTGGGGATGGAGTTGTCCTATCCGCCCTTTGAGATGACGGATGAACACGGCACGCCGACGGGTGTCAGCGTGGATCTGGCCTATGCGCTGGGCGAGTTTCTGGGCCGGAAGGTAGTAATCCGCAACACGTCGTTCGACGGGTTGATCCCCGCTCTGAAGACCGGCAAGATCGACCTGATTATTTCCTCGATGACCGCCACGGCCGAACGTATGAAGTCGATTGGTTTCTCCGAACCGTACCTGAAGACCGGGCTCTGTCTTCTTGTCCGCAAGGATGTTTCCGGCCAATCCATTGCCGACTTCACCGGACCGGGACGGGTGATCACCGTGAAAAAGGGCACGACCGGCCACGTGTATGTCGCGCGGCACCCGACGGAGGCGAAGGTGTTGGTGCTCGACAAAGAGTCGTCCTGTGTCCTCGAGGTTGTGCAGGGTAAGGCCGACGCGTTTATTTATGACCAGATGTCCACGTACCGGAACTGGAAGCGGCATCAGAATACGACGCGCCCTTTGTTGGAACCGTTTCAGGAAGAATCGTGGGCGATCGGTGTCCGCAAGGAAAACGATGCCTTGCGCGAGCAGGTGAACGCGTTCCTTAAGGACTT
Source organism: uncultured bacterium (assembly GCA_964465735.1). GTDB lineage: Bacteria > Auribacterota > Erginobacteria > Erginobacterales > Erginobacteraceae > Erginobacter. The sequence goes on from CAYXKT010000072.1 coordinate 8,889, forward strand.
CAGTGTTCGAGGGGGTTTCGCCCGGCTCAGTGACAGGTACTTGCGGGAACAAAAGGAAGCATTCCAGAAGTTGGGCATTCCATTCCTTTTTTAGTATGAGAGTGGCCAGACTTTTTCTTGGTCCGGAGCGTGAAGGCTCGTCCCCGGCGCGGTGGATCCGGGCATTCAACTTTGTGCTTGCCCTGTTGCTTCTAACGTTCGTGCTTTATTTCTCCTTCACCCGGCTCCGTTACCACTGGGGATGGGAATCCGTCTGGCACTACCGACGTTTGTTTCTGCGGGGGTGGGGGACCACCGTTTGGATCTCGGCGGCTTCCCTGGGGCTGAGTACGTTTATCGGGTTGTGTTTCGCGCTGGCGCGGCGGACACGGATCCTCCCCTTGCGCTACTTGAGCAAGATCTACATCGAGCTGGTGCGCGGGACGCCCTTGCTGGTCCAAATCCTGATTTTCTTCTACGTGGTCGCCGCCGCGATGTGGGTGGAGAATCGATATCTCGTCGGCATTTTCGTGTTATCGTTCTTCGAAGGGGCGTATATTGCCGAGATCATCCGGGCGGGAATCGAGGCGGTGGGGAAATCCCAGATCGACTCGGCTCGCGCGGTCGGATTCACGCGTGTTCAGACCTATCGGTACGTAATATTTTCCCAGACCCTGCGGCAGATCCTGCCGCCGATGGCCGGTCAGCTGGTTTCGCTGATCAAAGATTCTTCACTGCTCTCGATCATCTCGATCAACGAACTGACCCTTAACGCGCAGCAGGTGAACGCGTTTACATACTCTACTATGGAGAGCTATCTGCCGCTGGCGGTCGGCTATCTGATTCTCACGTTGCCGATATCGCTGTGGACACGATGGCTGGAGAAACGGATGAAATATGAAACTTGATCTCCGCCATATTTCCAAGAGCTTCAACGGGCATCTTGTGCTCGACAACATCTCGTTGTCGATGGAAAAGGACCAAAAGCTGGTGCTGATTGGTTCATCGGGTTGCGGAAAGTCGACGTTGCTTCGTATTATCGCGGGCCTGGAGTATCCCGATAGAGGCGAGGTGGAGATTGATGGCGTCAAAGTGGACTTTCACGAAAAATCCCTGCTCCGGCATCGCCGCACGCTCGGGGTGGTGTTCCAGGCATTCAACCTCTTTCCGCATCTCACTGTTATGAAGAACATCACGCTGCCACTGGAGAAGGTTCATACGCTGACGTCTTTTGAAGCTACGGAAACGGCGATAGGACTTTTGAAGAGGCTCCAACTCGAAAAGCACGCGGACAAGAGACCCGCCGAACTCTCGGGCGGTCAGCGCCAACGTGTCGCTATCGCTCGCGCGATCTCGATCAAGCCGCGATTGTTGTTATTTGATGAGCCCACTTCCGCGCTCGATCCCGAGATGACGGCGGAAGTGCTCGATGTCATCGAGGAATTGGGCGAGGAAGGACTCGATTTTATCCTGGCCACGCACAATATGGGGTTCGCCAAACGGGTCGCCGGTCAGGTGGCGATGATCGCCGAAGGCCGTATCGCCGAGACAAGAACGGGGGAGCACGTCTTCGATCAGCTCGTCAGCCGACAGAGCCGGGATTTTCTGGCGAGAGTGTTGAAATATTGATCCCTGCCGAGAGGTTATTCAATATCCGGGATTTCACTATATCGGTTATTGACTCACCGCCGGCTTAACACGGTTCGCGTTCTGAAACCAACAGATTGCTTTGGCGTCCCTCTGGGCAATGAACTGGTTTTGGGGGTTTTGTTCCGGACCTAATTTAATTGACCGGCTTTACGATCCGGCAAAATTGTGGATGGTGCTGATAGCCCCGTTTTTAGCAGTGTCGCGTCTCATTGAAAAGGAAACGCGACAAGCAGGCTGAAAAGTGTTACCCAAACCATAATAATTGCTTTGCTTGATACCTGGCTGACGCAATATACCGAGAAAGAATTATGGCCTGGCGCTCCCAAAAATCTCACTCAAATTTGCCTTGCCGGTCAACGACCGCCATTGAGAGCCTGACACCGGATGACTTCGCCCGCCAGATCAACCGGGCCGGCAGTAATAGCGTTAAATACGATGAACGGCAGAATGTGTTTGGGAAATCCGACGTTATCCCCCTCTGGGTGGCGGATATGGATTTCCCCGTGCCCCCCGCGATTACTGAAGCGCTGATCGCCCGGGCCCGCCACCCCATTTACGGCTATACATATTTTCCCGACAGTCTGACGGAAACAGTTGTCAACTGGATGCGGCAGCGTCACGGCTGGACAATCAAGCGCGAATGGGTCGTCATCTGCCCGGGGGTGGTTCCATCATTAAGCGCGGCATTGATGGCTTTCACCGGTGTCGGCGATTCAGTTATCATCCAGCCGCCGGTCTATTACCCCTTCTTCTCGGTGATCACCAATAACCGCCGAAAACCGCTGCTCAATCCGCTGCGCCTGGAAAATGGCAGATACACTATTGACTTTGACCATTTGTCCCGATGCGCCAAACAAGCGCGTCTGTTATTGCTCTGCTCACCGCATAATCCGGTGGGGCGGGTCTGGGATAAACAGGAACTGGCCGGTCTGCTGAAGATCGCCGAGAAGTATGACCTGATGATCGTCTCCGATGAAATTCATAGCGATCTGATCTATCCCGGCAACGAACACCACGTAACGGCCGCTTTAGCCAAGAATCCCGCCCGTGTGATCACGGCCCTGTCACCAACTAAAACTTTTAATATCGCGGGTCTCAACCTTTCCGCGCTCATTATCCCCGACCGAAAACAACGGGCCCGGATTGCCCGGGTTTTCGACACGCTCCATATCAGCGGCGCCAACCCTTTCAGTATCGTGGCTTTTGAAACAGCGTATCGGGAAGGTGAATCCTGGCTGACAGCGTTGCTGAACTATCTGCAACCTAAGTTGAGCGATTATTGCGGATGAAATGTGCTAAGATTTTGCCGGCCGACGGGTTGCGAAAACCGCAGCCATATCCAGGAGATATGGCGAGGATTTTCAATATCCGTTCGGACGCAAAAGATTGGTGCAGTTCGCCGCATAGAATCGCTCAATTTAGGTGCAAGGAACCCTTGATTGCGTCGAAGCGTATATAGCCGATCAGCTGCCGGCAATCAAACTGATCAAACCGCAAGGCACTTACCTTTTATGGCTGGATTGCCGGGGACTGAATATGGATGACGCGCGACTCAGACATTTCTTTATCCACCAAGCGGGTATCGGTATGAATTCGGGGACACAATTCGGGCGGAGGGAAGGCAGCGGATTTATGCGGTTAAATATTGGCGCGCCTCGTGACGTCATCTTGACTGCGCTCAAACAAATCAAGAGGGCCACGCGGGGCTTATCAGCCCGTGCGTGATAACGACTTTTTAAAAGCGCCCTGACCGAGCGCCGTGTTAGAAGGGCTTGTTCGGCCGGGGCAGAAAAAGAGACGGGGAGGCAAACCAACCAGCAAAAGGAGACTCCGATGAACTCTGAAATCGAAGATCGAACCGAGAAAACGCGCGACATCGATGCCGACATCGTCCTGGTCTCTTTTATCGGCGACGCGCTGGCGTTGGGGCCGCATTGGGTTTATGATCAGGATGAAATCCGTTCGAAAATCGGCCGCGTCACATCATATTATGCGCCCCTCAGTACCTATCACCCCGGCAAGTCCGCCGGAGATTTTACCCATTACGGCGATCAGACGCTTATTTTGCTCCAGTCGATCGCGGAGGATGGTGCCTTTGTTCCGGAACGGTTTTATGCCCGGTGGCAAGACTTCTGGGAAGCTTCGACAAATAAGGCCTACCGTGACGGCGCGACCCGCCAGACCCTTGAACACCTGCAGGCCGGTATCCCGCCCGAACGCGCGGGCTCCGACTCCCACGATATCGCCGGCGCGGCCCGGATCGGTCCGCTTTTTCTTTTGAAATGGCGGGAGGAGGACGGGTTAATTGAAGCGATCCGGCGGCAAACCGCGTTCACCCATCCCCGAGACGAGGTGGTGGCCTCGGCGGAATTTTTCAGTCGCGTTGTCCTTGCCGCCCGCGCGGGCGCTCCCATTCCAGGCGCGCTGGATTCGGTTATGTCCTCGAAGATGTGGTCCGGTCTGCGGGGAAGTTGGCTGGCCGCCGCGCGGGCATCGGCCGCTTCCGAGGCAACCGATTCCCTGGCTCTGAAAACCTATGGCTTGAATTGTCATACCGACGGCGCCTTCCCCGGCATCTGCCATCTCTTGCTGCGCTACCCAAAGGACCCTGTCTCGGCCTTGATCGCCAACGCCAACGCCGGTGGCGACAGCGCGGCCCGCGGTATGATCCTTGGTCTTGTCTATGGCGCGAAATATCCCGCCGCCGCGTTGCCGGAAGAATGGCTTTCCGGATTGAATGCTCGCGACAAAATTGCCGATCTTCTTCGTCAGGTGTCTAAAGCGGAAACGTTGTGGCCGGGGAGCCGCTAAATGCCGGTGGCGAAAAACAGCGTTACAAAACAATATGTTTCGGGTCCGGTCTGAACATCAGGCTCAATCCGGATTTCTGTAACCTGAGTTGAGCGATTATCGCGGATGAAACGTGCTAAGATTTTGCTGGCCGACGGGTTGCGAAAACCGCAGCCA
>CAYXKT010000073.1:0-13473 GCA_964465735.1 uncultured bacterium
CGCAACCCGTCGGCCGGCAAAATCTTAGCACATTTCATCCGCAATAATCGCTCAGCTCAGGCTTAAATGACATTCAACTCTCCAACCTGTCCATCTGCGAAAGGTGAAAAGCCACAAGATACCCCCAACTTGATCCGCTAATTTTCCTTTGCGCTGAGCGCAAGGGAAGATAGGCATCAATACTCAGGTTATTCGGTCGAAGACTGAAGGCGGAAAATCCCCACCTGTTGACTCAGGCAATCAGTGTCCCAACGCCCACCTCAGAAACCAGGTTATTGCGAGTCGTTCCTCACAATGGCAAAATCTGCTTGATAGCAGGTTCGCGTTCAGACAATATCTGCCTGGGCAGTTATCTGAAATGAAAATATTCACTACATTCCGCCCCACCAACCTCGGTCCGGTGGTCGGGATCGGGAATTTTGACGGTTGTCATCTCGGCCACCGGAAAATTATCCAGAGCGTGCTCGAACTCGCCGCCGATCGGGGCGTGCCCGCCATCATCACCTTCCGCAACCATACCCGCCTGGCAGGTTCCGGGACTGGAAGCCGGCTGCTGACCACCACCCGCCAGAGACTGGACTGCTTTCAGGGGTTGGGGGTCGCCGCTTGTTGGCTGATCGAATTCGGCCGGGAACTCTCTTCGCTGGTACCGGATGAGTTCATCGATCAAGTCTTAATCCGGAGGCTGAAAATCCGGGGGATCTGCGTCGGGGAAGGTTTCCGTTTCGGAGCTGACCGAACCGGCACGGTGGAACTGCTCCGCCGGCGGGGGAGTGAGGCGGGTTTCCCGGTCCGGGAAATCCCCACGGTCCACCTCGGCGGACAGGAAGTCCGCAGTTCCCGGATCCGGGAAGATGTCCGCAATGGCCGGATGACAGCCGCGGCTGATCTGCTCGGCCGGCCCTATTGTCTGACCGGACGGGTGATTTCGGGCTGGGGGAAGGGGAGGGGGCTGGGGTATCCCACCGCCAACTTTATTCCCCGGCAGCTGCTTCCGGCGTTCGGGGTTTACGCGGCCCGGATCGAAGTCGGATCTACGCTGGCCGGCGGAATATTTTATGTCGGTCGGCGCCCCACCTTTGCCTCTCCGGCTTTTAGCCCCCCCGTCGCCGAAGCCCATATCTTTGATTGGTCGGGGCGCCTGGGGGGCAGGAGAATAAAAGTTTACTTGCTAAAAAAGCTCAGAGAGGATATAAAGTTCCCAAATGAACGACTGTTAGTCGCGCGGATGAAAGATGATGAACGGCAAGCCCGTTCCCTGCTAAGTTAGAGGAGAAGCTAAAAAGAAGCGGGCTTTTTTGACCGATAGTGTTCTGAGAGGTCTTTGAGGTCCTTTCCGTCCCTTCTCCCTGATCGTCCGCCGGGTAACAATGGTTTTCTGACAGGATTAAACATCAAGGAGTTTTAAAGTATGAACAGCACCGAATCCAAGACTCAGGCGGCAATTGATTCACTGGGTTATCACGAACGGGATAGCGGTTCTTCCGGGGTCCAGATTGCTATTCTGACCGATAAGATCAAGACCCTGACCGAGCATATGAAAGCCAATCACCGGGACTTTCGCACCAAGCGATCCCTGCAGATTATGGTCAGTCAGAGGGCCCGTCATCTGGCCTACCTGAAAAGAACCAAACCTGCCAAGTACCGGGAAGTGGTGGAGAGTCTGGGCTTAAGGAAATAAGGTAAAAACCGAACATTCAGATATTTGAGTAAAGGAGTAGTAAGTATTATGGAGATCAAGAGAAGTTGTCAGATGGGGGATAGAACCCTGGAGATCGCGACCGGGGAACTGGCTCGCCAGGCGGATGGAGCGGTTACCGTAACCTGCGAGGGGACTGTGGTCCTGGTGACGGCAGTGGCGGCTCAGGACTGTCGGGAAGGGACGGACTTCCTTCCCCTGACCATAGATTATCGGGAAAAGATGCCGGCGGCGGGGAAGATCCCCGGCGGATTCTTCAAGCGGGAAGGCCGTCCGACCGAGAAGGAGATCCTGACCGACCGGTTGATCGACCGGCCGCTGCGCGCGCTTTTCCCTCAAGGGCTGCGGAACAATATCCAGGTAACGGCCTGGGTGCTCTCCGCTGACGGGCAGAACGACCCCGATATTTTGGCGGTCAACGGTGCCTCAGCCGCTTTGATGGTCTCCGGGATTCCCTTTGCCGGCCCGCTGGCCGGTGTCCGGATCGGGATGGTCGGCGACGATTTTATCATCAACCCCACCCTGGACGAGTTGGAAGACAGCCGGATGGATATCGTCCTGGTCGGTTCGCGGGAGTCGATCAATATGGTGGAGGGCTCAGCCCAGGGAATTGACGAGGAGACCATTCTTCGGGCGCTGGAGTTCGGTCAGGCCGCGCTGGGCCCGATGATCGATCTCCAGAATGATCTGCGTGCTCAGGTCGCCCCCACCCCCCGGGAATTTGTTCTCCAGATTCCCCCGGAGGAATTGGTGAAGACGGTCGATGAGCGGGCGGCCGCCGGGATCTCCCAGGCTCTGGATATCCAGGGGAAAAAGGACCGGCACCTGGCCATATCCGCAATCAAGGAAAGCGTTCGGGAAGGTCTGCTGGCCGAGAACCCCGAGCTGGAAGGTTGGGCCTATAGCGCCGCCTTCAAGGCCGCGCTGAAGAAGTACAGCCGGCAGATGATCATTGAGAAGGGTATCCGGGTGGACGGCCGAGGACCGGACCAGATCCGGGAGATTTCCTCCCGGGTCGGAGCATTGCCTCGGACCCACGGTTCAGCGATCTTCAACCGGGGCGAGACTCAGGCCCTGGTTCTGGCCACCCTGGGGACCGTCTCCGATCAACAGCGGATCGATGGTCTGGAGGAAGAAGAGAAGAAAAAGCGCTTTATGCTTCACTACAACTTTCCCCCATTCTGCACCGGCGAGGCCCGGCCCAGTTTCGGACCGAAACGGCGGGAGATCGGGCACGGCGCCCTGGCCGAACGTTCTCTGCTTCCGGTGCTGCCGGACGCGGACGAGTTCCCCTATACCATCCGGGTGGTCTCCGATATTCTCTCCTCCAACGGTTCCTCCTCGATGGCCTCAATCTGTGGCGGCAGCCTGGCTTTGATGGATGCCGGGGTCCCCTTGAAGACCGCGGTCGCCGGGATCGCGATGGGTCTGCTCAAGGAAGGCGACAAGAGCGTGATCCTGACCGATATCCTCGGTTCTGAGGATGCCCTGGGCGATATGGACTTCAAACTGGCCGGGACGGCCGACGGGGTAACCGCTCTCCAGATGGATATCAAGATCGGCGGGATTACCCGGGAAATAATGAAGCAGGCTCTGGACAAGTCCCGGATTGCCCGGCTCCATATCCTGGAGAAGATGAACCAGGTCCAGCCCCAACCCCGGGAGGAGATCTCACCGTACGCGCCCAAGATCCTCTCCATCCATATCGATCCCGATAAGATCGGGCTGGTTATCGGCCCCAAGGGGAAAAATATTAAGGCGATGGAGAAGACCGGTGTCAAGATCGATATCGAGGACGATGGTTTTATCTCGATCGCGTCTTCGGATCTTGAGGCCGCGAAGAACGCCCGGGAGACCATCGAGATGATGGTGGCCGAGGTTGAAGTCGGCAAGACCTACCGGGGCACGGTCAGGACCGTGAAGCAGTTTGGCGCCTTTGTCGAGATCCTGCCCGGCAAGGACGGGCTCTGTCATATCTCCGAGCTGGCCGACCATCGGGTGAACCAGGTGGAGGACGTGATGAAGGAAGGAGATGTGGTGGAGGTGAAGGTGATCGCGATCGACAATCTCGGTCGGATCAAACTCAGCCGCAAGCAGGTCCTTGCTTCCGACTAAACTTCCGGTCTGGTCTATTTTGTCGCCGAGAAAAAAATAATACGATGGAGAAAAGACATTCTCCGGCCCTGGGTCTGATCCTGATCGCGGTCGGGATCTTTGTCGCCGTCAGTCTGCTCTCCTATCATCACGGTGACGCCGCGGGAACTCGGGGTGACGAGGTCATCTACAATTACTGCGGTCGGGTCGGGGCCGAACTGGCCCTGGCCCTCTATCTGGTGATCGGCGGCGGTGCCCTGGCCGTCCCCGTGCTGATCGTGGCCGAGGGGATTGTTCTGCTTCTGCCGCGGGATCGACCTTCCCGGGGCCTGCCCCTGAAGTGTTTCTACGCCGTGCTGATGGTGGCCGGGCTCTCCCCCCTTCTCAATCTGCAGTCTGCCTGCCCCGCCTCCTGTCTGGGGGAACAGTTGGAGGGAATGGGAATGGGCGGCTGGTGGGGTGGGGTGGCGGTCTCGTTTCTCTCCCCACTGGGGCCCTTTGGCTCCCGGCTGGTGCTGGTGTCGATGGTCCTGGTGCCCCTGGCTCTGCTCACCGAGCTGAAGCCGATCCTGGTCCCGATCAGGGGCTTAAGAGTATTCTTCCGGGTCTGCCAAAAATTCTTCACCCGGCAGAAATCTGCGGTTCCTCTCCCTCCGGCTCCCGCTGGCTCTTCTCGGCGCTCATCTTCCGCCAGTCCGGCAGTAAAGACCTCCCTTCGGGAGCGGGCCGCCGAACTGAAAAAGCGCGAGGAGGAGAAGAAAAAAGCCGAGAAGGAAAGGCTCCGGGAAGAGCGCCGTCAGGCTCGGGAGAAGGAACGCGAGGAGAAGGAGTTACTCCGCCGTCGGAAGGAGGAAGAACGGAAAGAGGCACTGCTCCGGAAGCAGGAGGAAGAAAAGCGGGACCGGGAGAAATTAAAGCAGGCGGAGGATCGGAAGAAGGCCGCTGGGGCCCGCCAACCCCGGTCGAAGAAAAAAGGCCCGGCTCCCCTGCCGCCCGCGGCCGTCTTTCCCCCGCCCGCCCCATCTTCCCCGGGCGATGAAGTCCCCTATCAGCTGCCCCCGTTGGAACTCCTCGACGATCCCCCCCCGTTGTCACAGCGGGAGCTGAAGAACAAGACCTACGACGCCTCAAGTATCCTGGAGAGCACTCTGGAAGATTTCGGGATCGAGTCCCGGGTGGTGGGGATTGAACGAGGACCGGCGATTACCCGCTACGAGATCCAGATCGCCCCCGGGGTCAAGGTGGGAAAGGTCAAGGCCTTGGAGAACGATCTCGCCTTGACGATGGAGGCGAAGTCGGTGCGGATCCTGGCCCCGATCCCGGGTAAGGCGGCGATCGGGATCGAGGTTCCCAATACCAATACCACCCTGGTCTATATGCGGGAGATGATCGAGTCGCCGGAGTTCAGGAAGGGCCGCCATATTCTTCCGATAGCGCTCGGGAAGGATATCTCGGGGACCCCGGTTGTGGCCGATCTGACCGCGATGCCCCACCTGCTGATCGCCGGGGCGACCGGTTCCGGAAAGACCGTCTGCATCAACTCGATCATCATCAGTCTTCTCTTCTCCCGGACCCCTGACGAGTTGAAGCTGATTATGGTCGATCCCAAGAAGGTTGAGATGGCGGCTTTCCACCGGCTTCCTCATCTGCTCTGTCCGGTGATCACCGATGCCGCGCAGGCGGCGATGGCCCTGGCCTGGGTGATCAAGGAGATGGAGGACCGTTACGACCTCTGCGCTCGGGCCGGGGTGCGGAATATTGCCTCCTTTAACGCCTCCCGTCAGGCGGCCCGGAAAGCCGCCCGGGGCCAGGAGCTAAACGACGAACTTCCCGATTCTATGCCCTATATCGTCCTTCTGATCGACGAACTGGCTGACCTGATGCTGGTGGCGGCCAAGGAGATCGAGACCGCGATCGCCCGACTGGCCCACCTCTCCCGGGCGGTGGGGATTCACCTGATCTTAGCCACTCAGCGTCCTTCGGTCGATGTTATTACCGGGATCATCAAGGCCAACCTCCCCGGGAGGATCTCCTTTAAAGTCGCGGCCAAGGTTGACTCCCGGACTGTCCTTGATGCCGGGGGCGCCGACAAACTGCTCGGCAACGGTGACCTCCTCTTCCTCCCCCCGGCTACCGACCAGTTGCTCCGCGCCCAGGGGACCTACTGCCACGACCACGAGATCAACGGCGTGGTCGCCTTTGTCTCCCGGCAGCGTTCGCCGGATTTCGAGACTGAGATGTTCCAGAAAAAAACCATTTCGGCCGACGGGATTGAGGAGGGGGAAGGTGATGTTCTGCTAAATGACGCGGTTGATGTCATCCGGCAGACCAACCAGGCTTCAGTTTCGATGCTCCAGAGAAAGCTGAAGATCGGTTATTCCCGGGCCGCCCGAGTGATGGATCAGCTGGAAGTGCGAGGCGTGGTCGGTCCCTATAAGGGGACCAAGGCCCGGGATATACTGATCGGTACCTATGCCGGCGACGGCACCGGGATGGCGGAAGAAGAGGCGGAAGAAGACGACGAATAGGTTGTTTCTCGTCTTGCTTCAGGTGTTTTTATCTTGAGTCAGGTCAAACTTCCGGTACTTTTAACAATAGACGCGCTAAACTTTAGTTGCTTAAAAACTTCAGGCACTTCAATCTTCCTCAATGAACTACCTCGCTGAACAACTGAAGAAAGCCCGGAACGAGAAAGGCGTCTCCCTGGCGGAGGCGGCGGAGGCGACCAAGATCAAGATCGAGTATCTCCAGTCCCTGGAGGAGGGAGATCATCTCCATCTCCCTCCCCGGACCTACGTGAAGGGATTTCTCAAGATCTACGGTCATTATCTCGCCCTGGATTATTCTCTTCTTTTACAGTTCTATGATGAGAGTTTCCAGTCTCAGGAACCCCAGGTGGTCTTAGCGGAACCCAAACCCGACTCCCCGCCCTTTCTTCCCGGGCTCCGCTGGAAGCCTCTTCTGACCGCCTTCGGGGTACTGATCGGCCTCGTCTTCCTGATCTGGGGCGGTATCATTCTCTTCCAGGGTATTGAATCCAGCCAGAAAGCGGCGGCGGCCTTCCTTCAGGTTGACGATCCGTACGCCCCCGGGACCCTGGAAAAGATCCCGACTGCTGATCTGGAGTAGTCTCAGAGAGACTATCGCCAGGCCAAGCCTTCGGGACTGATTGGTGAATGGTTATCTCGGAACTCTTTCTTGCTCCTTCCCACTTTCTTTATCCAATATCCAACCAGGAATGTCGAATATTTAGGTGATCGGCGCTGCTGCGGTGCGGGTCTCCCGATTATTTCAGAACATCTTGAACTTGTTTCAGGGAAGGTCTTTCCTTCATCATTGGATATTTTTTCTCGGATCGCATATTCAGTTTGCCTGTCGCGTCTCATAGTAGATGAGACTGGTATCTGGTATAATGTGTAAATTGCGCTACTGAAATTACGCTGGTTCCCAATGGATCAGCAGCAATTAATCAGCTCCCTGAAGGGGGGCCAGATCAGAACCGAATTTCCAATTGAGATTGTCCTTGAGTCTCATTGAAAATTAAACGCGACATCAGACATTGAATCAATTTTGGATATCCCTATGACTGATAATGCTTCGATGACCTCATCCAGTCCCTCTTTACCCCGGCGGGTCTGCCTGATCAGCCTCGGCTGTCCCAAGAACCTGGTTGACTCGGAAACGATGCTCGGGTCTCTCCCCCGGGAAAGTTTTCAGCCCACGGTTCAGATGGACGATGCGGATATTGTGGTGGTGAATACCTGCGGCTTTCTCCGTTCCGCCCGCCGGGAAGGGAGAGCGGCGATCCGGCGGGCGATCGAATGGCGGCGCCGGAGCGGGGGAATCCTGGTGGTGGCCGGGTGCCTGATCCAGTATTACGGGGAGCGATCGGAGAAGTTATTTCCCGAGGTCGATATCCTCCTCGGGGTCGGGGAGGGCGATTCCCTGGGCCGACTGCTGATCTCTCAATGTCCAAATCCGGCTTCACGTCTCACCTTGAGTCCGGTGCCCAGTTTCCCCTTTCACCGGGATCTTCCCCGATTGGTCTCCACCCCTCGCCACTGGGCCTACCTCCGCCTTGGCGACGGCTGCGATAACCACTGCGCCTACTGTCTGATCCCCACTCTCCGGGGTCCCTACCGGGAGCGGTCGTTTCCGGCGGTGCTAAAAGAGGCCCAACGCTTGGTCGAGCAAGGAGCGCGGGAACTGATTCTGATCGCCCAGGATACGGCCGCTTACGGCCGTTCTTTTCCCGGAGGAAATGGATTGGAACTTTTGCTCAAGAGACTGCAGGCCATCGAGCCTCTTCAATGGATCCGGATTCTTTACGCTCATCCCCGACACGTTGACTTCGGCCTGCTGCGGGCGATCTCTTCTCTGGACAAGGTCTGCCCCTATCTCGACCTGCCAATCCAGCATATCGACGATGGGATTCTTCAAGAGATGGGGAGAAAGGTCGATTCCCGTCACATCTGGGAGATAATCGACCGGGCTCGGGAATTAATCCCCGGGATCAGTCTCCGCACTACCCTGATGGTGGGTTTCCCCGGGGAGGGGGAAGCCGAGTTTGCCCGATTGGTCGATTTTGTCAGCCGGGCCAGGTTTGACCACCTGGGAGTATTTGCTTATTCCCGGGAGAAGGGGACCCGGGCCTCCCGGTTGGGGCCGGCTCCCCTCGGTTCGGTGGCCCGCCGCCGGAGCGAGATCATAATGGAGATCCAGAGTGAGATCTCCGCTGAGCGCTTGCGTGCCCGCCGGGGAGAGGAGGCGGATATTCTCATCGACGGACCTTTCCCCGAATCGGGAAGTCCCCTGATGCTCGGTCGCGGTTCTTTTCAGGCCCCCGAGATTGATGGGATCGTGGTCGTAAAAGGGGTCGATTTAGAGGTCGGGGAGATGGCCCGGGTCCGGATAACCGATTCCTCTGAATATGACCTCTACGGGGTCGAAATTGGCCGCGACGCGGATAAGAAGCGGACAAGTATTCCTTGAGTTTGCCGGGAACCTGAATATAATTAGGGCAATTTTGGCAGTCAAAAGTTTATGCCGATCAATTAACCGACGAACAGGCCGAGGTGATACAAGCGGAGCGGATGAGAAAGTGTGTGTACGAAAACCTCAAGCCACCGATAATCTGTCATTGCGAGCGAGAGCGAAGCAGCCTCAATCCATTGTCAGCTAAGAGATTGCTCTGTCGCTTTGCCCCTACCAATGACATTGGACATAGCCTTTAATTACGAAGCACTACACTCAGTTATTCTATTTTATATCCTCTGTGGTTAATTATTTTTGACGGAACCCTGATCTTCCCAAGGCAAACTACCTATGAACCTGGCCAATAAATTAACCCTCGCCCGCCTGCTGGCCACGCCGCTCTTTGTTGTCTCCCTCACGGTCTCTTTTACCGGTAACTATACCGCGGCATTGATCATCTTTCTTCTGGCGATGATCACCGATTTTTTTGATGGCGCTCTGGCCCGGAGTCGGGGTCAGGTCACCGATGCCGGGAAACTGCTCGATCCCCTGGCCGACAAAATTCTCATCACCTCGGCCTTTATCATCTTTGTCGGGCTCGAGGAAGTCAGGCTTCCCGCCTGGCTGGTGATCATCATCGTCAGCCGGGAGTTCGCGATTACCGGGTTAAGACTGGTGGCGGCCGGGAAGAATAAGATTATCCCCGCCGGTCGCTGGGGGAAGCATAAGACTCTATCCCAGGTGATCACCGTCTCTCTGATTCTGGTCTATCTCTGTCTCTATTATGATTCCCGGATTGAGATGGCCAATTATCGCCCCCTGCTGCTGATAATGGTTTCCATCAGCGCGGCCTTCACCATCTCGTCCGGTCTCTACTATCTGATTCGCAATTCACGGGTTCTGGCGGATCTGACCGGGGATCCTTCCGGGCCCCGGACGGATAAAACTCCTCCAGAGAAAAGCCGATGAACCCGGTATTCCGGCAGCGGGGCCGACTGGTGAAGATCCTGGCCGGATTCTTTGGTCTTGGCTTTTCCCCCGTTGCCCCGGGAACGTTCGGCGCTGCCGGGGGGGTGGGGTTATATCTTCTCATCCGTTACCTTCTGCCGGGTTTTATCCCGGTCTCCTGGACAGAGTTGCGGATCGGCTATCTTATCTTCCTCGCGATCTTTTTCCTGGTCGGGGTTCAGGTGGCGACCCGGGCGGAGAAGGAGTGGCGGCACCGGGATGATCACCGGATAGTGATCGACGAGGCCTTCAGCATCTTTATCACCTTTCTCTCCCTTCCGGTTACCCCGGCGATCCTGATCGTCGGCTTCATCCTCAACCGGTTCTTTGATGTCCTCAAACCCTTCCCCATCCGCCGTCTGGAGAAGATCCCTGCTGGTTGGGGGGTGATGATCGACGATCTGATGGCTGGAATCTACAGCCGGCTCGCCCTGACAATGTTGATATACGGCGGGATTATCCAAGTTTCAGGGTAGGGAAATTCCAGTTGCTTTAGCGTTTCCGCTGCCTGGCCGGCCCGGATCCCCGAGCTTTCGAATTGAGTTGTCTCTTCCGGGGAAAGTTCATATAGTATCTGTAGAGATGAAAAATCGCTGTATAATTTATTTAGCCGCGGTCATCCTCCTGCTTCCTCTTATCCTGTCGGCCTGTCGGGGTATGGGGAATCGGGTAGATCCACTGTCTGGAGGAGAAGACCTGGAGCTTCGGGCGGCCCGGATTCTCTGGGAGGAGGGGCAGGCTCTCCAGGCCAAGGGAGAATGGTACCGGGCGGTGAAGATATACCGGGAGCTGATCAAAGACTATCCCCGCGTTCCCCAATCTCCCGAAGCCCAGTTTCAGATTGGGGTCTGTCTGGAGGAATTGGATGATCTTTACCCGGCTTTTCAGGCTTATCAGACTCTGTTAAAAGATTATCCTGGTAAAGGGAACTTAAGCGAGATTCTTCACCGTCAGTATCAGATCGGAAAGGCCTATCTGGAAGGGAGAAAGCGTTGGTTTCTCTTTTTCCGGATCCGTTCCGGCCTCAGCCGGGCGGAGGAGATATTTCGAACGGTACTGAATAACGCCACTTTCAGTAAGGTCTCCCCTCTGGCCCAGTACGGACTGGCTCGGACTTTCCAGTTGCGGGGAGATTACCAGGAGGCGATCCTGGAGTATGAGCAGATCCTGGTTAATTATCCCGGAACCGAGGTGGTTGCCTCCGCCCTTTTTCAGATCGGGGTCTGTTATTACCAGGAGGCGCTCCTATCCGATTACGATCAGCGGGAGGTTAACGAGGCTGTCCGGAATCTAAAGCGGTTTACCCATTCCTATCCCGATGATCCCCGCAGTTCGCGGGCGGAAGCGATGGTGGCCGAACTGATCGATCGGAAAGCGAAAAAAGCTTTCGATATCGCCAAATACTATGAAAAGAAGGGTTCGGAAGACGGGGCCCGGATTTATTACCGGGAGGTAGCGGAGAGATATCCGGAATCGAAATACGCCCAACCGGCTCGAAAGAAACTGGAGAAGCTCAAAAGTGACTGATCGTAACGATTCAGTGGGCCGGAGGGGGAGAAAAAGAATCCGGCCGGGACCGGGTCTGCTGGTCCTGCTGGTTGTTCTCCATTTTTCCGCCTGCGGGCCCTACCGACTGGGGACCAGCCTTCCCGACCGTCTGCAATCGGTTTACGTCCCCACTTTTGCCAATGAGACCTATGAGCCGGGGATCGAAATCGATATCACCGACGCGGTCATTACCCGTTTCCGGCAGGACGGCAACCTCCAGCCGGTGGGGGAGGGGGCGGCGGATACGGTGGTGACGGGAAATATCACCGGCTGGAACCGCCGGGTGCTCGCCTATACCGGTCGAAAGGAGAGCGATGTCGAGGAGTATCGGCTCTATGTGACCGCGGTAATCACCTTCCGGGAACTTTCGACCGGGGAAGAACTGATCCGGCACCAGTCTGTCCAGGGCTATACCGATTTCTATCTGGAGGGGGATCTGCACTCAGCGGAAGTCGCTGCCCGCCCCCGGGCTTTCCAGGATCTGGCCCGAAACATTGTCGATGCGGTTGTCTCGATCTGGTAACTCCGGCTGCCGGACAGATAATTTCTGATGTTTTTTTGCTCCTTTCCGGTCCGAATCACAGTCGGGAAATCGCCTTCACCATTATGAAAAAACTCCTTCCGGTTTACTGTCTGGTCGGCGAGGACGGATATCGACAGCGGCAGTATCTCGCCGAACTCAAGAGCCGCCTGCTGGCCGGGGACGATAATTCTCTCAACTACGATTATCTCCTGGCTGAGGAAGTGGATCCCGCCCGGGTCCTCGACGCGGCTCGGACCCCGGCCTGGGACCTCTTCTCCGCCGGGGGCGGGGCCGGGCGGTCCGCCCGGCTAATAGTGGTTGACGGAGCGGAGTCTTTCTCCGCCGAGCAGTGGCGGAAGCTGAAGGATTATCTCTTTGATCCCAACCCGCTTTCCTGTCTGGTCTTCCTGGTCGCCAGTCCAAAAAAAGAATGGAAGGGGAGCAAATATTGTCCGGCCAAATACCAGGTCAGTTTCGCGCCTCTGAGAAAAGATCAGCTCCGCGGATGGATCGGCCGGGAGGGGTCCCGCCGGGGGATTACTCTCACCGGGAGACAGATTGAACAGTGCGCCCTGGCCGCCGGGGAAGACCTGGGTGAGCTTGCCAACAGCCTGGAGCGATTGGCGCTCTATAAAGGTGGTGAGGGCCCGGTATCCGATCGGGAGTTCCAGGAGTTGATCGGGTCCGGTCAGGAGGGCTCGGTCTTCGACCTGACCGAACTGGCCGCTACCGGCCAGGCCGGGGAGGCTCTCGCCCTGCTTAACCATCTCCTTGACGAGGGTGAGGCGCCCTTGAAAATCTTCTCCCTGATCACGAGTTCGGTGCGGAAACTCTGGTTGGGGGCGGATGCCTGGGAGCGGACCAAGGACCCCCGAGTGGTTGTGGCAGCGGCCGGGGTGAGGTTTTACCAGAAACAGTTTCTCCGGCAGGTCAGGAGACTCTCCCGAAGCCGGATGGCTTTCTGGTATGGCCGTCTGGTGGAGACCGACTGGGCCCTCAAGGGCGGGGAAAAAGACGGAAGACTGGCCTTGGAACGATTGCTGATCGACCTGGCCGGGTAAATTGAGGAACCGCCCTGCCCTCACCGGGATAGATGGGAGCGCGAGTCCAACCGCCGCGAGGTAGGCAAGACCGGATTATTCCGCCGCGGCGGCGGAGGTGGTTTCGACGGAGAGTGAACGGAGGGAACGGGTCATCCGGGATTTCTTCCGATCGGAGTAATTTTTCTTGACCAGACCTTTTCCGGCGGCTTTATCGAGGAAGGAATGCGCCTTGAGCATTTCCAGCTGGGCTTGTTCCCGATTGCCGTCCTTGATCGCGTTCTCAAAAGCTTTCAACTGGGTGCGGAGGCGGGCCCGGGCCGCCCGGTTGATCTCCCGCCGGGTTTCATTCTGGCGCAGCCGTTTGGCGGCTGATACTGACTGGGGCATAATCGTTATCTCCTGTTATGACGTGGCTGGGTTTTTCTAAATCACTATCGGGATCACTATCAGATTCCTGAGTCGGCAAAACCTCGATCCCGATAGCGATCCCGATTGAGATTAAAGTGTACGGCACATTGTTGAGCTAAACTTAAACCTAAGTTGAGCGATTATTGCGGATGAAATGTGCTAAGATTTTGCCGGCC
>CAYXKT010000074.1:0-13469 GCA_964465735.1 uncultured bacterium
CGTTCGGACGCAAAAAATTGGTGCAGTTCGCCGCATAGAATCGCTCAATTTAGGTTGAACTTATTCCCTCTCCGCGTTCTTTACGCCGCCGCGGTGAATATCTTTCTCAATGGCGAAAGTGACGGACACCAGTGAAGAGCATCGTGATCCCGTGTTCTTTGGCGGCGGCGATCGACTCGGAGTCCCGGATCGACCCCCCCGGCTGGACGATTGCCCCGACCCCCTCCTGCGCGGCCAGATCGACCACATCCCGGAAGGGAAAGAAAGCATCGGAGGCCAGAACCGTACCCTCGGTCTCCAGGCCGGCCTGACGGGCCTTCTCAAAGGCGATGCGGGCAGCGTCAATCCGGCTCATCTGGCCGGCCCCGATCCCCACCGTGGCCCGGCCCTGCCCGAGGACGATGGCATTGGAACGGGTATGCTTGCAGACCGCCCAGGCAAAGGCCAGCTCGGCCAGCCTCTCCAAAGACAGCTCAGGCCCGGCGGCCAACTTGAGCTGATCCTGATCCCATAAGAGGAGGTCGGCCTCCTGGACCAGCACCCCCTGATAAATCGAGCGGAAGGTGAGATAAGGGGTCCGAACCGAGAGCGGTCCGGTCTGGAGCAGACGCAGGTTCTTCTTGGGAGCAAAGATTTCTCTCGCCTCCGAGGAGAAGGCGGGGGCGATCACCGCCTCGACAAAGGTGGCGGCAACCTCGGTTGCGGCCTCCCGATCCACCTCCCGATTGAAAGCGATAACCGAGCCAAAGGCGGAATCAGGATCGGTGGCGCGGGCCCGGAGATAACTCGAGAGGAGGCTCTCCCCCTCGGCCGCACCGCAAGGGTTGGTATGCTTGACAATAACCGAGGCCGGCTCTTCCAGTTCGAGAACCAGGGCCAGGGCGCTTTCCAGATCAAGGAAGTTGTTGTAGGAAAGTTCCTTGCCCTGAAGCTGACGGGCGGCGGCCAGGGAACTCTCTGTGGATTGCGACGGGGAACAATAAAAATCAGCTTTCTGGTGATGATTCTCGCCGTAGCGGAGCGACCGTTTCTCGGGGAAAGCCCGAGCCAGGGCGGCGGGGAGATCTTCCCGGCCTCCCCCGGCAAGAGCGGCGGCAATCGCCCGATCGTAACCGGCGGTCAGCTCGAAAGCTTCCGCCGCCAGCCGGCGCCGGGTCTGTGGGGAGACCCCGGAGGGAGATTTCAATTCGGCAATCAACTCCGGGTACTGAGCAGGATCGGAGAGGACGATGACCGAGGAGTAATTCTTGGCCGCGGCCCGGAGCAACGCCACCCCTCCGATATCGATCGCCTCCAGGGGAACCTCCCCTCCCCCGCCGCTCATAGCTTCGGAGAAGGGATAGAGGTTGACCGCCACCAGACTGATCGGCTCCATCCCGGCCGCGGCTAGTTCCTTCCGGTGTCCGGGATCATCGCGGAGGGCCAGCAGCCCGGCAAATACCTTCGGGTGGAGTGACTTCACCCGGCCGCCGAGCATCTCAGGGAAACCGGTGTATCCGGCCAGGTCTTCCACCTCGAAGCCGGCCGCCTTTAGTGCCCGTCCGGTCCCTCCGGTAGAGAGGATCTGGAAACCGCTCTCAATCAAAGCGGAGGCCAGTTCCTTCAGTCCTTCCCGGTTAGAGACACTGATCAAGGCTGTCGACTTAGTTTTCATAAAGTAACCTGTCGATTATTATATTACACCAGGGGCCGGCTCGTCAAATACTCTCTGAAGATCGCGATCCGTTCCCGAGTACCGATATCATAAAACCTTTCTTCCACCTCTATGGCAGAAAGCTTTCCGGCAGCCAGGAGCCGGGGATAGAGATCATTTTCCAGAGAGAAGACATCCCCGGAAGGGAAGTAATCCACCACCGCTCTTCTTGCCGCCCGGACCCCGGCGTCAAGATGAGTGAACGGCCCCGGTCCGCCCCCCCCGCGGAGGGCGGTTACCTGCCCCGAGCGGTTCACCGCCAGGTTGGGGAGCGCCCCCGGAGCCGAACCGGGCTGAACGCTTAGAAGCATCAACCCCCCGCTTTCAGCCAACCGGGTTTTCAGGGAGTGATAATCGCCCGTGAGGAAAGTATCGCCGTTGAGCAGCAGAAACTCTTCCCGGAGTTGCCGGCCGGCTAACTTCAGCGCCCCCCCGGTTCCCCGGGGGGTATCCTCCCGGGAGTAATCGATCTTCAGGCCAAAGCGAGTGCCGTCGCCAAAGTGATCCGCGATCATCTCTCCCCGGTAACCGGTGCAGAGGAGAATCTCGTAAAGCCCCTGAGTCTTCAGGTAGAGCAGGAGATGCTCAAGAAATGGACGGCCGGCGATCTCGACCATCCCCTTGGGGAGGTGATCTCCCAGTGAGCCGAGCCGGGTACCCCGGCCTCCGATCAGGATTACGGTTTGCATAAGTAGATGTCAGGTTGAAGGTTGAGTAGTTATTGTAGCACAGACCTTCCGGTCTGTGAAAGCCTGGCCACAGGCAGAAATGCCTGTGCTGCTCTGACCGGTTTCATTCTTTGATAATATTTCCGGGGCCGCTCACTCGGCTCCGGGAGACTCGGGAGAACCTTCGCTCCAGCTGATCTCCAACCAATCAATGGCCAGAAAAGCCGATCCATCCAGGGCTTCCTGCTCTTCCGGTCCGGGGACTACCGGCTGGGCGATGAGATCCAGGTTGAAAGACCCCTGACGGGGAGAGCGGCCCGGCAGAGGCACTTTCATCAGATGCCACTCACCGTCTGCCGGAATGGTCCGGCCAGATACTTTCTCGGAGTCCGGCCGAACCAGCAGATTGACCGGATACCCGCCATCAAGCAGATTCTTGACGCGTAATTCCAACCTCCCCTCACCGCCGGGAGGGACCAATCGGGGAAGAATAACCGCCGCCTCGGGACCCATTACCCGGTAAGTCCGGCGGCGACGCCGGTCCAGGTAAAGACCGTGGCGGACGAACAGTTCATCGTCCGGCTCGATTCCCACCCCGAAATCGATCCGGAAGCTGTCAGCCAGAGGAAAGAGTCCGCGAAGCGGTTGGGAAGGAAGCGGACGATAAAAGCCCACTTCGAGCCTGGTCTCGGGGGGGTAGACATCTTCAGCGGCCACCAGGAGATAATTTAGACTGTCACCGAACTCCACGGGGATTTCCCGGCCCTCGATCTTTACCCGGGTCCCCTCGGCGGGATCAGCCGGCAGCAACGGCTGCCCGGTATCGATCAAGACCAGATAGTCCGCCTTCCGGGAGGTGGCCAGAGTCAGGACCGTCTCTGTCTGCTCCCGCCGAGCAACCCGGAAAAGCGTCAGTTCCTCCGCGCTGGAATAGTACGGTTGCTCGATCTTAAGTTCGGCACTCAGCCAGCGATTTACTGGTTCCAGGTCGAAATATCGGTCCAACTCCCTGATCTCGCTCGCCATCGAACGAAATCCGCGATTGTCGAGGGCGTACACCGGACACCCGGAGTCCTCAACAATCATTACCGACCGGGCCAGATCGCTATCGAGCACCGCGGTCAGGTTGCCGGGTGAGATGCCGTGGGCATAAGTATAGGCATCCAGGTTCTGGATCAGGTACCGCTGCCCCAGCACCAACGCCCCTTCCGGCAGAGAATGTTCCAGTTCCTCGCGTAGATGGACAACATCCCGCCACTGAAAACCATCACTGTGGACGATCATTTTAAACAACCCCGGGAGGAGAATCAAACCGGCTCCAACGGTAAAAACCGCCCCGGGCAGAGGCCACCACCGTAAACGAAGGGAGATATAAGGAAGGACGGCCATTAGGATCAGGGCAAGCAAGAAGATATTGGAGTAATCCAGTCCGGCCCCTCCGGCTAACCGGAGGCCGAAGAAAACCCCCGCCGCCAGGGCAACGATCAGACCCGCCGCCACCCGAGCCGGCGGAGGCAATTTTTGCCGTAACACCGGCCAGTAATTCAGGATCCGGATCGCGCCTAAAGCGATGAAATAAGCCAGAAACGGGTAAACCGGGAACCGGTAACGCCGGGCTCGATGGCCAAAGGCGCTGAAAAGCAGCAGGTGGAGCAGTGGGACCGGGATCATAACCAGCCAGGTGGAGAGCCGGCGGCGGGCGGCGAAGATCCCGGCCGCCAGGAGAATCAGCCCCGGCAGGGCGATCACGGAATAAATCGACGATAGATTGCGGGGCAGGTTATTGCCCAGATGGAGCAAAGAAAAAGTATGCACCGAGGTACTGGCTCCACGATTGAAGAATCCGGAGAAAGCAGCCAGGGCCCGGCGGACGAAAGAGAGCGGGTCGCCAAGCACGTAGGCCTCTTCCAAGATCTGAGGCAGAAAGACCAGGCTGATCACCGCAACCGAGGCCACGCCGGCGAGAGCTATCTTCCCCCAGCCCCAGATTTCTTTCCGGATACTGACCAGGATGTACGGGACCAGGGGAGCAAGGATCACCAGGTTGGTCAGACGGACCAGTCCGGAAACGGCCAGGGCGGCCACCCCCAGAAAGAAAACCGGGACGGTCCGGCCGGACAGGGGCAGACTCCGAAAAAACAAGCATAAACCCAGCCAGAGGAACGCCACCGCCGGAATATCCCGCATCAGATTCAGGGAGTAGGCAATGGCAATCTGACTGTCCCAGCTGAAAAGAACGAAGACCGCGGCCAGCGCAACCGACGGCCGGACAGGATCTTCGCCACGCGCCACCAGGAAATAGGAGATCAGGAAGACCGCCAGAAGGAAGACATTGACGCCGAAGGCCGCGGGCAGGCCGCCCAGACGGATGGCGACCGCCAGCAGCAGGGGAAAGCCCGGCTCCAGAGTGGAGATAACCTCCCCGTCGGAATAAAAGCGCCGTCCATAATAAAGCGGGCGCTGGATGCCGTCATCCAACCGCTCCCGGAGGAGATCCAGCAGCGGGTAATCGACCGCGAACCCGCCCCGGGCCAACCCGCGACCATAGGTCAGATAGGAGTACTGGTCGGAGTTGAGCAGGGCGTTGTAGTTGAGGAAGCCGGCAGCCAGGCAGAGCAGGATCAGCAGCGTCAGAACGGTCGGTATCAGGGGAAAGGGCTTTTTCACGCTATCCTTCTTGGCAAAGATAATTTCACTCCCCAACTTCCCGGTAATTTATCTCCAGCCACTCCAGCATCAAACCCAGCTTCCGGTGATCGATGGTCGGGAGATAACTCGATGGCCGCCAGGGATCGACCCCCAGTTCAAAAATCGCGACCCGGGGACCGGGGGGCCCCTCGGGAAGGGTCCAGGAATAAATAGCGTCTTCTTCCCGGAGAGGATGGCCCCCGAGCTCCTCCCCGTCTAACCGGGCCCAGACCCGGGGCTGGTCCCGGAAGGCCGCCGGGGGACGGTGCTTGACCGACTTCAGGGTGAGAACGATCTCCCGGCCCGGCCGGGGGAAGAGGGGGAGAGCGATCCGAGATACTTCTTTGGTCCAGCGGACCGGGGTCCGGCTCAAATGGAGTTCCGGGGGGTAAAATCCCTTTTCAAGAAATACCCAATCAGCCTCATCGCCGATATTGATCCGGAGCCGATCGGCCGCCGTACGGATAACCGGTGGACGGGTAATCAACAACCGGCAGTCCCCCTCCCCCCCCCACGCTTCCAGCCGGGAGATCGGGGGGTCGCCGGCTTTTGTTTTTAGGATCAGCCTCTGAACACCGGCCTTCCGGCTGGCGATTGACGCTTCCGTTCCGAAATATATTTGAAAAGGTTTAAAACAGCTCTCCCCGGGGAGAGGAGCAAGGGGGAAGGCAATAAAATATCCCAAATCCCCGGCTGGGGGGAGCGGAAAACTTTCCCACCACCGCTTAACCGTTATCGACTGGAAAAGGAGAGCGCCCCCATTCTCTTCAGCCAGGGTGAGTGGGCGGGTCAAGGGACGGTCAACGAAAAACTCCAGTTCGCCCCGGCCGGCGGAGTAGAGCCGAGCCGGCAACGGAAGCTGGAGGCTCTCCCACTGTGTACCCCGGCCGAGCGAGACTTGAGCGATCTCTTCCCCGTTCAAACTCATCCGAAGACTGATCGGCTCCTCCATCTCCCGGACCTTTTTAACTTCAATCTCCGCGATCAAAACGGTATCGGGCAGAGCGATGGTCGGGACGGTCACCAACCCGTTCTCGCTCCAACCCAGGCGGACCAGATCAGCGTCGCGGAGCCGGGACTCAGCAAAGATATCGACGGCGGCCCGGTTCGGGAACCCGGTCTGGCCGGCCAAGTCAACCGGATAACTGGAGAAGAGATCCTCTGCCCGCAAGGCGATATCCCGGGGGAGAGGACGGTCGGAACGGATGGTCAGTTTCGAACTGGGGGAAGATAGCTGGTCGCGGCAGCGGTAGAGAAAGTTC
The DNA here is from genome assembly GCA_964465735.1 of uncultured bacterium. Lineage (GTDB taxonomy): Bacteria > Auribacterota > Erginobacteria > Erginobacterales > Erginobacteraceae > Erginobacter. The sequence goes on from CAYXKT010000074.1 coordinate 6,312, forward strand.
ATCCCCTCAAAGAAGGGGCCGGGGAGAGGTTGGCCGTCTAACTCCACTTCCAGCAATTGACGGGGTTGTGAACTGCTGTGGATTTTCCGCAGGTTGAAGGCGATCAGGAACTCCGACCCCTCCCGGGGCAGTTCAAACTCGACTTCGACTTCTTTCTCCGACCAGGACTCGATCCGGTAGATCGTGCAGACGGGTTTGCCGAACTGAAATTCGAGGTGATAACGGTCGGCGGGGAGCTGCCCGACCGGGGTCAGGTCGTAATACTCCCGAAAAAGAGGAATCGCCTTGCCGGCATCGCGCTTGTAACTGCTGTTATCCAGAAGATAAAGACCGGTCCCCCGGTTGAGAAGACGGTCAAAACCCTCTCGAGGATCAACCCCGATCCGCCCCATCTCGAAGGGACGGAGGCTATAGCTGGAGGAGAAAAGATGGATATACTGGAAGACCGGTTTGGTGGAGATGATCACCGACTCCGAGGGGATGAGAGCGTCGATATCCTCCCCCAGCAACCGGGCCTGGGTCAGTTGAAAGATCGGAGGCCGACGGAGCCAGGGTACGCCGTAACGGACCAGGAAGAAGGCGAAAAACACAGCAGTGAAGATCGCCGGTCCGACGAAGCTTTTGCCTCCTCGCCGACCCCGGACAAAGAGCAGCCAGAGGACCATCCCGGCACCGAGAGCAAAGAGATCCAGATGATCGAGCCGGGACCCTGAACCAAACCGGGAACGGATCAGGAAATCGCCAATGACGATCAGGGCCAGCCCGGCCGTTGACCACCAGCGGGGCCGGGCCCGGAGGAGCCGGCCGGCTCCGGCCACCATCAAAACAATCAGAAAGGGATGAGCGACCAGCATATAGCGGGTCATCAGGTGGACCCACATACTATAAAAAAGAATCAAAGTCAGGGGGATCCCGACCAGGAGCCATTTTGTCTCCGGGCGCCGCCAGCCGGAGAGCAGTCCCATCAGCCCGAGGAAGGTGAAAAGCGGCCCCCAGAGCCGCCAGAAGTAACGGGCCGTCTCGGGAAAGGTGGTGGGGAAAAACCCGATCCAGAGCGGAGGGGGAGAAGCCTGATCCAGTCCGCCCAGAACTGTCCGCTCCCCGCTGACAATCTCCGGCCGGGGCGGCCGGAGGGGATGGCCGGAGGTGAGCTGGTTCTGCACCAGGGCGGGAGAGAGAGCGAGGAAGAAGAGAGCGATCCCAGCCAGGGAAAGCAGGGTCAGCTTCCACCAGCGCAACCGGCCCGTGGTCCGGGAGAGGAAATAGATCCCGGCGGGAACGGCGGCCAGGACATTGGGCAGCCGCAGGGTCCCGGCACAGCCAAAGGCAAAGGCTCCGGCCAGCAGGGGGATGATCCTGATCCGGGAATGATCGCGAAAGGCCCAAACTGCCAGGGCGGCGCCGGCGACGATGAACATAATCCCGGCCAGATCGTGAGAGGGCCGCAGAGCCAACCGCCAGGCGGGATCAACCATCACCAGCAGAATCAGAGGCGCGGCCAGGGCCGGCCACCAGCCCCCGTCCTGGTCCCGGAGCAGACCGATGGCTAACCAGAAGAGGGCGACCAACAGGGTCAGAAGAATAATCAGGTTGAAGTAAAAGACCGAATATTCTCCCAGGATCCGGATCGAGAAGGCGAGCAGAAGCGGAAAGCCGATCGTGTACTTGTTGTACATCCGGGGCCCGGCTTTAATATAGTTCCCGCCGAGAACGAACCGGCTCTCCCCTGGCTCCCAATCGGGACGAACCCAGTCATAAACCGGAAAATCACTGTAAAATTCACCCCGGGAGAGGTGGTGGGCGAAATGGACGATCCCGTAGGGGTCGGAACCGAGCGCCGCGGTATAGGCGCCAAACCCGAAGACCAGAACCAGGAAAAGAAAGAGGGCGAGAAGAGCAAAGAGAACGGTTTTTTCCTGTTTCGTTCCGAGAATCATTCCGGTTCTACTCCGTCGGCCATCCGCCGGGAGGCGGGGGGCCTTAATCCAGGACTTCCCGGCCGATCCCTTCCTCCTCCTTCCGGTGGATGGACATCGTCATCAACTCGGCCAGTAAACCGGTGGAGAGAAGCTGTAAACCGACCAGCATCAGAAGCACCCCGAGGAACATCAGGGGTCGAACCCGGAGAAAGTCCTTCCCCAGCAGATTAATCATCACCAGATAACCGTTGATAAGTACGCCGGCGGAGAAAAGGACCAGCCCCGCCCCGCCAAAGAGATGGAGCGGCTTTTTGCTGTAGCGGGTCATAAACATCACTGTCAGCAGGTCCACAAACCCGGCGAAGAAGCGATAAGCCCCGAACTTGCTCTTCCCATAAGCCCGCCGGTGGTGGCGAACCGGGATCTCGGTCACCCGGTATCCCTTCCAGTGAGCCAGAAGCGGGATATAGCGGTGGAGCTCGCCATAAATCGAAATCTCCTCAACCACCTCCCGCCGAAAGGCCTTCAAGCCGCAGTTGAAGTCGTGGAGCCGGATTCCGGTCAGGGTGGAGGTCACCAGATTATAAATTCGGGAGGTATATTTCTTGATCAATCGGTCGTGGCGGTCGGCCCGCCAACCGGTGACCAAGTCGTAACCGGAGTCGATCTTTTGCAGCAGAGCTGGGATCTCCTCCGGATCATCCTGAAGATCGGCATCCATAATAATCACCCGGTCCCCTCGGACCGCCCGGAAACCGGTATCGAGGGCCGCCGATTTGCCGAAATTACGCCGGAGTTTGATGACCCGGACCCGAGGATCGCTGGACCGGAGTTCCTTCAGGACCTCAAGGGAACCGTCGGTCGAGCCATCATCGACAAAGACCACCTCCCACCCCGCCCCCAGCTCAGTGAGAACCTTCTTCAATTTCTCGAAGAGCGGCCGGAGATTATCCTTCTCGTCGTAAAGCGGGATCAGGATTGAGAGTTCGGGATTTGATGTACTATTCATCGAACACGCCTTGTCCCCGGTTGGAGTGGATCAGCGATTGAAAAAACCCAGCCGGCTGACGATCGAACGGGCGGAGGCGAGCACGCTCTTGAAATCGGCCCAGCTGTTAATCGAGAGGGCGGTCTGGAGAAAATAGGCCGGACGGAAATAAAACCTCCGATAAGCCTTAACCCGCGCCGCTTCGGCCGCCTCCAGGGGGAATTCCGGGGTCTGGAGCATCCCCAGGCAGGAGGAGAAATCCTCCCATTTGTCATAATGGATCTGACCCTGCTCGGTAGCGGTCCGGAAGAGCTCGGTCCCCGGATGAGGGATGGCGACGGCGAACTGGGCCGAACCGGGCCGAAGTTTTTTGGCAAACTCGATCGTCTCCTTCACCGTCTCCCAGGTCTCGCCCGGGATCCCGAAGAGGAAGAAGGCCTGGGTCCGAATCCCTACCTTCCGGGCCAGACGGAAAGTCTCCAGCGCCCGCTCGGTAGTGATCCCCTTCTTCATCAGTTTCAGCATCTTCGGCGAACCCGACTCGACCCCGAAGCGGATATAGCGGCAGCCGGCCCCCTTCATCGCCCTTAAGATCTCCTCATCCATACTGTCCACCCGGCACTGGGCGATCCATTCGAATTTCAACCCCCGCTCGCCAATCAACCGGCAGATCTCGAGCATCCGCTCCCGATCAAGAGCCATCGAGTCGTCATCAAAATAAACCTCGTCCACCCCGTAACGGGTGATCGCCTCGGCCAACTCGTCAACCACATTAACGGCCGAACGGGGCCGGAACTTCCGGCCGTAAAGGGTGGAAGGCCAGAGACAGTAGGTACATTGGAAGGGGCAGCCCCGGGAGGTGATCACCGTGGTCGGCCGCTCACCCCGAAAGGTCCCCTGACGATAGAAGGGGCTGGAGACCAGGTCGCGGGCCGGGAAAGGGAGCCGGTCGAGATCCTCAATAAATGGCCGATCGGGATTAACCCGGACGCCGGCCCCTTCCCGCCAGGTAATTCCGGCCACCCCCTCCCAGGGACTTCCCTCCGCCATCGCCCGAGCCAGATCCCTCACCGTATAGTCGAACTCACCCCGGCAGACAGCGTCCACATCCGGGTTTTCGGCTATGATCTCCCGGTGATACACCGTGGGGTGGGAACCAAGCAGGAGAGTCTTCAGATTGGGGAGGAGTCTTTTCAGGGCCGAGGTTGACTGGAGATCGTACTCAATTGAAGGGGTCGAACACTCCAGCACCGCCAGGTCGGGGGCGATCTTCTCCACTCGCCGGGCGAACTCCTCGATCCCCAGTTCTTCGAGGATAGCGTCGAGAAATTCCACCTCATAGCCGAGATCGCGGACGACCGCTACCAGATAAGCCAGGTAGATCGGGTATTCGATGAACTTGTCGGACCGCTTGTGGGGCCAGCGGACATCGGAGCGGGCGCCAAAGCCTTCTCCCGGCCAGGGGGGGTTAGTGATCAGAACTTTCACAGTAAATACCTAAAATGCCTAAAGTTTGAAGTGCCTAAAGTTACAAGCTAACCGATACTGAGCTTGACGAATTGGTCGGCGAGCTCTTCCCAGCGGTATTTTTCTTCCACCAGGGCCGCTCCGGTGGCGGCCATCTTCCGGGAGAGGGTAGGATCAGAGATCAAAACCTCGATCTTCGCCGCCAGATCTTCGGCATCGCCCGGCCGGTAGAAGAGGCCGGTCCCGCCTTCCTCGATCACCTCTTCCAATGCCGGGAGACGGGGGGCGACCACGGAAAGACCACAGGCCCAATACTCAAACTCCTTCAAGGTAACCCTCCCCCGGGCGGAGACAATATCGGGAAGGATGACCAATCCGATATCCCCGGCCGACATCTGGCGGGCCACCTCGGCCTGGGAGAGCCAGCCGGAGAAATAAAAGTCCTCGGCCAGACCGGCTTCCCGGACCTTCTGCTTCAACGCGGGAATGGCGGTACCGTCCCCGATGACCCAGACCGCGGTGGAAGGATGCCGCCGCAGAACACTCTGGGCGGCGGCGACCAGAAGATCAGGTCCGTCCTGAGGATCGATCACCCCCTGGTACATCAAGATCGTCTCTTTCCCCGGAGAGATCTGCTCTCTCAAACCAGCGCTCGGGTATTGTTTAAAGATCGAGAGGTCAACCCCATCGCAGACAATCTCCATCCGGTCGGGATCCGCTCCGTAACCGATAACAATCTCCTTCATCGCCCGGCTGATGGTGATGATCCGGTCCGACATCTTGATCGCCTTCCGTTCCATCCTCCGGCCAAACTTCTGGACCAGGGAGAGCCAGCCCCCGGAAGAGTAATCGTCAAGGTACTCAAAAAGGACATCGGTCAGGTTAAGCACCAGGCGAAACTTCTTCCGGGAAGACTTTCTCCCCAACAAAGCTCCGTAACCGACAATCGTGTTATGGGCTACCACCATATCGGGACGAAAACGCCGGATGGCCCGGATCAGGCGGCAGATATTGACCGGGTGAGCGATCAGGTATTTCTTCATCTTGCCCGGGTCGAGCCGGCTGACCGCCTTCATTCGGACCAGGTCGGAACAACCCAGGTACTCTTTGGCCTCCCGATCCGACCCCTTGATCCCCCCGGCGACGATCACCTGGTGACCCTGACGGGAATATGCCTGGGCAATGTTGGTAATCCGGGGGCTCCCCCCCCCGGAGATGGGGTAGAGTTCTTCGAAGATGGCGATGAGAATTTTCATAAGAATAAGTGCTTGAAAAAATGCCTAAAGTTTAAAGCGCCTGAAGTTTGAAGTGCCTGAAGTGACTGATGACTGACTAAATAATCACGGCCATCTGCGGACCGCTTGGCCTGGCCTTTCAGACGAAGAAGTATCATAGCAGGTTATCGGAAAGGGGCAAGAAGAGATTAAACGGAGATCGGAGTTAAACAGACCCCTTTTCTTCTCCCCGAAGCCGGAGCACCCGGGCGGGGACTCCGGCGGCCACGGCCCGGGGGGGGATATCGGAGGTGACCACCGCCCCGGCCCCGATCACCGCCCCCGGTCCGACCGTAACCCCGCCGAGGATGATCGCCCGGGTTCCGATCCAGACATCCTCCCCGATCGAGATCGACCGGGGAGAACGGCCCTGGAAGCGTATCGGGCAAGAGAGATCATCCGCGGTATGATCCCCGCCGATGATCTCCACCCCATTGGCGATCAGGCAGTAATCGCCGATGGTGATATCACCGTAGCCGTAGAGAAAGGACCCGGCCCCGATATTGACCTTCTTCCCGATCTGCACCTTGCCCTGTTGCGTGCGCACGGTGACCAAACGGGCGAGATGGCTGTCATCGCCGACCGTGACCGGTCCGGCGGTGGGGCCGATATCGATAAAAGATCCCTCGCCAAGAAAGACCCGGTCGCCGAACCAGACCCCGCCGGGGTTAAAAAATCGGAGGTTCTTCTCTAAAAAACATTTCTTCCCCAGACCTCCCAGGATCAACCGATAGATCCTCCCCCGGAGAAATGACCCGGCCACTGTAGGAAAGCAGGCAAAGACGGTCAGCAAAAAGCCCTGACCGAGAAACCGGGACAGGGATCCCGAACCATAGACCCGTTCCCGGTAGAGCCGAAAACTCTCCCAAAATCCCCCCGCGGGGATGGTTCCTTCTCCATCGTATCCGATCATTTCGCGACTCATTATAGTTAACCCCGTTCTGCTTATTTCTTTGTTGGTTTTATTTTTATATGCCTGGGAGTTGACGAAAACTCTTCTTCACTTTCTCAATATCCAATAATCAACAAGGAATATCCAATGGATAGGTGATAGTATAATGTTGCAAAAATAATGGGCAGTAATCTGTCATTGCGAGCGGTAGCGAAGCAATCTCAATGCATTGCCAAGGAAGAGATTGCTTCGTCGCTTCGCTTTTCGCAATGACATTGGACATAGTTTTGGATAATGAAACACCACACTAGGGCTACTGCTTGTGCTTGCACCCCGATTATTCCTGTCCATCCCGAGATTCTTGATCAGGGTTGTTGTCCCCGGCGGGCCCGAGGCGGATGGTCCCCGTTTTTCGTCCGGCCGGTGACCCGGATCCCGGGGGAGATAAAAACCAATTCCTTCTCCACCACCGCCTCGGACTGTTCGGACAGGATCCGGCTCAGTTCTGGTTCCAGGGAAGTCAGCGGCCGGGCAGTGATCCTGGATTGAGCTCTCTCTTCTAGCTCGATGACGACCCTGGTCTCTGCCGGGTCCGGACCGGGGATAATCCGGTCTTGA
>CAYXKT010000075.1:0-13447 GCA_964465735.1 uncultured bacterium
TCGGCCGGCAAAATCTTAGCACATTTCATCCGCAATAATCGCTCAACTTAGGTTATAGCTAATTTATATTTGCCGAAGGTTTTCGAAAAAAGAAATAACCAATTGTCTGGAGGCGGCACTAAAAGATTATAAGGATGGTGTTGAATGTTACTGCGGTGAGCTCATCTGGGTAATAGGTTCCGCCATCCTCGGGAATATCTGTTTTACCTGTACTGCGGAAAGGAGCTATCCCAATGGCGATTATGAAATTGATGAGGCGTGTGAATAGTCTTGAATAACCAGTCGTTTCAACCGATGCCGGTGGGCCGGTCTAAACGACGGGTGACTTCGCCAGGATTCAGTTGGACAGCTTTGGCTGGTCCCGGTCAGGCCGGTTAAAATTTTTTTGGCCCTGGGTACCATAAAGATATCTGTCACCACACCGCAATGAAACAATCCTGGAAGATAAGATATCGGACAGTTTCTGAATCTTCGCTTTATTCAGGGAAGGGGCGGCGGAATGTTTGTGCAGCTGGATTGCCGGAGTAATTACTCCTTTCTCCGGGGGACGGCCTCGCCGGGGGAGCTGGTCCGGCGGGCGGTGGAACTGGGGATCGGGGCGTTGGGGTTGGCCGACCGGGACGGGGTTTATGGAGCGGTGGAATTTTATTCCGCCTGCCGGGAGGCGGGGATAAAGCCGATTTTGGGGGCGGAGCTGACCGAAGGGCGGGAAGGGGAAGCCGACGGTGAGCGGAGCGCGGTCTTTTTGGCCCGCAACTGCCGGGGTTGGGCCGGGATCTGCCGGCTGGTCACTTCCCGGCAGTTAGATGATGGCTTTTCCCTGACCGCCGCGATCCGCCAGGCGGGGGAGGGGGGGGAGATCTTCGTTCTGACCCCGTTTCCGGGATTGGTCCCCGATCCGGTGCCGGAGAATATCCTGCTGGCGATCGGTCCCGGGACGGGCCCCCGACAGCGGCGGGAGATCGCCCGGGCGGCCGGCGAGCGGGGTATCCGGGTTGCCGCCGCCGGTCCTGTCCTCTTCTCCAGACGGGCGGATTTCCCCCTGGCCCGGCTTTTATCCGCCGTCCGCAACCGGACCGTTCTTTCTTCTCTGCAATCGGTGCCGGACCGGTGGGGGTGGTTGCAAGACGAGCAGGAGGCAGGCGCCGACCTCGACGATTTTCCGGGGGCGTTGTCAATCGCGGGGGAAGTTGCTGAACAGTGCGATTTTGAGTGGGATCTGGACCGTCTCCATCTCCCTCGCTACCCGCTTCCGCCGGGGGAGGAGGCCGGAGAGCGGCTGCGGTCTCTCTGCCTGAAAGGGGTCCGGCGCCGTTACCGGAAGGTTCCGTCCGGGCTGCGGGAGCGGCTTTCCCGGGAACTGGCGATCATTGCGGATACCGGGATGGCCGACTATTTTCTCCTGGTCGAGGAGATCGTCGCCTTCGCCCGGCGGCGGGGGATCCCCTCGCTGGGCCGGGGGTCGGCCGCCGCCAGTCTGGTCTGCTACCTCCTCTCGATCACCGGGGTCGATCCGCTGAAGCATAATCTCTACTTCGAGCGTTTTCTCAACCGGGCGCGGACCGACCCTCCGGATGTCGATCTCGACTTCCCCACCAATCGGCGGAGAGAGGTGATTGAATGGACCTACCGGTGGTTCGGCCCCGACCGGGTTGCCACCCTCTCGACCACGATCCGCTTCCGGGGGCGCTCCGCTCTCGGACAGGCGGCCCGAGCCCTGGGGTTGTCGGCGGATGCCGCCCGGCGCCTCACCCGACAGCTTCCCTCCTTCTGTTCGCTCTCCGATCCGGAGCGGTTCCGTCGGGATTATCCCGAGTGCCGCAACCTCCCCTGGGGAGAGACCTGGTTTCAAAAACTGTTAAAGATTGCCGGCCAGCTGGAAGGGATCCCCCGCCATCTCTCGGTCCACCCCGGGGGGGTGGTGATTGGACCCGGTCCCCTGACCGATTATCTGGCCCTGGAACGGGCGGCCGGGGGTGTGGTGGTCACCCAGCCGGATATGTACTCGGTGAAAAGGCTGGGGCTTTTGAAGATCGATATCCTCGGTCAGCGGTCGCTGGCGGTGGTCGAGGATACCATCCGGGAGATCCGAGCCGGCGGGGGACGGATCGATCTGGAGAGAATCGATCCCGAGACAGACCGTCGGACCGGGGACCTGCTGGCGGTGGGGAAGACGGTGGGCTGCTTTTATATCGAGTCGCCGGTAATGCGCTCGTTACTGAAGCGTTTGCAATGCCGTGACTTTGCCACCCTGGTCGCGGCCAGTTCGGTGATCCGTCCCGGGGTATCCTCGACCGGCTGTGCCGATCGTTATATCGCCCGGCGGCGGGGGCGGGAGCGGGCGGAACCGATCCATCCCCTGGTTGATCCGATCCTGGCTGAGACCGCGGGTGTGATGATCTACCAGGAGCAGGTAATGCGGGTGGTCTGCGAGGCGGCTGGAATGTCGGCGGCCGAGGCCGACAGTTTCCGTCGCTGTATGACCAAGAAACCCGGTTGGGAGGGGCTGGAGAGGTACCGGACGAAGTTCCTGGCCGGGGCGGTGGGGAAGGGGATATCCCCAGAAAAGGCGGTCGAGCTCTGGCGGCAGATCAAGGGGTTTGGCGCTTATGCTTTTTGCCAGGCCCACAGCGCTGCCTTTGCCCAACTCTCTTTCCAGACTGCCTATTTGAAGTCTCATTATCCGGCCCAGTTTCTGGCCGCGGTAATTGCCAACCGGGGTGGTTTCTATCCGACCGGGGAGTATGTCCAGGAAGCCCGGCGGCTGGGGCTGGAGATTCTCCCCCCGGATGTTGTTTCTGGCGGAACAGATTGCCGGGCGGAAGGGGCGGGGATCCGTCTCGGCCTGCGGGAGGTGAGGAATCTTAAAGGAGAGACACTCCTCCGAATCCAGGCCGAGCGAGAGCGCCATCCCTTTTCTTCCAGCGAGGATTTTCTCCAGCGGGTCCGTCCCGACCGGGGTGAAGTTCGCGCCTTGTCTCAGGCCGGAGCCCTGGGGTCTTTGGGCCTGGGGCCGACGGCAGCGGCCTGGCGGCTGGCCGGGGGGCGGAGACCGGCCCCGGCCGCTCCCCTCTTCCCCGGTTTTGTCGAGGAGCCTGGTGTCCCGTTCCCGATCGGGCTTGAGCGGAAAGGGGACCGGCGGGCCGCCGAGACGATGGGACTGGGCTTCTCCACTCTCGCCCCGGAGACGGACGAACGGGCGGCGCAGTTACAGACAATGTTTCCCCGCTGCCTTCTGACTCGGAGCGATCAGCTGGCCGGCCGACCGGGAGAAGAAGTTGAAATAATCGGCAGTCCGGTCACCGGTCGGACCACCCGGACCCGGCGGAGCGGGGAACTGATGAAGTTCATCACCCTGGAAGATGGGGCTGGACTTTTCGAGGTGGTCCTCTTCCCCGAGTGTTACCGGCGCTGCGGGCGACTGCTCGCCGGCCCCGGTCCCTATTACATCCGGGGAAAGGTCCAGGTTGATGACGGGGCGGCAGTGGTAATCTGTAGCGATATTGTTTTGACCGATGGCGGAATTTTTGCTAACTTAAAACCGTGATTATCTTTGCTGCTTGAAGACGGCGGTGTTTCACCAGGAAATAACCTATCCGCCGAACCGAGAAAAGGAGGTAAAGGTATGTTTATCGTCTGGATGTTTATCATAGCGATTCTATTGATCCTGTTGGTTTACCGGATCGCCAACAAACCCAGTGGTCACGAGGGAACCGAGGAGCGCGGGACCCCTGCCCCAAAACCCGAGCCGATGAAAGCGGCCGGACCGGAGGTATCCCAACCCTCTGGAGAAAAGAAATCGGACGCTCCGCCGTCTGATGCCGGATAGTAAATATTCACCGCCATCTATTTTTTCATTGAAAAGATGGCCGGCACCCGATATAAACTATCCCTTTTCTTTGGCTGATCGGGAGAAAAGGGATCGAGGGCGATTAGCTCAGTTTGGTTAGAGCGCTTGCTCGACACGCAAGAGGTCACTGGTTCGAGTCCAGTATCGCCCATTATTTGATCTTTACCCGCCGGGCGGAGATTAAATAATGAACTAAACCTCAGTAATCAATTAACTATATGGAAGAACACGACTATTTGGATCGGTACCGTCACAGCGTGGCCCACGTGATGGCCCAGGCGGTAAAACAGCTCTACCCGAATGCGAAACTGGGAATCGGCCCCCCGATTGAAGACGGTTTTTATTACGACTTTGACCTCCCCGAGACGCTTACCCCCGAGGAATTCCCCCGGATCGAAGAGGAGATGCGGAAGATCATCGCCGCCGATCATCCCTTCGAGCGGGAAGAACTTTCTTTTGAACAGGGCTGGGAACTGCTCGAAGAACAGGGTGAAGTCTATAAGCTGGAACTGCTTGAGGGGCTCAAGGACCAAGCCATCAGTATCTACCACTCCGGCGATTTCGTCGATCTCTGTCGGGGACCCCATCTGGAACGTACCGGTCAGATCAAGGCATTTAAACTGCTCTCGGTAGCCGGGGCGTACTGGAAAGGGGACGAGCAGCGGCCGATGCTGCAACGGATCTACGCCACAGCATTCCCCGACCCCGGGGGTCTCCGCCGTTACCTCGCCGGCCTCGAAGAGGCGAAGAAACGCGACCACCGCAAGCTGGGCCGAGAGATGGACCTCTTCAGCTTTCACGAGGAAGCTCCCGGTGCCCCCTTTTTTCATCCTCGAGGGGCATTGCTCTACCGAACCCTGCTCGACTACTGGCGGGAAGTACACTCCCGGGCCGGATACCAGGAGATTATGACTCCAATGCTGCTCTGCGACCATCTCTGGCATCAGAGCGGTCACTGGGATCACTATAAGGAGCATATGTACCTGAGTGCGGTCGGGGAACAGACTTTTGCCGTCAAACCGATGAATTGCCCGGGAACGTTGCTTTATTACAAGGAGACCCAGCATTCCTACCGGGAATTCCCCTTGAAAATCGCCGAACTGGGGCGAGTTCACCGCCGGGAACTCACCGGGGTTCTCCACGGACTCTTTCGGGTCCAGAGTTTTGTCATCGACGATGCCCACATCTTCTGCCTGCCGGAACAGATTACTGAGGAGATCGTCAAGGTCATCAACCTGATTATATCCATATACCGGACGGTCGGATTCCCGGAGTTCACGGTAGAGATATCCACCCGGCCGGAATCATCGATCGGCAGTGATGATGATTGGGAACTGGCGACCCGATCGTTGAAAGAGGCGCTGGAGATCAACCAGATTAAATACGAAATCAGCGAGGGGGAGGGGGCGTTTTACGGACCGAAGATAGATTTCCACATCAAGGACTGCCTGAAACGCAGCCATCAGTGTGGGACCATCCAGCTGGATTTCTCGATGCCGGAACGTTTCGCCCTCGAATACATCGGCGTTGACGGTCTGAAACATCGCCCGGTAATGATTCATCGGGCGACCTTCGGATCGATTGAACGATTTCTGGCCATCCTCCTCGAGCATTATGGCGGGATATTGCCTCTCTGGCTGGCCCCGGTCCAGGTAATCGTTCTCCCCATCTCAGAGAAAACCATTGCCTACGGGCAACAAGTCAAAGACAGACTGGCTGAGACCGGAATCCGGGTTGAACTGGACGAGCGGGGCGAGAAGATCGGCTATAAGATCCGATCCGCCCGGCTGCAGAGAATCCCCTATATGCTGATAGTCGGTCCAGCCGAGGAAGAAGCCGGGAGTGCTTCTGTCCGCCATCTGCGGGAAGGGCAGAAGGGCGAATGGCCCCTGGAGAAAATCCGCCAGGCACTCTCTGAAGAGATCTCCACCCGGGCCGGATACGACTCCTGCCTTTTGCCCGAAGTGGATTGAATTATTGCCCGCGCTAATGTAAATAATCTTGCCGAATCCGTAAAAGCTCGGAAAAGCAGGTATATCTCTGCCGACGTCGCTCCGGATTGTCCGGGGTCGACCGACAGAAAAAACGCCATTATCCAAAGGAGGTGATCGGCGATTCCCAAACACATATTTATTAACCAGGATATCCGTGCCAATAAAGTTCGCACCATCGACACGGACGGAACTCAGCTCGGTGTACTCGAACTGTCCGAGGCTTTGAACCTATCTCGCGAACGGGGACTTGACCTGGTCTGCGTCTCGCTCCAATCGATTCCGCCCGTCTGCCGGATCCTTGATTACGGCAAGTATAAGTACGAATTGAACAAGCGGGACAAAGAGAGCAAGAAGAAACAGCATCTCGGGCGGGTGAAAGAGATCAAGCTGAAAGCCCGGATTGAGGAACACGACTATCAGGTCAAACTGCGCAAGGCGATTGAATTTCTCAGCCGGGGCGATAAGTTGAAGCTGACCTTGACTTTACGTGGCCGAGAGATGATTCGTCAGGATCTGGGTCGAAAAACCCTCTCCCGGATGATCGAAGATCTCAAGGATCTCGGCCAGGCGGATGGGTCTTTTCGGACAATGGGCCGCCGGATAACTATCCTGGTCGTTCCCCACGCCATTCGCTGACCTGCCGTTTATCCTGGTTTCGGGTCCGGTCCGAGGCCGAGATCGGATATCCGAGCGGATAAATTTAAGATAGACAATCCAGTCCGCTTTACGTAGTATGATCAGTCCGTTTCCGTGGGGAGTTTGCTCCTGCCTGGAGCAGATCTGCCGGTATCCTCTATTCTACTTGAAGACCGCGGAGCGATGGAGACTGGGTTAGGAGCATTAGAGAAATATTTTAAGGAGTTGGAATATGCCCAAAATTAAAAGCAGAAAAGGGATTAAAAAAAGAGTCAAAATCACCAAAACCGGAAAAGTAATCGCCGGTCGCTCCGGGAAGAGTCATCTCTTGACCGGCAAAAACCGGAAGCGGAAGAGAAAGCTGCGCAGCCCGAATGTTGTAGAGGGAGCGTCGGCAAAAGAATTCAAGAAGTTACTTCCTTACGACTAAAGGAGAAGTTATGACCCGAGTAAAAACCGCTACCGCTGGACATCAGCGGAGGAAGAAAACTCTAAAACTGGCCCGGGGTTACCGGGGAGCGCGGAGCAAGCTCAACCGGACCGCGCGATCCGCCGTAATGCGGGCCCAGGCTGAAGCCTACCGGGGTCGCAAGCTGAAGAAGAGAGATTTTCGTTCTCTCTGGATTACCCGGATCCGGGCCGCGGTCCGGCAGGAAGGCCTGTCTTATTCCCGGTTTATCAATCTGCTCAAGCTCTCCCAGGTTACGGTTAACCGGAAGATCCTGGCTGAGATGGCAGTCCGCCACCCCGAATCTTTTTCCCGCCTGGTAGAATCGGTCCGGAAAGACGCGGCCTGAAATCCCCGCCGGGGAAGATTCTTTTGATGGAAAAAGAACTCCAGATACTGGCCGGGGAGGCTCGTTCCGCCCTGGATAGTGTCGCTGACGAGGAGAATCTGGAAGCTCTCCGAGTATCCTTCCTGGGCCGGAAAGGGAAGATTACCACCCTGATTCGTTCAGTCGGATCGCTCTCCCCTGAGGAACGGCCCCGGATGGGCCAGGTTGCCAATCGCCTGAAAAAAGAACTTGAGCTCAGTTTCGAGAAAACTGAGGAGAGAATTCGGGAAGAAGCCCGGAGGCGGAAGGCGAGTCGGGAGACGATTGATGTTACCCTCCCCGGTCTGAATTATTCCCGGGGCCGCTGCCACCCCATCACCGCTGTTCTGGAAGAGGTGATCGATATCTTCAGCGATCTTGGTTTCGCCCTGGAGAGTGGTCCCGAGGTTGAGACCGAGTATTACAATTTCGATGCCCTGAATATGCCCATCGACCACCCGGCCCGGGATATGCAGGACACCCTCTATCTGGAGGATGGGCGGGTTTTGCGGACCCATACCTCTCCGGTTCAGATCCGGACGATGGAAAAGGCGACACCGCCTCTGCGGATGATCTGTGCCGGCAAGACTTTTCGGGCCGATACCGCCGATGCCTCCCACTCCCCGATGTTCCACCAGCTGGAAGGCCTGATGGTTGACCGCGTGGTCAGCCTGGCCGATCTGAAGGGGGTTTTGACCATCTTCGCCCGGCGTCTCTTCGGCGGGAGGACCCGGCTCCGTTTCCGGCCCAGTTTCTTCCCCTTCACCGAACCGAGCGTCGAGGTGGATATCTCCTGCGTGGTCTGTTCCGGAGCCGGCTGCCGGCTCTGTTCCCGCCGGGGCTGGCTGGAGGTACTCGGAGCCGGAATGGTTGACCCCGAGGTCTTTAAGGCGGTCGGTTATGACCCGGAGAAGTGGACTGGATTTGCCTTCGGGATGGGTATCGATCGGATCGCGATGCTCAAACACGGTCTCGACGATATCCGTCTCTTCTACGAAAACGATCTCCGCTTTCTTCACCAATTTTAAATATTTCAAAGAATGAACCGCAGAGAACGCAAAGGACGCAAAGAAAGATATATATTGAGTAAAGAGGTTCAGAAAAGTGGGGAACTATAGGAATCAGGGATTGAAGATATATTCAGGAGAACCGGCGAGCTGTGCTTGATCCCTCGGCTCCTTGATTCTCCTCGCTATAAATCTACGCCCTGGATCTTAAGAGACTCTGATATCTTGATCTGATAACCCTTAAATTCTTTTCTTTGCGTTCTTTGCGGTTCAAATAATTGTTATGAAAGTCAGCTACAACTGGTTAAGGGAGTTTGTTGAGTTCGAGCTTGACCCTGAGGAATTGGCCGAGCGGCTTACCCTCTCCGGGGCGGAAGTCGAACGGGTGGAAGAGATCTCCCCCGCCTTCTCCGGGGTGGTGGTAGGCCGGGTGGCCAGTATTGAACCTGACCCGGAGAAGCCAAGCTGGTCCTGGTGCCGGGTTGAGATCGGGGGGCGGGAGCCGAACGTACTCTGCGCCGCCCCCAACCTCTCGGTCGGACTGCTGACTGCTGTCGCCCTCCCGGGGGCGGTTCTGCCCGGGGGGAAAGTCGAGGTCAGAAAGCTGGGGGAGAGGATCTCGGAGGCGGTTCTCTGCTCTGAGAAGGAACTGGAGTTGGGGGATGACGAGGGGGGAGTAATTGAGCTTCTCCCGCCCCTGACTATCGGCCAACCGATAGATCAGGCGTTACCGATTACCGACGCGATCCTGGATATCGATGTCACCGCCAACCGCCCCGATCTTCTCTCAATCCGGGGGGTCGCTCGGGATGTCGCCGCCCTGATCGGAAAACCGCTTCTGGTTCCGGCGGAGATCCGCCTCCCGGAGGGGCCGCCGATCGGAGAGGAGGCCTCTGTAACGATCGAAGATTATTCGCTCTGTCCGCGCTATTGTGCTCGGTTGATCCGCGGGGTCCGGATCGCTCCCAGTCCGTTTTCGATCCGGCGCCGGTTGGGACTGGCGGGGATCAAACCGGTCAATAACGTGGTTGATGCTACTAATTATCTTCTGCTGGAGTTAGGGCACCCTCTTCACGCTTTTGATCACACTGTTCTGCAGGGAGGGGAGGTGATCGTTCGAACTTCCCGAGAGGGAGAAAAGATTGTCACCATCGACGGGACCGAGAGAGTTCTCTCCCCTGGAATGCTGGTAATCGCCGACCGGGAAAGACCGGTGGCGGTGGCCGGGGTAATGGGGGGTCTTTATTCCGAGATTAAAGAGGGGACGGTGAACGTCCTCTTGGAAAGCGCCTTCTTTAATCCGGTTTCCATCCGGCGGACCAGCCGGGCTCTGGGGATGTCCAGTGAGGCTTCCCGAAGATTTGAGCGAGGGGCCGACCCCGAGATCCCCCCCTATGCCCTCGATCGGGCCGCTGGTCTGATCGTTGAACTGGCCGGCGGGCAGGTTGCCCGGGGAGTGATCGATCGAAAAACTAAAGATTATTCTCCCCGGGCCGTCACGATCCGACCGGAGCGCGCCGCCCGTCTTCTCGGTTATCCCCTTTCCCCGGATCTGATAAATTCCACCCTCTCTCGGCTGGGACTGGTTTCACGGAAGAGAGAAGGGGTAAGCCGGCAGTTTACCATCCCCTCCTGGCGTCCCGATCTGACCCGGGAAGTCGACCTGGTGGAGGAGATCGCCCGCCTCAACGGCTTTGAGCGGGTCCCCTCTCAGCTGCCCCGGGTGGAGATGATCTCCCGAAAAGATCCGGCAGAGCGGACTGTTCCCCGGGCGGCCCGGGATATTCTGCTCGGACTCGGACTCGATGAAGTCATTACCTACAGCTTCCTCGATCCCAGATCTCTTGATCGGCTGGGATTAAAAGAGGAAAATCCGCTGCGCCGAGCCGGACGGATCACTAATCCGGTGAACAAGGAGCAGTGCCTGCTTCGAACTACCCTGGTCCCCGGCCTGCTCGAAGTTCTCTCCAGCAATTACAACCGGAAGATAATGCCGATCAACATATTTGAATGGGGCGCGGTATTCTTCCGGGACCAAAGCGACAAGCTCCAGGAGCGGCCTCTCCTCTCCCTATTGATCTCCGGTCCTGCGGTTAAACCGGATTGGCGTCGCTCGGAACCGGTGATTGATTTCTTTTCACTGAAGGGGATACTGGAATTGCTGGGTCGAAGGTTAAAACTGGACCGGCTAATCTTTTCTCCCCGGGAGGATCCGGTCTTCCAGTCCGGACAGTGTGCGCAGATCGCGTCGGCCGGGAAACCGTTCGGAGTGGCCGGGAAGGTTTCGGACCGCGTACTGGAGGCTTATTCCATCTCCACCCCGATCTTTCTCGCTGAACTTGAAGGTGGATTTATTCTCTCCGCAGCCGGAAGGGATACCCCATTTCGGCCGCTCGATCATTATCCCTCGATCCGCCGGGACCTGGCCCTGGTGGTTGAAGAATCTCTGAGCTACCGGAAGGTCAGCGAGGCTATCGAACGTCACCGGCCGGATCTCCTGGAAGACTATGAGATTTTTGACCTCTACCGGGGAAGCCAGGTCCCAGAAGGGAATAAAAGTTTTGCCTTTCGATTGAACTACCGATCCCGATATGATACTCTTTGCGAATCCACAGTCAACAAGATCCATCAGGAGTTGCAGGATGCCTTGAAAAAGGAACTGGGATGTAATTTTCGTTAGTTCGGACTGATCGGTTCGGGAGAATCGAATAATTTCCAGTCTTGTTGGCGGTGGGGCGAAGAATTTTGTCGTCAAGGTACGGAAACTAAATATTTTAATTTATCTAAAAATGGCAATAGGTCGGTTCTTAATCCGGTGGGGAAGTGTTTTGATTTCTTCGTCACCGGAACAAAAAGCAAGACAGTTACCGGTTATTCGCGGAAATTCAACTCAGCACGGTTTACTCTATCCGGCTGATTAAGTGTCTATATGAGCGAGTTCAGGGGCAAAAAAGAGAGCGGAAATCATTTGGCAGCGCAATCGTCATCATTCACCACGGTAGCCTGATTTTTTCGCCTCGTTCTGGCCCTCTTCCGGAAGCTGTCTGGCCCCGACCCTGTTGCCGGGCAGGGTTTTTTTATGGATCTTTTCCAGGAGGAGACCGGGAGTCTGAAGGGTGATAACGCCCCTTTGGCTCACCGGATGCGGCCCCGCACGCTGGCTGAGATTCGCGGGCAGGATGAACTGCTCGGGCCGGACAAGATTCTCCGCCGTCTGATCGAGGAGGACCGGATCCGTTCCGCGATCATCTTCGGCCCCCCGGGTACCGGAAAGACCAGCTTGGTTCGCATCATTGGTGCCTGCTCCCGACTTTATTTCGCCACCCTCTCCGCCGTCGATTCCAATGTCGCCCGGGTCAAAGAGGTAATCAGCGGGGCGAAAAACCGGCGAGCCAACACCGGTCAGGGGACGCTGCTTTTTGTTGATGAGTTTCACCGTTTCAACCGGGCGCAGCAGGAGGTTCTCCTCCCGGATATCGAGGATGGCACCATCTCCTTTCTCGGCCTGACTACCCTCAACCCCTTCCACGCCCTGGCTCCGGCCCTTCTCTCCCGCTCCCAGCTTTTCCGTTTCCAACCTCTGGGGCCAGATGACCTGAAGAAAATACTCCGCGATGCTCTGACCGACCGCGAACGGGGACTGGGTGACCGCGATCTGACGATGACCGAAGAGACGCTGGACTTTCTCTCCGCTTTTTGCGAGGGGGACGGCCGGAGGGCATTGAACACCCTGGAAATGGCGGCGATTATTGCCCGACCTGACGAGTCCGGACAGACCCTTATCTCTCGAGAAGAGATTATTCAGGCGGCCCAGCAAAAAATTATCGCCTTTGACCGGGCAGGGGATGAGCATTACGATACGATCTCGGCCTTGATCAAAAGCGTTCGGGGCAGTGACCCCGATGCCGCGTTATACTGGTTGGCACGGATTCTGGAGGGGGGAGAGGATCCCCGGTTTCTGGCTCGGCGACTGGTAATCCTGGCCGCGGAAGATATCGGTAATGCCGACCCCCACGCTCTCACCTTCGCTTTCAGCGCCGCCCAGGCGGTGGAATATGTGGGGATGCCCGAGGGCCGGCTGATCCTGGCCCAGGCGGCGACCTACCTGGCATCTGCTCCCAAGAGCAACGCCGCCTATCGGGGGCTGAAACTGGCTCTGGCGGATGTAAAAAAGGAACCGCTCCAACCGGTTCCCGAATATCTGAAAAACCGACCTTCCCCGAATCAAAAAACCGGGTCGGAATCCTGTCGTTACCTCTATCCCCACGACTACCCTTCCGGCTGGGTTAAGCAAGCCTACCTGATGAAAAACAAAAGATACTATTTCCCTACCGACCGCGGCTACGAAGCGACAATCAACCGCAGACTGAGTGAGCTGCGCCGGATTCCGGAGAAGAAATGAACAAAACAGAGATTCGAGAACGGGGTCGGACCGCTCGGGAAGCCTTAAGCCGGGAAGAAATCCGGGAGAAGAGCCGGAGGATTGCCCGGCGGCTTTATTCCCGTCCTGAATATCGCGCGGCCAGGACCATTTTCTGCTATCTCGATTTTGGTCACGAGGTGGAGACCACAAGGATTGTGCGGACCGCGCTTGGTGAGGGAAAACGGATAGCTGTTCCCCTGGTGTTGGCCGGGAAAAGAGCACTAAGGTCGGTGATGATCAGCAACCTTGAGCGGGATCTGGCCCCAGGATTCTGGAATATCCGGGAACCGATTGATCGGGATGACCTTGGGATCGATCCCCGCGAGATTGATCTGGCCCTGATCCCCGGGACAGCTTTCGACCTGGCCGGCAACCGGCTGGGCCGGGGCGCGTGTTATTACGATCGATTCCTGAACCGACTCCGCTCCGGGACCCCCCGATTGGGCCTGGCCTTTGACTGCCAGTTGGTGGAGAGGATAATTCCCGATCCCCACGACGTGGCGATGGATCTGATTATCACCGAGGATCGGGTCATCAAGCCGGGAGCAACTGATAACACCACCGAATAATTTAATTCAGAAGAATACGTAACGAGGAGAAACCGGGATCGAGTTCAGTCGGCGTTTTGGGGTCTGCTTGACCTCAAAAGGCAAATCCAGTAAAAATGTTAACTTTAACCTAAATTGAGCGATTCTATGCGGCGAACTGCACCAATCTTTTGC
>CAYXKT010000076.1:0-13310 GCA_964465735.1 uncultured bacterium
CGGACGCAAAAGATTGGTGCAGTTCGCCGCATAGAATCGCTCAATTTAGGTTCAAGGTAAGTAATTTCTATTATGCTCCGGTACAGATCGAGATCGGATTAACGGATATATCCCAGTGACCGCAGGCGTTCTATCTGTTCCTTGCTGAGGTTGACTTCCTCGCCGGTTTCGCCCCGACGATAGGTCTCGGCCAGTTGGCGGTCCTCATTCAGCCGGGAATAAAAATCCCGATTGATCTCAGCCCACTGTTCCGGATCGGTGACCAAATGGTTATGGGTCTCCCGAGGATCTTTCTCCAGGTCAAGGATAGTGGTTTGGAGGTAGGGGAGATTAAAGAGGAGTTTGTAACGGCTGGTCCGCAGCGCGCGCAACTTATCTTCCAGTTCCAGCAGGCGGGGGGGGGGCTCTCCGTCATTCTCCCCGGCCAGGACCGGGAGCAGAGATCGCCCCTGGATCGGAGGTCGGATCGACTGGCCGAGGTAATCAAGGATGGTGGGGGCGATATCGATGATCCCGGCCTGGTCGGCGATCTTGCGGCCCTTTAAGTCTTTCCCCGGGGGAACGATGATCAGGGGGATCTTCACGGTTTCATCGTAGAGGGTGGTCCGGTGTCCCTTGTTGCCGTGTTCAAAGAATTCCGTCCCGTGATCGCCGGTGATGATGATCAGCGTCCGGCCCCGCAGTCCGAGCTTCTCCAGATGGTCGAAGATCTTTCCCAGGTGGTGGTCCGTGGAGGCGATCTCTCCGTCGTAGAGAGCGATGATATGTTCGAGGTCCCGGGGGTTCATATCCGGGTGAATATCCTGGTTGAACATAAAGTGCCGGGACGAGATCTCGCCCTGGTAGTCGGGGTCAAAGAGGGTATTGAAGGGCGGGGGGGGGATAAAATCGAAGTGGGGGTCCCACATATGGAGAAAGAGGAAAAATTTCTCGTCCTGGTGGCGGTTCAGCCAGTCGAGCGCCAGGGCCTGAATCCGGGGGCTGGTGATGTCCTCGTGGACTTTCTGCCACTGGTCGCGATCTTCCAGGAATACTGTGTCCTCGAAATCCGACTTTTCCAGATCGGTATTGTGATAGATGTCAAAGCCGCGGTCGAAACCGAAAGCCGGGTTGAGGTAAGGCGACGAACAGAAGGCCGCCGTGCGGTAGCCGGCCTCTTTGAGGGCCTCGGCCAGAACCGGGATCCCCGGATGGAGACTGAGGCCGTCATTGGCCACTCCGTGGACCGAGATATCCGTTCCGGTAAAGAGGGAGATATGAGCCGGGAGAGTCCAGGAGGTGGTACTGACCGCATCCAGAAATATCACCCCCCGCCCGGCTAACCGATCAATATTCGGGCTGGTATTTCGATGGTAACCGTAACACCCAAGGTGGTCGGGGCGGAGAGAATCGATGGAGATCAAAACGACATTGCCCCCCTGATCCGGGCCTTTTTCCTTCCAACCGCAGGAAGGGATCGGTCCGGCCAGAAGAACGATAGATATCAGAATTTTGAGAAATCTTTTCATAACTTTTAGTCGTAACCCTGACCGAGAGAATATACCAGCAACCGGATCGAATCACCACGGTAATTTCTCCAGGGGCGGTTCGGGTGACCGGGGACGACCGATCATTTTACCTCCGGGCCGGGCGGCGATTTGCGGTATTTAGTGTCTGAGCGAAAACCCCGGAATCCAGGTCATTGCGAGGAGGAACGACGAAACAATCTGCTTATCTTGTGATGAGATTGCTCCGTCACTTCGTTTTTCGCGATGACGAATTCTCCGTGATTCGAGGTTTTCTTTCAGACACAATTTATATTGTAAAAAACCGGCGATGGTACTTAAATGTATAGATCTCAAGAATGTCAAACGAGCTGATTTCGGCCGGGGAGTATATTCCGCCCTTGGAGGGTAATGTTTGGAAGCCGCCGTCATCACAACCTATCGTTGTAACTGCCGCTGCCGGATGTGCGATATCTGGCGTCATCCGACCTTCCCGGAGGAGGAGTTCAGCCCGGAACTTCTGCGGAAACTGCCTCCGCTCGCCTTTGCCAACATTACCGGCGGCGAGCCTTTTCTCCGGGAAGATATCGCCGGGATCGCCAGGATCCTGAAGGGGAAAGCTCGCCGGGTGGTGGTCAGCACCAACGGATATCTGACCGAAAAGATAGTTGAACTGGCGAGAGAATTTCCCGATCTCGGTTTCCGGATCAGCATCGAGGGGCTGCCGGCGGCCAATGACGAACTCCGCGGCATCCGGGACGGTTTTGACCACGGGCTGCGGACGCTTCTCGAACTGCGCCGGCTGGGGTGCAAGGATATCGGTTTCGGGATTACCGTCTCCGACCGCAACGCCAAGGATATGCTGGAGCTATACCGCTTGGCGGAGGCGATGGGCGTTGAGTTCGCCACCGCCGCGGTTCATAACTCCTATTACTTCCACAAGACCGATAACCGGATCGAGGACCGGGAGATGGTCAGTGAGTGTTTCCGGGAGTTAATCCGGGAACTGCTCCGGTCGAAGAAGCCGAAGAACTGGTTCCGGGCCTATTTCAACCAGGGGCTGATCGGTTATATCCGGGGGGAAGCAAGGCCGTTGCCTTGTGGAGCCGGGGAAGAGATGTTTTTTCTCGATCCTTTCGGGGAGATCCGCCCCTGCAACGGGATGGACGAGGCGACAGCGGAGACCAGTATGGGAAATCTCAACCAGCAGACCTTCGCGGAGATCTGGAACGGGGAACGGGCCCGCCGGATCCGGGCGGCAATCCGTGACTGTCCCAAGAACTGCTGGATGATCGGGACCGCCTCGCCGGCAATGAAGAAGAATCTTATCCCGCCGGCGGTCTGGGTAGTTAAAAATAAGTTTAAAAATTTCCTTTCCGCCGCCCGCCTGACTGAGGAATTATCTCTGTGACTGATTCCCCTGAGCCGATAAAGGTTTTCGTGATCGGAACTCGGGGTTTTCCCGGTGTGACGGGAGGGGTGGAGAAGCACTGTGAACAGCTTTATCCCCGCCTGGCCCGGGGTAGAATGGATATTACCGTTTTTACCCGCTCGTCTTATGTCCGGACCCCGCGGTCGGAGGAATGGAAGGGGGTGAAGTTTATTCACCTCTGGAGTCCGCGAAGCAAGCACCTGGAGGCCTTTTTTCATACCTTGCTCGGGGTTTTGATCGCCCGGCGCTATTCCCCCGACATCCTGCATTTCCACGCGATCGGTCCGGCGCTGCTGGTCCCCCTGGCCAAAATTTTGGGGATGAAGGTGGTGGTTACCCACCACGGACCTGATTACCTCCGCCAGAAATGGGGGAAGTTCTCCAGCTGGATGCTGAAGCGCGGCGAGACCTGGGCTGCCCGGTACGCCGATCGGGTGATCGTGATCTCGGCCGGTATCCGTCGGCTGATCGAGGATAAGTATGATCGGAAAGATCTCTGCCTGATCTCCAACGGGGTTGATCTCCCCGGACCGGTCCGCCCGGGGGAGACGCTTCGCCGTTTCCGCCTGGAACCGGGGGGGTATGTCCTAACCGCCTGCCGGTTTGTCCCGGAAAAGGGATTGCAGGACCTGATCGCTGCCTACCAGAAGATTCCCTCTCCCAATTTTAAGCTGGTCCTGGCCGGGGATGCCAACCACGAGAACGATTCCAGCCGGGCGGTGCGGGTCGCTGCCCGGAGCGACGACCGGATCGTGCTTCCCGGGTTCATCTCCGGTTTTCCCCTGCGCGAACTCTTTGCCCGGGCCGGGCTCTTCGTTCTCCCCTCGTACTATGAGGGCTTGCCGATCGCCCTGCTTGAAGCGCTTAGCTACGGCCTCCCCGTCCTGGTCAGCAATATCCCGCCTCATCGGGAAGTGCCTTTGCCGGCGGAACGATATTTTCCGGTCGGTGATGTCGAAGAATTGGCCAGACGGATGCGGGAACTCTTCGAGAAGGGTATCGGGGAAGAGGAAAAGCAGAACCAGAGAGAACTTCTGGAACGGCTCTATAACTGGGATCGAATCGCGGAAAAGACCGCGGGTGTATATGGAGAAATCGTCAAAAGATAATTCATAAAGGAGGAGAATAAATGGCTCAGGAGATGGATCTGAGAATCTTAATCCGGCTGATCGGCAGGCGCTGGAAGGGGATTGTCCTCGGCACGCTGCTGTTCGTCATTCTGGCCGGGGCGGCCAGTTTCCTGGTGGACCGGATTTACGAATCGACGATGATCCTGGAAGTGGGACGGCTTTATCTCTCCCCCCAGGCCTGGAAAAACGAACTGGAATTTATCGAGGAGCCGGAAGCGGTCGCCCGAATGTTGGAGAGTTACGGGATGCTGGAGGAGGTCCGTCGCCAGGTGAAACTGGATCTGGGGTTGAGATCATTGGCAAAACGTCTGGAGGTGGAGACATTTCTGGAGGACCGGCAGTACCTGCCGATTCTCAAGTTCACCGCCGAGGGGGCTTCGCCCGGGGAAGCGGTGAAGATACTCAATACCCTGGCCGAGCTGATCATCACCCGCCACGGGGAAAAGTACCGGGTCTACCGCCAGGGTCTAAAAGAACGGATAGAGCGTACCCGGGAGAAGATCGCGGCCTACCGGGCGATAATCTCCGCTCAGGAGCAGCATCGCGACCTTTCCCAGCAGTATATCGACCAGGGCCGGACCTCGATCGAGGAATTTCTGCAGGACCTGTCCGAGTTTGATTCCTCCGCTTCCAACGCGGTGGATATGCTCTATCTCCAGGGCTCCGCCCTGGCGGAGAGACAGAACGTTACCGACCTCGCCCGGTTCAAGGCCGAGATGGATATCGAGATCGGTCTCAACCGGAAGGAGATGGCGGATGCCGAGATCGGGATCGTCGAACTGGAAACCCGGCGGGATCTCTCGACGCCGACCCGGATCATCTCCCCGGCGGTGGCGGCCGACCGGCCCGTGAAACCGAATCGGGCACTGATCGTCGCCCTGGCCGCCGTGGTCGGATTCTCCCTGGTCCTGCTGATCGCGGTCGGCCGGGAGTACATCAGAGAGTGACATTCTTTAGCGGGAAAATCTTCTCCGTGTTCCGGGGCCGGCCTCTCATCCGGGATACGATTACCACCACTGGCTGGAGCCTGCTCGGCCGGTCGGCCGGTTTTCTGATCCCCTTCTTCGTCGCCGCCTGGTTCGGGGTCAGCGAGGATACCGACGCTTTTTTCTTCTCCTACGGGGTGATCCTCTTTTTGGCCAATATCTTCGCCCCGGTGGTGGAGCAGGTGGTGGTGCCGTATATCGCGGAGTCGCGCCGGGCGGGGCGGGATGTCGGGCGGATGGTCGGGACGATCCTAACCGTCAGCGGACTGGGGCTGCTGATCCTGACCGGAGCGCTGCTCTGGGTAATGGAGCCGGTTTTGGGGCTGGTGACGAAATTCGATCCGGCCACCCGCCGACTGGCCTCTCAACTCCTCCTGGAGACCGCCCCCCTGGTCATCCTCCTGGTCTGGACCGGGGTTCTCAGCGGTACCCTGAACGCTTACCGGAAGTTCGCTTATCCCGCCGTCTCCCCGGCCTTCCGGGCGGCGATTAACCTGGGGATCATCTTTACCCTCTGCGACACCCTCGGGGTCCACGCGATCGCCCTCGGCTACGTGGCCGGAGAGGCCGGGCGGATGATTATCCTGCTCGGGATCATTAGGAAACTGAGATTGCTCAAGATCAGGTTCAGCTGTTGTCCCGGGCCCCGGCTCCGGAATTTCTTCCGCCAGGCTTCCTTCCAGGCGGGAGCGATGGTCGCCATCTGGTTGAAACCGATCATCGACCGGGCGATGGCCTCCTGGCTGGGGGAGGGGAATGTCTCGCGCCTCTACTACGCCGACCGGCTCTATATCATCCCGATCACCTTTATCTGCTCCGGGCTGATGGCCACCACTCTCTCCCACTGGAGTTTCCGGTATTACGAGTCGCCCGGGATGACGCTCAAGGAGGATGTCAACCGGGGGATCAGACTGGTCGGCGTCCTGACCGCGGTGATCGCGGTTCTGTTAATCTTTTTCCATCGCCCGCTGGTCCGGCTCGCCTTTGGCCGGGGCGCGTTTCCCGCCGGGGATATCGCCGAGGTCCAGCGGATCTGGCTCTTTTACCTCTGGGGCCTCATCCCTTACGTTATCGCCCGGATCTACTTCCAGGCCCACCTGGTGATGGTCAACACCCGGCTGCTGATGGTCTATGCCTTCTGCCTCAACGGGGTGGGGGTCGCCTTGAACTGGCTGTTGATGAAAAAGTTCGGGGTGGCCGGGATCGCGCTGGCCACGACAATCAGTAATCTGCTGGCCGCCGGCGGCCTGGGCTATTATTTCTACCGAAAACTGTCCGGATCACAACCGCCGGGGTCCCCGAAGGAGAGTCAATGAAGATCGTGATCATTGTCATCGACGCTCTCCGGGCCGATAGTCTCTCCGGTTACGGTTACCGGCGCCAGACCTCCCCCGCCCTCGACCGGGTGGCCGGAGAGGGGGTGGTCTTCGAGAACGCTTACGCCCAGGGCAACTGGACCAACCCTTCGCTCTATTCGCTGCTGACCGGACTCTACCCATCCCGGCACGGGGTTGAGGACTTCGATCAGAACCTGGGGGAAGAAATCCTCACCCTGCCCGGGTATCTCTCCGGGATCGGCTGCCGCACCGTGCTTTTGAGCAATTATCACGTTCTCATTGACCGCAACCGGCTGGGGAGACATTTCCAAGAAACCGCATTCTTCGATATCGATCGCGATAGCGACCGGCTGCGTCGGATAATCGCGGACGAAAAACAGTCCGAACTTTTTCTGCTGCTCCACTTAGGCAATTATGTCCACGAGCCGTATTGCGCCCCGGCCGGGGAAGTCCAACGTTTCTGGGAGGGAGCTATCCCGGAAAGGAAGATTACCCGGGCCCTGACCGAGGAGGTCGGATTAGACGATGAGTCGATGCGCAACGTCCTTCGAAGCGTCAATCTGCGCCGGCAGCGGTTGAGCCGCCGGGAGCTGGACTATTTAAAGGCCTGCTACGACGCCGGAATCCGGCACCTTGACGGACGGCTGAAGGGTTTCTACGATTATCTCTCTTCCTGGAAGGAGGAGGTGATGGTGGTGGTGACCGCCGACCACGGTCAGGGATTTATGGAACACGGCTTCTTCGGCCACGGCTTGAACCTCCACCAGGAGATAGTCAGGGTCCCGCTGATAGTCTGGAACAACCAAAAAAGGAAAGGATTTCGGGTTGTCAGCCCGGTGCAGCTGATAGATATTTTTCCCACCCTGCGAGAGCTTCTCCCCCGGCCGGCCGCCGCGCCGCTGGATGGGAAATCCTTTGCCGGCTGCCTGGAAGGGAGCGAGGACCCGAGGCGCCGGGCGGTCTGCGAAGGGGGGCCGTTCGTGGCTCTGATCAGCGGCGGGAAAAAACTGATCGTTTCCCGCTACCGGCTGTTGACAGCGCTGGAGCGGATCTCCCGGCTGAAGGGACTTTTAGCTCAACGCCGTTTTCGCCGGCTGGTTCACCACCTGTATTCAATCTGCCGGAGCGAACTTTACGATCTGGACTCCGATCCGGAAGAGAAGCGTAACCGGCGAAGAAGTGACCCGGCCGCCTTTGAAAAGATGCTTGACGACCTGAGAACCTGGCAGCGGGAGCTGGCGGTCTCCGCCCCCGAGGTTACGACCCGGGGACTTGATGACCAAAAGACGATCGAACAACTTAAGAGCCTTGGCTATCTCTGAACCCGGGGCCGAAGCGATCCCTGACTGAACAGAGCGATGAACCCGGATTATTTGAGCTGGTTTCTGATCGGACTCTTGCTGATCGCGGGAGGTCTTTTCTTCATCTCCCTCTTCGGGGCCCGCCCCCGGCTGACCCTCTGCCTCTTTGCGGTCTTCATCCTCTTCCAATGGATTATCGTCAACCAGACGGGGGGGAAGACCGCCCCGGTCGGGCTGGCGGTGACTTATCTCGATGAAATGGTTATCCTCCTGCTCGCGGCCGCGGTGGCCGGCAATGCCCTTGCCGCGCGGCGGCGGGTCCCGGTTAACTTTCTGCTTTTCGGGCTCGCGGGAGTCATTGTTGCCGGGGTTCTGGGAACCCTGGTCGCCAAGACGCCCGTGGTGATCGCGCTCTCCTCGGCCCTGATCTATTTCAAGGGATTTTTCCTGCTCTTTGTCTTCGCCGCCTTCTCCTATTCGGAGGCTTTCCTGAAGAAGGCGGTGAAATTGTTCGGTGCCCTCACCTTTTTGATCCTTCTGCTGGCGGCAGTTGATTTTATCGACCCGTCCGGTTTCCGCCGGCTCATCGGCAATGTCGTTGAGATCGACTACCGGGTCGGACTGCCTTCGCTGCAATCAATTTTCATCCATCCCGGCCTGTTTGGCTGGTACTGCGCCTTTGTCGGGCTCTATGCCTTTGCCTTCTGGCTGACCCGCCGCCGGTGGAAGTATTTTGTCTATACCTTCTTCTGCCTGATCGGGGTGGCGGCTTCGATGCGCTTGAAGCCGCTGGGGGCGGTGGCGGCGGCGGGGGCCGCGGGACTGTTCTTTTACTCGGCCCGGGCCAAGGTGGCCGTCGTCACCGCCGCCCTGGCCCTGGCCCTGGTCTTCCTGATCGTCTTTCAGACCCGGATCATCGGAGTGGTCCGGGAGCAGGTGGAGGAGTACCGAAACCCCCTCAAGCCCCGGACGGTCTTTTACCGGACCGCCACCGACCTGGCGGAGAGACATTTTCCCCTCGGGGTCGGCTTCGGGAGGTTCGGGGGAGAGATCGCCGCCCGCTATTACAGCCCGGTCTACCGGGAGTACGGATTCGATCGGATGCACGGTCTCTGGCCGGACGGCCGATTCCTTACCGATACCTTCTGGCCGATGGTTTTGGGCGAACTGGGCGTCTTCGGGTTCGGTTTCTACCTGGCGGCCTGCCTCTACCTGGTCGCGTTGCTCCGGAAAGCCTGTCGGGTGGTTAGAGCTCCCTACGCGCAGGCCTTCGTTCTGGGAACGGCAATGGTCTTCATTGAAGGGCTGGTGGAATCTCTGGCCGAGCCGGTCTTCGTCAAGCCCCCCGCCGCCTATTTTATCTTCGCCGCCGTGGGGATTTCCTGGTCATTGCTCCGGCGGCAGGGATGTTACAATCCGGAATTCCCCCGGGCGGCCGGTCATTTTCCCCCGGAAGCAACCGCTGAGCGGGACAGATGAAGATACTCCTGATCAATAAATATTTTTACCTCAAGGGCGGCAGCGAAAGATATTTCTTCAACCTGGCCCGGCTCCTGGAAAGGAAGGGCCACCAGGTGATCTATTTTTCGATGCGGGATCGGAGGAATCAAGCTTGTCCCCAGGAAAAATATTTCATCGACCCGGTCGATTACGAAAAGTCCTTGGGCTGGTGGGATCACTGGCGCCAGACCCGCGATCTGCTTTACTCCCGGGAGTCGAAACGGAAGCTGATCGCCTTGCTTGAGGCGGAGAAACCGGACCTGGCCCATCTCCATAACATCCACCACCAGCTCTCCCCCTCGATCATCGACGCCCTGAAGCGGCGCTCCGTCCCGATGGTGATGAGCCTCCACGATTACAAGATGGTCTGCCCGGTCTATACCCTTTTCCGGGCCGGGCGGGCCTGCGAGGAGTGCCGGTTTGGCCGGTATTACCACTGTATCCTCCATCGCTGCACCAAGAACTCCGCCGCCAAGAGCCTGGTCAACACCCTGGAGATGTATCTCCATCAGCGGTTCCTGAAGATCTATCGGCCGGTAGATATATTTGTCACCGCCAGCGGTTTCGCCGCCGGGAAGATGGCAGAGATGGGCTTCCCCGCCGAAATCGTTCGTCTGCCTTATTTTCTCGACCCGGAAGAGTACCGGCCTCGCTACGGGGCCGAAGAAATCAGCTTCTGTTATTTCGGGCGCCTCTCCGGAGAGAAAGGGCTCTTCTCTCTTCTCGCGGCTGCCCGGGGGATCCCGGCGACTTTCAAGATCATCGGTGAGGGGCCGCTCGAGGAGGAGTTGCGGGGTCGGGTCAGGCGGGACCGGATCGACAATGTCCGTTTCCTCGGCTATCGGCGGGGGGAGGAGCTGGCCGAAGAAATCCGCGATTCCCTGGCCGTGATCGTTCCCTCGGAATGGTACGAGCTTTTCGGCCAGTCGGTGACCGAGTCGTTCGCCCTCGGGACGCCCGTTATCGGATCAGAAACGGGTGGGATCAGCGAACTGATCGAGGGCGGCAAGACCGGCTACCTTTTCGCGCCGGGGGACGTGGAGGGGTTGCGCTCGAAAATCCGGTTACTGCTGGACAACCCCGCCCGGTCGGCCGAGATGGGCCGCCGGGCCCGGAAATTCGTCGAAGATAATTTCAACCCCCGGGAGCATTACACGAAACTGATGGAGATCTACCGCCGGGCCGGACCGCCCCGCGAACCCGGGCCGGCACTCCCCGGGGAAAAATGACCGGCGCCGGCGGCCCGAGAGCTTTCGGGGTCTGCTTGAGCGATTCGCTTGTTTTTATCGGCTTTTAAGATATTTAGATAAGTCTCGATAATAATTTTCGTGAGGACCAATCATTATCAGTTCGAGATCATCACCGATGAATCGATAAGAAAGAAGATACTGTGTGGTGTGTATCTTGAATTTGTGGACGAAGATACCTCTGAGCTCACCCTTTTTTTCTTGTCCTATCTCTGGGTCTTTAACTATCTTGCGAACTTGATTGTCGAGAATCAGTTTTTCCGGCTCTCTAAAACTTCGTACCTTTTTTTTAAATGAGCCTGATTGTAAGATATGCATGTTGGATTAACCAAATTCGTATTCTGAATAGTTGTCCTGCTCCAGTTCCTCAACCCCAATTAGGATATCCCGTATTAATTCATAAGTTAGTTCAGGGTTCTCTTCAGAACACTTACCGATTTTAGCCCAATGCTCGATTTGGCCGGTGACAGAGCGGTTGTCAACGGCACTGACGAGCCTCGCTTCCCTTACCAATTTATCAGAAATTCTTACTGCGGTAGTCATAATTAAACCTCCATCTTTTAGTCTTGTGACATAATGCAACATAACGCTGCATAATGCAACTTGTTTTTAGCGAATGGAAGTTTCTTCATCGCAAGCGAACGTAGAGCTAAGCTGCCGGAAGGGGCCGACTGAGAAACTATGCTACCCCGAAAAACCCCGGTTAAACGAAAATGTTTGATAGCTGCATTAGCCCTTCCGGTCTGCTTGAGCGAGTGGATAGAAGGTTATTTGGGGTGTCAATCTCGAGACCCTTGTACAACACCGGTAATCCAGACTGCATCCTCAACGATCCGATACATAATGCGATAAGAACCATAAATGATTTCACGACAGCCCGGATTGCCGAGTTCAGGAATAATACGACCGGAGTTAGGAAAGCTTTGTAAACGATCTGTTGCTTCAATCAATCGAATTACAAAAAGAGACGTTTGATCTGTAGAATCTCTTGCGATATACTCCGCAATCGAATCGACATCTTCTAACGCAATTGGGGACCAAATTACTTTACCCATTTTTGGAATCTCCGCTTCGCTTCTTTATGCGGGATACCGTCACCTTTCCGGATTTGGCTTTCGCCATGATCGAATTTAGCTTTTATATACAAAGCATGAATAATATCGTCCATGCTTGTATCATCCGGCAGGATATCAATCGTATGTTTGGCAATGTCTTTCACAGCCATCTGAGATCTCCTTATGATTTGGCATTAATATAGCGTTTAAATGTACCATATTTTTACTTAAACTTCTACGTAGAGCTCACCCGCTTTTGGCCGCCGCACGGCGGTCAAAAGTCGGGTGGAGCGAATTGTTATGGTCAGTCGTTGGAAAAGCCGATTCTCCTGGTTTTCGGTGGAGGTTTTGGGGCCATGAGCTGCTTGATCGCCTCGATCAGAACTATGATCTGTTCATCGTGATCTCCCAGCTTTCTCTCAAGCTGGGAGATTTTGCAAGCAAGTTACTTGTGTCCGGCAAGAACCTCACGGAGCTGAACAAATGCTCTAACCACGAAGACACTGACCTCGACGGCCTTCTGAGAGTTCAAGACACTGGCCGCTATGATGGCGCTATGCTCCGTGAACGCAAGGGGGAGAGCTTTGGAAAACTTGAGCTTTTCGAGGTGGTCGCAATTTGCGATCACCTCTGCCTTCTCCTCTGGGGTGAGTTGAAACATGAAGTCGCCGGGGAAGCGCTATAGGTTGCGTCTAACCTGTTCATTTAGGCGCCGTGTTGGTACACCGTAAGCCTCTGCCAAATCAGCATCTATGATGAATTTCTCCCCACGGATCAGCAATATGCGTTGCTGAATCGTGCCAACCTTCACGATTGATTTGGAATTCGTCATTAAATCCTCCGAATATATTCAGGAGGTGGTCGCAAATTGAGACCATTTTGTTAATTCGTCACATCATAACCTTAACGTAGAGCTAAGCTGCCGGAAGGGGCCGGCCAAAAAACTATGCTGCCCCGAAGAACTCCGACTGAAAATGAAACGTTTGGTAGTTCCACCAGCCCTTATGGTCTGTTTGAGCGGCTGGTTCGGCGATCTATCCCTCTGCACTGCATTAAATACTACAAATAAATGTGGGTCATTTTATGCCCGAGGAACCTTTAAGAGTAGCTCACCCATAAGCTCTGAGACAACCCACTCCTCTGCAATTCTTTCATTGTTAAAGCGTGTGACAACCAGATCAACCCATTTTACCTTTTTTCCTGAAGGGGGGATACCCTGCATCTCTACTTTATGCGTTCCTCGTAACGTACGTTGCCAGACGATAGTATTGACATCCTGCGCCAGGAATTTGATTTCAACGACGTGTAAATCTGGAATAGCAGTACGAAGCTGGATCGCGAAACGTTTAATGAATGAATGCCTGCTGTATTCCTTTTCTCCGGTATGGGCAACTTAATCAGTTGCGAAGGTTTCGCCTATGATTTCCAGGTTGCCGTTTTCAATAATCTCTCCAATGGCATACCTAATTATGTCTTCTTTGTTCATTGCAATCCTCATGAATTGGTTTGTTGTACAGTGCGTTTCCGATTCTTATTCGCGAACGGCCCGCTGAGCGGCCCTCCGCAGGGGGGACCGTTCCTACGATTTGTTGAGGCGCGTGCCACCTCAACGTCAAGGGTGAGTTGCGTTTTTCTGCCCCGGGAAAAACGCAAACTTGACACTCTGGTTCGGAATTGTGTTTGTTTCTTTGTTCAGTCTTTTCTTCCCACAATTTCTGCTGTTACGCAGTAGCCGCCGAATCAGGCGGGAGCAGCGGCGGCCGCGTCGCCCAGCCTTATCGAACCGCACCGGCACTCGCTTAAGCGGTTGTGTGGAGCATCGGATGGATCCGCCCTGT
>CAYXKT010000077.1:0-13094 GCA_964465735.1 uncultured bacterium
GCCAAACACACCCCCAAAGACCCCTGCCGGTTCATCCGGCAGGTGAATAAGTTCAACAGCTAACCCCCAACTCCACACTCCCCTCCCAGACCCCTGCCGGTTCATCCGGCAGGTGAATCAGTTCAACAGCTACCCGCAGACTACAAAACCTCTTTAGAACCCACGCGACCTCTTACACCGTTGAAGCAGCTTGGAATACCGCAAAATTTACCCCGAAGGAGTAACAGATCATAGCCCGAGGCTCAGCCCCGGATTGACGCGACAAAGCCGATAACCAGAAGCAGTCCAAAGGGGTGCCGCATCGGACTTTTGTTGTCCCGGCCAATCACGATTCATCCCGGCGCTAAAAAAACGGTCAGGGCGAAGTTTCACCCCGGATTAACCGGGCGGCGGCAATCACCCGGGCAGGAACATTTCCCACCTCCTCCTCGCTGATCTCCACCTCCCTCACCCGCCCATCACCCCCGATCCCGAGGATGGTCATCTTAAAAAGCGCCGGCCCTCCACCTTCCCGGAAGAGCGGCTCCCGTTCAGACCGGCCCGGAAGGGCCCGGGAGACCGCCTCCCGGTAGATCCCCAGCTGGAGTCCGTATTTCCGCTTCAGCTCCGCCGCCGGCCGACCGGAGAATTTATAATCAACGATCCGCCAGACACCGTCCTTAAAGAAGATCAGGTCAATCGCCCCGTCCACAATCACCTCGGCCCCGTCGTAATCCAACCGAGCGGAGAAGGGCAGTTCACGGATAATCTTCTTTGGGTCCGACCCGGCCAACATCCGTCCGACCGCCTCGGCGGCGTTTTGGATCTGCTTTTCCAGAGCCGCCCGACCCGCTTCTTTTCCCCCGTATCCGGCGGCCGCCTCCCGGACCTGCCCGGCAATCGGGCGGGAGAAGTCCAGCTTCTCCAGCACCGCGTGGCCAAAGATCCCGGCTCCGATCCTCTGGCTGAGGGCGTTGCCCGGTTCCACTCGTCCGGCCTCCGCCGGATCCTCGTCCGCTTCCCCGCTCCCCTCGACACGGCTCATCAGATAGACCGGGGGGAGATTGATCAACCCCGTCCGGGCGTATTCCCGCCGGCAAAGCCTCCACTCCTCCTCCCCTCCGTCAGCCGCGCGGGCCGGAACCCCGCTCAAGACCGTCGCCGTCAGCCGATAGGTCTCCTCTGGCGGTCCGGGATCGGGGAACCCGATCGGGACCGCGAGCGCTCCAGCCGCAGGCAGAGGAGGAAGATCCTCCACTATGCCGGGAGAGGCAACGGAGCGGAGTTCCGGGTAAGAAATCATCCGGACCAGTTTCGACGGCCGGGGCAGGTCAAGCAGGTACCGGTTGATCCACTCCCGCCAGGAACCGGATCGGCCGGGGTTCTCCCCGGAGAGGACCAGCAGATCCCTCGCCCTGGTGGCGGCGACATAAAATAGCCGCTTCTCTTCTTCCGCCTCCCGTTCCCGGGAGATCGACTTCGCCTCTTCCCAGCCGACAGTCTCCAGATCGAGTTCAGCATCCTCCTCCCCGATAACCCTCAGCCTCCCCTCCACCACCGGACCGGAGGGACCGGCAGCGGCCACCCGGAGCCAGGAACTGTCGGACCTCAGGGTGCGGCGGAGATCGGGGATGAAAACCACCGGGCTGGAAAGCCCCTTGGCGGCGTGGATGGTACTGATCACTACCGCGTCATTGGAAGGGTCGAGAACCGCGGCGTCAGGTGCCGGGGTCTCCTGCTCGATCTCTCCCGAGAGGTATCGGGCCAGACCGGCCAGGTCAAGCCGGTCGGCGCGCTCCCGTTCCCCGAGCTGGGAGAGGAGGAGCCGGAGGTTCGCCAGCCGCTGCAGACCGTTAAAAGAACCGGCCAAAACGGCGTCGTAACCGGTTAGATCCACCGCCCGGCGGATCAGATCGGTACCATTCCAGTGCCCGGCCAGGCTACGCAATAACTTCAGGGTCCGCGCGGCCCGGAGAAAGACTTCCCCTTCATCCTCCAGCCCGGCCGCCCGCAGAGCGGCCAACCCCTCCTCCGCCGGCGGCAGTCCGCCGGAGAATGATCGGCGGGCCCTCCCGGCCGGCCGCCCCCCGGAACGAACGGAGGCTAAAACCCCAATCGCCTGGTCGCTGAGCGAGAAGAACGGAGAGCGAAGAACCGCCAACCGGGCGAGATCGTCACCGGGGAAGGCCAGAGTCCGCAGAAGACTGGAGACATCCCGGACCTCCGGACGGAAGTAAAACCCTCTCCCCTTCCCCACCCCGGTATAGGGGATCGAGCGTTCCCGGAGCGCCGCCTCGTAAACCTCCTGCCGACCGGTGGCCCGGAGCAGGATAGTGATATCCCGGTACCGATAATAAGTCCGGTCGTTATCCCACCAGGTCTCAGAATCGTAGATCTCTCCCGGCCGGAAGTCATCGGGACTGTCCGGCCGGCAGAGCAGGCTGATCCGCTCCGCCACCGCCCGGGCCTCATCGGAGATCCGCTTCGTATAGTCCTCCCGCCATTGGGCCCAGCGTTCAGGGGGAAACTCCCCGACCGCCTCCCCGGAAGCAGCGATCGTCTCCAGGTCGGGACCGGTCAGCTCCAGGCCTTCTTTCTCTTCCGGTTTCTTTCTCGGGATCGTGACCAGACCCGGGAGGGACTCCCATTCCGGCAGGAGCAGCTCCACCACCGGTTCCGCGCCGGTGGGGGCGAACGGACCGGGGAGCAGGCGGGCCTCGGACGGATACTTCTCCTCTCCCAGGACTATCTTTTGGAAGATCTCGTTCACCCAGTCAAGCAGACTCTTCCGGCTCCGGTAGCTGACCTGGAGGGGGACCGGAACCAATTCGCTCCGTCCGGCCAGTTCGGCCATCCCTTCCGGATCGGCCCCCCGCCAGGTGTGGATCGTCTGCTTGACATCACCGCAGAGCACCAGCGCCGCCCCGGTCTGCTCCCGGATCGCCTCGATCAGCTCGTTTTGGGCCCGGGAGTTGTCCTGGGCCTCGTCTATGATGATCACTGAAAGCGGAGGGAGGACCTCGGTCCGCTCCCGGACCAGATCCCGAGCCCGGAGGAGGAGGTCAGTGAAGTCGATCACACCCTGTTCCCGCTTGGCTAACTCATAACCCCGGAGACAGCGGGCGACATAACCGAGGAAAGCGAGCAGGAGTTTCCGTGCCGATAGGTGCCGCGGGTAGCCGGCCAGTTTTTTCAGCCGCGCCTTGATCTCTCTCCGGACCGCCGGCATCCCCTCTCTTCCCCAGACGGCCCCGATATTCCTTCGCAACTCGCCGGCCGCGGCCGCCACCGCTTCCCCGGAGTCTCTAACCGCCAGCCGGTCGATCCGATCCGCCAACGCCTCCTGAAACCGGGTGGCGGGAGCATAGGGCTTCTCCTCGGCGGTGCGGTCGAGATAATACTCCTGGATCTCCCGCAGCGCCTCCACTCCCGGGGGAGGGGGCCAGGAAGTCAGTTCTTCTACATCCAGTAGGGAGACATCCAACCCCAGACTCTGACAGCTGCTGAGGAAAGAGGCGGTGGCCGCGATCAGCCTCCCGGGCTTCCGGCCCAAACAGAGCCTCTCCATCGCCTCTCTCTCCTCCGGGGCGCCGACGGACAGGGTCCGGCGGAGTTCGGCCGACAGCACCTCCATCAGGATCCGGTCGGCCTCGTCCTCCTCCAGAACCGTAAAATCCGGAGCGATCCCCAAAGAGAGCGCGTTCTGGGCGATCAGCCGCTGGCCGAAAGCGTGGATGGTAGAGATCACCGCCCCGGAGATCCGTCGCAGGAGGCTCCAATAAAAATCCGCCCGGTCAGGGTCGAGGTCGAGCTGACGTTCGATCTCGGCGGTAATCCGGCCACGCATCTCGGAGGCGGCATTCCGGGCGAAGGTCAGCATCAGGATCTCCTCACAGGGGACCAGCCGACCCCCGGCCCAGACCGACCCCGCCGTTAACGGACCCAGATCTTCCTTCGGGTAGGGGCGGCCCAGGATCAGGGCGTTATAGAGCGCGGTCACCTGGTGAGTCTTGCCGGTACCGGCGGAGGCAATGAACTGGATTGAAGCGGCCGCCGGTTTTGCTGTCGGCTCATTCATCATCTTCACCTCCCTCCTCCCGGGCGGAGAGCACCCCGGGGACATAACGGCAGAGGTGCCGGTATCGACAGTAACTCCGGCAACCGGCCGGATCGACTAAAAACCTCCCGGACTCCAATCGATCAAGACCCCGAAAGACCGCCGCCCGCAGGGGATCGAGAAGTCCCGAATCCGGATCGGAGACCAGCGCCCCCCACTGTTCCGGGGTCAGAGGTTCCTTCTCCAGACCAATCCAGTGGTTAACCGCACCCCGGGCCAGATCCGCTTTCGACTGACTGTAGGAGAGATACTGCATAATCACCGCCGGGCCGGGGCCAAAGAACTCGCGGGCGGCCCGACCATAAATCGGCAGCTGGCAGTTGAGCCCGGCAGCGATCTCCTCACCCAATTTGGCCGAGGTAATGTTGGCCTTCGAGGACCCCTTGTAATCGATCACCGCCACCGCCCGCAACTGCCCGCCGGAAAAAAGCAGATCCACCCGGTCGATCTTTCCCCGGACGGCGACCCGGCGTCCGGGGTCTTCCGGATCGGCCAGATAGACCGGAGGGATATTGTCCGGGTTGGCTCTCCCCCCGAAAGCGAACTCGATCATCCCGGTGGCCCGGATCAGCTCTTCCCCGGAGGAGAACCGGGGGTGGTTACGATAGACCGGGGGGGAGAAGTTCAGGGCGACGAGCCGGTTTACACCGTGAATGATCCGGCGGCGTTCCACCGCCATCTGTTCCTTCACCCCCAGCCGCCAGTTCTCAGCCTCGGCCCGGGCCAACACCGCTTCGGCCAGTTCAGAGAAAAATTCCCGGTAAAGTTTCTCCTCCGCCGGTCCCGAAGGCTCGATCAGGGCCAGGGGAAGAACGCTGCCTTCCGGCCTTTCCCCCCGGACCAGCACCCAACCCTCCCCCTCGCGGAGGGCCCAGGCCGAGGATCTCAGCTGCCTATACTTCTCCTCTATTTCCCGGATCCGATCCGGAGTCTCCGGCCGCGGCCGGCCCTGGAGGTGGGCGAAGCCCTGCTCGAGGATAGCGTGAACGGCGGAGCCGTAATCCATCGGACTCGGCTCGAGTTCGTTGGTCTCCACTTCCTCCAGCCGATGGATCCGCTCCAGGTAAAAGGCGTAGGGGCAACGGACCAGGGCGTCAAGTTCACTGACACTGAACTCACCCCGGAAAATCTCCTCCCGAAAGGTCGATCCCAGGTCACCGCTGTAGCGAGCCTCTTCGGGGAGGTACTCGACCGGATCCAGGGCTTCCCCCTTCGCCGCCTGCCTCCGGAAGAACTCGCTCCGCCACCTTTCCACCCGAAGCCCGTGGGCGCAACTCTCCTCGACCGGCCCCGGAGTCTCCTCCGACCCGCCCGCCGGACCCGGCTCCCGGACCAGGGCCCGGCGCCGTTCGGCGGCGGTCACCGCCAGGCGCAGAGGGACCGTCCCGGCAAAGGACTCCCCGGGGAGAGGGACCCGCTCCCCGGGATGGAGCCGGGGATCGCTCTGCCGTCCCCAATGCTCCATCAAGTAACCGGTCCCGGTCCTTACCCGGTAACGGTCGTAAGGATCGGGAGGAAGCGGGGGTAGCTCATCTCTAAAGGCCGGCCAGCCGGCTAACCGCCAGAGGGTGGAATAGAAGACCGAAGGGATCACCTCCCGGCCCTGCTCGTCGCGGGCGGCAGCGGAGATTACGAGCCGCTCGCCGGCGGCGGCCAGCGCGGTCAAAAAGAGCAGGTTCTCCTGGCCGCCCCGGCCCCGGGAGGTGGCCAGGGCAGTGGCCGGAAGTTCCCCGCCTAACCGGCGGCGAAGCTCCTCCAGTTCCCGGTCGGAAAAGATCGGGCTCTCCAGGGGAAGCCGGGGGAAGGATCCGGAGGTGAGATCGGCGAGGATCACCAGTTTAAACTTCAGTCCGCCGATATCAAAAGGACTCAAGACCCAGACCCCGGACTCATCGGGGGGAAGGGGGAAAACATCCAGGCCTTCCAACCCCCGCAGGATCAGCCGGGAGATTTCCCCCCAGGAAGTCGTCCGGTCCGGAGGAGAATAATCCTTCATCAGCTCCAGCGTCCGCCGAGCCGCCGCGTACGCCCGCCCGTTGAAAAGGTAGCCCCAGCGGCCGTCGGCGGACCCCTCGGTCTCCCCGGCCAGATCTCCGATCCGTTCCGGGAGGCCAAACTCTTCTTCCAACCTTCGGAGAAGTTCGGCAATCCCCTCCCGAGCCGTCCCCGGAGAGGCCGGCCCCCGGCCCCGCCGCCAGGCCTCCTCAGCCGCCGCGATCAGCTCTTCCGGCTTCCCCCCTTCCGGCGGCCGGCGGCGATAATAAGCGCTCAACCGCGCCCGTAACTCCTGGGGGGAAGCGATCTCCGGCTCCACCCCGGAACGGCGGATATCATCGGCCAGACGAGCTCCCGGGACCTCAAAACCCCAGTCGGGCCAGGGACTCTCTAAAAGCGCGCAGAGAGCATCCCGGCTGCCGGTAGCCGAGAGTTCGAGCAGACGGAGAATGACCTTGACCACCGGGGCGGAGAGAACCGGGAGCCCGCGGCGGAAGTTAAAGGGGATCCCAAACCGGGGAAAGACCGAACGGATAGCATCGGCGTAAGGACCGAGATCGCGGGCGGTCAGACAGATCTCCTCCGGACGGAGCGGATCTTCCCGGATCCGGGTCTCCCAGACAATCCTCCTCGCCAGATCTTCCACCTCCCCGAAGCGCCCCACCGAATTGGAGAAGGCGATATGGAAACGGCCGGGCCCGGCCAGGTTGGGGTCGCACATCGCGTAACCTTCCCGGATCCGATCGAGGGCCTCCCGGGTCGAGGACTCGAAATGGGCGAAATCGCTCTCCGTCGCCTCCCCGAAGATCAGCTTCCCTGTCCCCGTCATCAGGTCGCGGCCCCACCAGTCCTGCTCGTGGGCCTCCAGGATATGGCTGATGGTAACCGCCACCGGGTCGGGGTCCCCGGTCAGCGCCTGAATCACCAGCTCCACGAATGGGCCCACCCAGCGGACCCCGGCCAGGGTGACCGCGGAGATCGAACGGAGAAAAGACGGCCAAAGGGTTCTTTTGGAACGGAGCAGACGGAGGGTGGCGGCGTTGACCCGGGCCGGGTCGGCCACCCCCAACTCTCCGCAGACTTGCCGGTACAACCGGTAGAGCGCGGCCAGCTCCCGGTTCTTGGCCGAATCGGGATCGGCGGCCAGCAATCCGAGGAGCTCCTCCGCTCTCTCGGCCAGGGGGGAGAGATAAGCAATCAGCTGCTCCAGGGTCTCCTCCAGCCCCTTACGGGAGAGCCGGCTCAGGACACCCGGTCCGAGCTGAGAGTCGGCAAAGAACCGCTCCGCGGTCTCCACCACCGCGATCCCTCCCTTCAGATCGTCGATCCTATCCAGGGGCCGACCGGAATCGTCCCGGAGCAGTCCGGCCAGCCGGGCCGCCTCCTCGCAGCCGCCAAGAAAGGCCGAGAGCGAGATCCGCCCCCGTCCATCAAAGAACGGTTCTTGCTCCAGGGCGCGCCGCTGCAGTTGCCGAAGCGCGCGGGAGGTAGGGTAGATAATCAGATGCCTGACTGTATCCATATCGGGATTTTTCCGGGTGGTCTGTCTCCAGCCACTATACCCCCTCAACCCCGGTTATCCCACCGAAAAACCTCCCCCCATCACCTGCCCCAATCTCTTATTTTACAATTCCGGTCTGAACCCAATAGTAAAATCAGGCCGTTTATTTTGCAATGGGAAGGTCGCCGGATTGGCCGTAGTAGAGACGGGAGAGACCCCGCAGGGCCCAGAGGCCAGAGGATTCGCGGAAGATCCCGGGAACGTCCCAACCGGTGCCGGAATAGGCGGCGGGGAGCGGATAATCAGAACCACCGCCGAAGTAGATCCGGGTCAGTTTCCGGACCGCCCAGGCCCCCCTCTCGGGACGATAGACCGCCGGCCAAAGAATATCGGGCCCGTTATAATATCCGGGGACCGGGGTGTCCCGGGAACTTCCGTAGTAGAACCGGGTCAGGGATCGAACCGCCCAGAAACCATTGGCCGGGCAAAAGCAGGCGATCTGCGCGGTCCCGTTACCGCTGTAATCGCCCGGGAGGGGGAGATCACCTGACCGGCCGAAATAGACCCGGGTCAGATTCCTTACCGCCCAGAGGCCACCACTACCCCGGAAGATCCCGGACCGGGCAGTGCCGTCTCCCCGATAATCAGCGGGGGCCGGGAGATCGCCCAAAGAGCCGAAATAATACCGAGTCACACCCCGGACCGCCCAGAGACCAGCGACGGGACGGAAGATGGCCGGGTTCGTGGTTCCGTCACCGTTATAATCGCCGGAGACCGGGAAGTCGTCATCCCCGCCAAAATAAAATCGGGTCAGGGAGCGGATCGCCCAGAGCCCGGAAGCCGGCCGGAAGACCGCCACCTCACTCTTGCCGTTTCCGTTGTAGTCCCCGGAAACCAACTTCGGCGCCGGCGACACTACAGGGGCCGGGGGATCGAGCCACTGCTTGATCAGCGGCCAGGAGCGGTTGAACCGGCCGTAGAAATCAATCCCGGTAGGATTGGGGCAGGAGGAGTAACCGCCGTAGAGCTGACCGATAAACCTCCGTCCGGCCTGCTCAATCAGCGGGCTCCCACTCGACCCCGGTTCGGTAACCCCGCTCTTCCACCTGACATTCCAGTAATCGGTATCCGAATCGACCAGACTGCCGTAACTGATCCGCTTAAAATCTCCTTCCGGGTGGTGGATACCCCGGATCGCGGTCCCCTTCGCCCAGGTATCGGCCACCCAGCCGAGATAGGTCACCCCGGCCGGGGATGATCGCCGGAGACGGAGAAAGGCAAAGTCATTACCGTTGTTATAAGGGCGACTGGCCAGATAATCGGCCCCGCCCGTGGTCCTGGGCACTTTAGCCGGATCAGGAGGAGAAACATTACAGCTGGGCGTCTGGTAGAACCAGTAGAACTCGGTAGTATCCGCCTCCCCCTGGTTTTCGATGCAGTGATGGGCGGTCATAAAGTAATCGGTAAAATCGCCGGCGGTATTGTTGAGCAGGGCCCCGGTACACCAGATAGATCCGCCATCCCCGATAGTGCCGATCCCGGCCACCGCGTTGGCCGCCACCCGCCAATCCGGCTCCGCGCAGCTCACGTCATTATTGCAGGGGCCGGCCGCGTTCCGACCGGAATCCGGTTGAGGCAGAGAACGATAGATATGAACCAGACGCTCCACCCGAAACTGTGGTGTTTCCGAAGTGCCCGGAGGCAGGGAAATCTCCAGGGCGAGATAATCGGAAAAGATAGTATCGGTCCAGAAACTCTCTCTCTCCCCCCAGAAACTCCGGGTGAAAGGACCCCGGGCTTGAGACGGGTCGAAGTAGGCATAGACCGTGATCGCGGCCCCTTCCGGAAGCCGCAACCCGGACACTTCCAGCCGGATCGCCTTCGCCCCCGGAGAGTGAAAGAGAAAGACTCTCGCCTCCCCCCCGGAGCGAGTCTTCACCCCCGCCCCCGGATAATCAGCGAGGTCCAGCGGCCGGGGCAGTTCACGGAAAATCCCGATCCGGAGCGCGCCCTTGCCCAATGACGCCCGAGCCTCATCAGCAGCCCAAACCTCCTCCAGGTCAAGCGGAGCCAATTCAAA
This sequence comes from uncultured bacterium, assembly GCA_964465735.1. Lineage (GTDB taxonomy): Bacteria > Auribacterota > Erginobacteria > Erginobacterales > Erginobacteraceae > Erginobacter. The sequence goes on from CAYXKT010000077.1 coordinate 9,673, forward strand.
ATAACCGTCCAGGCCAAAATCTTCCCGGGCCGTGATCGGAAACACCGCCGCTTGAGGGATAGGTACGCCGGGTTTAACGATCGCGTCCACTTCCGGCCCACCCCCCCAAACTCCGACCGGCAAGCCGAGCAGCATAATCAGCAGAACTATTCCCTTCACTAAAAAAGCTCCTTCCCTCATCCTCGGATTTCGTTTAACCTGACTTGATTGAGAAAATCAGGTCAGGATATCTGGTTCTCTTCCGTCTTGGGCCGGTAAAGACTATCTGTTCAATCCGGATTTCTCAAAAAAACGCAACACTTTAGCTGGACCAAAGTCTCTACTGTTTTATCAGTCTGCAATTGTCATTGCGAGGAGGTCCGAAAGCCTTCGGACCGAAGAAGCGATCTCCAGGTTGAGACTGCTTCTCCGTCTTCCGTCTCAAGCCGGATCTCCGACCCGCCCGTGGTGCCGAAACAAGAAAAACAGCTCAAAACCCCCGCGGAGTCGAGACAATTCCGATCTTGCTGTTGAACATTTTTTTAGCAATACAGCAATCAATAACCCGGATGTTATTTGCGCTGAATTTTCTGCTGGGCAAATTTCCTTCAACAGCCCTGCAGTATTGTTTGTAGCGGCAGATCGCTTTTAAGAGATCCGGGTATAGCCAAATATATCACAACAACCAACAGTTCAACACTATGAACAAGATTATTACTCTTCAGATCGACGACCTGGTCTATCCCGGACGCGGACTGGCCCGGCTTGACGGTTGCGTGGTCTTCATCCCCGAAGTCCTGCCCGGAGAGACTGTCTCCGCCCGGATCACCCGAAAGAAAAAAAATTACGCCGAAGCCGAACTGGTAGCGGTAGAAGTCCCCTCCCCCGACCGGATCTCCCCCATCTGTCCCCTGGCCGGAATCTGTCCCGGATGCTCCTACCAGCACCTGGACTACGAAGCGGAAATCCGGATCAAGCAGGCCCAGTTTTCCGACCTGTTCCTCCGGATCGGCAAGATAGCCGACCTCCCGCTGCGGGAACCGGTTCCCTCCCCCCAGCCTTTGGGGTACCGGAACAAGATCACCCTCCACGCCGGGCCCAAACCGGCCAAGGATCCGCGGCTGGGTTATTACGGCTTCGATAACCGGACGGTGATCGAGATCCCGGCCTGCCCGCTGGCGAAAACGGAGATCAATCACCTTCTGGCCGACCTCCGCAAAGACAGCAAATTTGTCGCCGGCCTCCACCCCGGTGAAACTCTCCTGCTCCGCTGGACAGAAACCAATGGCGCGATCAGCCGCCGGGGTCGGGAAAAGGGGAGACGGATTCACCTGACCGAGACCACCAGCTTAGGGGAGATCACCACCCCGCTCGGTTCCTTCTTCCAGGTCAACCTCCCGGCCACCGACCTGCTCCTGAAACGATTGGAGGAGATCATCTCCCGGCTCACACCCACAGCGGCGATCGACCTCTACTGCGGCTCCGGCCTCTTCTCTCTGGCCGCCGGAAAAGCTGGTGTCCCGGCCGTGCTCGGGATCGACCGCGACGGAAAGGCCATCGAAGCCGCCCGGCAAAACGCCTCCCGACTTAACCTCGCCGGTCTCCAGTTCGAGACCCTCTCCGCCCTCGACGGACTGGAATTCGGTCTGCAGCCTCTGGACCCCGAAGAGACCCTCCTGATCCTCGACCCGCCCCGGTCCGGGCTGGAGAAGGAAGTCAGCAAAATGATCGCCGACTCCGGCCCTGTCCACCTGGTCTATATCTCCTGCGCCCCTGACACCCTGGCCCGGGACGCCCGCCGCCTGACCGAAGCCGGCTATAAAATCGAGGAGACCGGAATCTACGACATCTTCCCCCGCACCCCTCACTTCGAATCCCTGACAGTCTTCCGCCGCCCTTTAGTCTAACTTCGTTTACAGATCCGATCTTTACTTATCCCGGCATCCGGATTACTCCCACGGAAGGCTTCACCGCGGAGTGTTCCGCCTAATCCGGAGAAAAGATCCGTCGAAAAAAGCCAGCGGAACCGCTGCCCAGAGCAGCTATGCCCCTTAAGAATCTCCTCTCCGATCGGGCATCTAAATCACAACCGCTTCCCCCCCCCAATAGTAATCAGCTCCTAAAGTCTGGACAAATAAAGGGCGAGGGGGGTACTCAGCAGGAACCGATCCCGATAGCGATCCCGATTGCGATGAATCCCCTCCCCTGATTATCCGTGAAGATCCGCGGAGATCCGTGGTTCAATAAAAGGGGCCAAGGCGGGGAAAATCGGTAAGCAGTAAGCAGTGAGCAGTAATCGGTAATCGGCGATCAGTGGTTTTTTCCAAAATCCGTGAAGATCCGCGGAGATCCGTGGTTATCTCAAACCCGCCGGACGACCACGCAAAAGCCGCGCCGCAAAACGGGACAGAGAAGGCTCGCTCGTCCAGGTACGCTGCAGAGCGTAAGGATCAGCGGTCCCATCGTTGACCCCATCAATAGTCGAACAGGCATACTCGTATCCGACGTGCCGGACCATTCCCTTAATTACCTCGTCGAAGTCGCCGGCCTGCCCATTGGGATAGCAGAACCCCGTCACCTCCCGCCCCAGGATCTGTTCCAGGTCCTTTTTCGACCGTTCGATCTCCTCCCGGGCCAGACGGGGAGGGATCTTGGTCAGGATCGGATGGTGGACCGTGTGGGCGCCGAAATCGATCCCGGCCTTCGCCATCTCTCGAATTTGCGAACGGTTAAGGATCCGGGAGGGATTCTTCTTGCTCACCGCCAGCCGGCGACGGATCTTCTGACAGAGCTTCTCCCGTTCCTCCTCCCGAACAGTCTTCAAAAGCGCTTTCAGCCGATCAAATGCGGCCCGGCGGGAAGTTTCATCCGTCCAGGAGAAAGTCTCCCTCCCCTCCTCCCGTTCCAGCTCAAGACCGGTCTTCTCCGTCTCCTGGAAGAGGAACCCCAGCTCATCAGTCCAGGGGACTCGATCGGTATCGACAAATCCGGTCGAGATAAAGACCGTAACCGGGAGCTGGTACTCCCGCAGGATGGGGAAGGCGTTACGATAGACATCCTCGTACTCGTCATCAAAGGTCAGGGCCAGGGCCCGCTCCGGGATCGGCGCCCCGGTCTTCACCATCTCCACCAACCGGTCGATCTCCAGAACCCGGTAGTGGCTCCGGACCAGCCGCATCTGCCGGGAGAAGACCTTCCGGGTCACGTGCGGCAGATAAGGCTCCTCCCGATCGGTGACGTGGTGATACATCAGGATGTGAAAGCAGCCGGACCGCCGAGCCCGCAGCCAGGTCCGAAAAACCCCGGAATAATAGCCCATCCTGATCAATGTCGTTTTCATCGGTAAAATTTCAGCTATCGGAAATCCGGTCCAACACCCAGACCCCTCCCGGTTCATCCGGCAGGTGAATCAGTTCATCAGCTGCCAGCCGCCGACACCCCCT
>CAYXKT010000078.1:0-13061 GCA_964465735.1 uncultured bacterium
ATAACCGTGGGGGTCTTTAAATCCCCCTCCAGGCCCTGGTATTTTACCCACAAATGGGGAGGCTCAACAGCGAACCAGATATAAAGATCCGGGGCGACCCATTTCCCGAGAAAGGTCAATATCCCCAGGTCGGGGACCAGTTGCAACTTATGGCAAGAGAAGATCCCCGCCGGAGTCTTCACCTCCTCAACCCCCCGATACTCCGCCCGGACTGAATAGATCTCGGGGCTCTCGGTCAGCAGCGTGAACTCAATCCTCCGGCCCAGGTTATCTTCCGCCTCCGCGGCGGGCGGGAAGGGGAATCCCCGCAGGTAGGTGACAATCTCCCGAGTATCGACAGGTTCGCGTCCCATCTTGAATTCTTTGCGCCGGACCTTTTCCTTTACTCGATCAATATCTACGGTCCGGATAACCCGGAGCTGATGATCGAAATCCTTCTCCAGGGTTCGAATCACCCCTTCTTCGGGGTTGGAGACAGTAAAAACGGTCCTCTCCACCCGGATCCGACCATCTTTTAGGAGAAAACGCCCCTCAGTCACCCGGGTCTGAAGCAAGTCCTGCTTTCCGAACTCCCCCCGCACCTCGTCACGGACGGTATAGACCGCCGGCGGACCTTCCTCGATTCGCTCCAGGACCCACTCCGCCTGCCAGCGGGGTTCCTCCCCGCCCGGGAGATAGGCCCGGTATTTTCCCAACTCCCGGCGAGCCAGTTGCACCCGACGGTACTCTTCTTCCCCTAACCCCTCTGCCCATCCGCAGAAAAAAACGATCAGGAAGACCGCCCCGGCCAGAAACGAAGAAACCCGAAACGATCGGCGGCTCATTCCCGCATCACCGCCCGACCGCCCCCGGTCAGAAGCAGGCAGAGACAGGCGGCAAAGAGGACCAACGGAAACTCAATACCGCCCCCTTTAGCAAAAAAACCATTGGGCATATGGACGAAGATCACCGCCACCGCCATCACCACCCCGGTCAGGAGGGCGGAGAGCCGGGTCATAAACCCCAGAAGCAAAAAGATCCCGCCGACAAACTCGATCAGGGCCACCGCGGTCGCCCAGGCCATCACCGGCCGCAGACCCATCCCGGCGATCATCTGGGAAAAACCCTTCAGCCCCGGACCGCCGAAGGCGCCGAAGAGTTTCTGGGCCCCGTGCATAATGAAGACCACCCCGACCGCCACCCGGAGAAAAAACGGCCCCCAGGCCGCGGCCCGACCAAAAATTTTATCCAACATATTTACCTCCTTCCTGTTTCGATAGCACAGGCGGCTCGCCTGTGTTGTTATGGTAGCACAGGCGGCCCGCCTGTGTTGTTATGGTAGCACAGGCGGCTCGCCTGTGTAGCAAACCAGGACACCAGCCATTCCGCACAGGCCGGCGGCCTGTGCTACCGCCGTCGTACCCGTTTCAAGCCCATTAATTCCAGAACCAGCAGGAGACTATTGCTCCAGCTCAGGGTCCGCAGCACGCAGATAAAATAATAAATAAACGAACCCAACCGCCCGGAGACCCGGATCCCGAGGATTAGTCCCCAGGCTCTCCCCGAGGCAGAGGGGATCAGGTAGCCGTAATCAAAGGGGCGGTAGGGACGCGACTTCTTCCCCTTTACAATCCGTCGGATATTCCGGGCGGTTTTGATCCCTTCCGCCCAGGAGAACTGGACCGCCATCCGCAGAGGCCGGTCGCCGGCGGAAAAGCAGGCAGAGTCCCCGAGGGCAAAGATATGCCTGGCGCCGGGAAGGGTGAGGTCGTTATTGACCTTCAGCCGCCCCTGCTTGTCCCGGGGAAAATCCAGCTCCCCGGCCAGGTCGACCGCCTTCATCCCCGCCGACCAGATAATGGTGCAGTCCCGGATTTCTTTTCCGTTTACCTCGATCCGGTCATCCCCGATCTCACCGATCCGGGCCGAGAGGGTAACCTCGATCCCCAGCCGCTTCACTTCCCGCCGGGCCGGGACGGCGATCCCTTCCGAAAGGTTGCCGAGAATTTCCGGGGCCAGCTCCAGGATCCGGACCGTAAAGGGGACGGATCCGGACCGGGCGGCCCGCCGGCCGGCATAGACCAGGGCGGAAGCAGTCTCCACCCCGGTATACCCGCCCCCAACCACCAGGAAAGTATGACCCGGCCCCCGGGACAAGACCTGATCCAGCCGCTTCCGCAGCCGTCCAGCGTCGGCTTTCCCGGCCAGGGTATAACCGCACTCCCGAGCGGCCCGGTTGCCGTGAAAATTCGGCTCGGCCCCGGCGGCCAGGACCAGGTAATCAAACTTGAGTTCCCGGCCGTCCGCGAGCACCAGGGTATTCCCATCCGCCAGTCGGAGAGCAGCCTGTCGGATGAACTTCACCCCCCGATTCCGGCAGAAATTCTCCAGGGGAAAGAGGAGCCGATCCAGGCTGACCTTCCCCGCCACCACATCGGGGAGCAGGGGGAGGAAGACCGCCTCCTCGCGCCGGTCGACCAGGGTGATCTCCAGCCCGAAGGCCGCCCGGCCCAGGGCTCGGATCAACCGCACCCCGGCAAAACCTCCGCCGACAACGACCAATGTTTTAAGTTCGGAGTTCATAGTTCAAAGCTACCGGAGACCGAAATATCCGGTGAGTTCGGCGGCGTCTCCGGCGAGGGGCCATTTTAACACCGTCGCCGCCGCCTGGCGGGCCTTTTTTTCGTATTCCTCCCCCCTCTGCCGGGCCGCTTGGACGAAACCCCCGGTTCGGATCAGATCGGCAATCCGCTTTAACCGATCCGGCGACCGCCCGGACCGGTTCAGCTCTTTGGCGATGGCGGGATCGCGGGCGGCGTAAAGCAGGGGGAGATTGGGGACTCCGTTGCGAAGGTCGGCCAGCGGATTCTTCCCCGGCCGGGCGGGGCCGGAGGAGAAATCGAGGCAGTCGTCGAAAATCTGGAAGGCCAGGCCGAGGTTCCGGCCAAACCGCTTCAGGACCCGGAGCCGAGGAGGAGGAAATCCCGCCAGGATCGCCGGCGCCCGGGAGCAGTACTCGAAGAGTGAGGCCGTCTTCAGCCCGATGATCTCCAGGTAGGTCTCTTCCTCCCAGGCGAATGTCCCCCGTCCCCGGGTCTCCAGGATCTCCCCGGCGCAAATCTCGGAGACGGTAGTGAGCAGGAGGTCGGTCAGTTCCGCCGACCGGAGGCGGTTGACCACCGCGATCCCCCGGCTGAAGAGCAGATCGCCGTAAAGCAGGGCGGGGGCGGTCCCCTGGAGATGGTTCAAGGCAGGACGGTTCCGGCGGAGTTCGGCCCCGTCCACCACATCATCGTGGATCAGGGTGGCGAGGTGGATGATCTCCACCGCCGCGGCGGCCGCAGTCACCCGCTTCCGGGGGGCCCCGAAGAGCCGGCCCAGGCGGAGGATCAGTTCTCCCCGCCGCCGCTTGCCGCCATCGGCGGGGACCCCGCGGCGGAACGGCTCCAAGAAGGGATAGGGCGGCCGGAGGGCCGCGGCGATCTCCCGGTCCAGCGCCGACCGTTCAGTTTTTCCCGGTCTTCCCTTCAAAGAATAGTTATCCCCGCGATCAAGAAGAGATGGTAGAGATTGTAGGTCAGGATCATCAGCCGGCTGGAGCCGGCAAAACTCCCCTCCCTCCGCACTCCCCGCCCGAGGGCGTAAGCCATCGCCATCGCCAGGGGAAGGCTGAGAAACACCAACAGGGAAGAAACCGGGAATACCCCGGCCAGAACCCCTATCGAGGGGACCGAGTAGGAGAGAATAAGAAAGAGTATGACCAGGACCAGTCCCCGGCCCGGTCCGGCCCGGACCACCAGGTTCCTCTTCCCGGCCCGGGCGTCGTCACCGGTATCCCCGAATTCGTTGGCCGTCAACAGCGCCGCCATCATAAACCCAGGGCCGAGGGAGAGGAGGAGGACCGGCCCGGAGAGGGAACCGGCCGCCAGGAGATATCCACCCGAAGTCAGGAGGGGGCCGAAGGCCAGCCAGAGGGCGGCTTCTCCCCCGCCCCGGTAAACCAACCGCAGCGGCGGCGCGGTATAACCCCAGGCGATCGCCCCGCCGGCCGCCGTCAGAACCAGAATCAGGAGATTGTTCTCCAGTCGGGCCAGGCCGGCCCCCGCCGCCAGGGCGGCGGCCAGGCAGGTCCAGGCCGCGGTCAGGACCGCCCGGGGAGCGACCACCCCTTCCTGGATCGCCCCCGAACCGCCGTAATGGGGCGAGCGCTCCCCGGCCGACCGGTCGGCCTGGTAGCGGTAATCCCAGTACTCGTTGAAGAGGTTGGCGGCGAGGTGGACCACCCCGGCCCCGACCAGGCCGAGCAGGGAGATTAATACATCGCGATAGCCCCGGGAGAAAGCCCAGGCGGTCCCCAGGCAAAAAGGGAGGAGGCTGACCGGGAGAAAATTGGCCCGGGAGACCCGCAGCCAGCGGCACAGAGCATCATCATCCTTCCATTTTCCCGAACCCGTCATCGAGATCACCTCGTAATATCCGGTCGGCCATCCAACCGGCCAGGGGCCGGTTACCCTCCCCGTCCGGCCTTGACCCGCCGGAGGAAAAGCGGATATCGTGCGTCCCCGTAACGGGCAATCCGATCCTGGAGGGACTGGTATTCCCGGATAAAGATCTTCCCCAACGGGGTCAGCCGAGCTCCGCCCCGCTCCCGCCCCCCTCGCGACCGCTCAAGGACCCGGCCCTCCAGATTCTCTTCCAACCGATTGAGAATCTTCAGGGCCTTGGCGTAAGAGAGGCCCATCTCGGCCGCCGCCTGGTGGATCGAGTCGACCTGATCGATCCGCCGGAGCAGTTCCAAAATCCCCTCTCCCATAAAACTCTCACCCTGCTCATTGGCAAGCTTGGTCTTGACCTGTAATTTCATCAGTCCAGGTTTTTCCAGAGAGAGAGTCCGGTTTTTTCATCGTACTCACGCTGCAGTTCCGGTCCGCGCAGTTCCTCGATCCGGCATTCAGCGGCGAAAATTACCGTCCCCGGGCAGAGATGGCCTCCCGCGGTCTTACCCTCGGAATCGGCCAGAATGATGTGGACGTGGACCGAGACCTCTCCGGTCTTCAGCGAGATATTTCCCTGGCAAGAACAGATTTCCAGGGGTTCTTCCAGGTCCCATTCCCGATACCGGCGGCCGGCCTGATCGTAATAACCGATCCGCGCCCGCTTCACCGCTCCAATGGCCGTGACCGTCCCGGTCTTGATCCCCTCCCGGCGGGCCAGTTCGGAGATCTCTTCTAAGAGATCTCCGCCGTGAGGCAACCGACAAAGAATAATTTTTCCACTCTCATACATATCTCCCACCTCCCGTAAAACTGGAATTATGATTTCAAAGTTGAATTTAGCATATTTTCGATCGAGGGTAAATAATTATCCCCACCGTCCCCGGTCCCTACCCACCAGACTGAAGATCACCTCGTCACCTTGTAAATATATTGGCCGGGCTGATCGAACTCTGGTATAGTTAGTGAATTGTTTCCTCTCCGCAGGGACTAATTAGTGACTGAACAAAAACCTCCAACTACATTGCATCTGTCATTGCGGGGAACGGTATGACGGAGCAATCTCAGCACAGACTAAACAGATTCCTTCCTCGTCCCCCCCCAATGGCCTGATTTCCGGGGTTTTCGTTCCGACACCCATTAACCTTCTATCTGAGGTGCGCTATGCTAAAAGCTGAAGATTTTGCCATCAAAACTCTGGGGAAGGACCAGGTCATCTCTCCTATCGAATTCTCCACCGTCCGCGGAGATGGAATTGTCAACTTCATTGCCGACGACGTAACCATCCCCTACGCCATCACCTCCGAGACCGTGGACAAGTTTCGGGACCTGGCCTTCGAGGTTGCCGGGCCCCGGAGGATGATCCACTTTCGCCCCTCGGAGGTAACCGCCGGGATTATGACCTGCGGCGGACTCTGCCCGGGACTCAACGATGCCATCCGGGCGATCGTGATGCAGCTTCACTACAAGTACGGGGTGAGAAGGATCCTCGGAATCCGCTACGGTCAGCAAGGTCTTGACCCCGATACGGAGTTCAAACCGGTCGAACTCACCCCGAACCAGGTAAAGGATATCCATCTCCAGGGCGGATCCGTACTGGGAACTTCGCGGGGAGCGGTGGATCCGGAGGTAATGGTCGATTCCTTAGAGCACTCTGGGATCAACCTTCTCTTCAGCCTCGGAGGAGACGGAACCCAGAAAGGGAACCACGCCATCTTCCAGGCCATTGAGCGCCGGGGACTGAAGATCGCCGTAGTCGGGGTCCCGAAGACGATTGACAATGACATCAGCTATGTCTCCCGAACCTTCGGGATCGATACTGCCGTCACCATCGCCCGGGAGGCGGTGCGCGGCGCCCACACTGAAGCGGTCAGCGCCCATAACGTGGTCGGTCTGGTGAAACTAATGGGCCGACAGTCGGGGTTCATCGCCACCTTCACTACCCTGGCTTCCAACGATGTCAACTTCTGCCTGATCCCGGAGATCCCCTTCCGCCTAAAGGGGGAAAACGGCCTGCTCCCACTGCTAGAAGAGCGGCTCAGCCGGCGAAATCACGCGGTGATCGTGGTCGCCGAAGGGGCCGGACAGGATATAATGAAGAACGAGGAGCAAGCCGCCACCTATGATGCCTCCGGCAATATCCGCCTGGGGGATATCGGCTTCTTCCTCAAGAACCGGATCATCGAGCACTTCCAGGGAAAAAACATCCCCATCGACCTCAAGTATATCGACCCCAGTTATATGCTCCGGTCTGTCCCCGCCAACGCTGAGGACTCAATGTTCGCCTCCTCTCTCGGCCGGCGGGCGGTCGATGCCGGGATGGCCGGGAAGACCGACCTTCTAATCGGTTACTGGCACAACTACTTCACGCACGTCCCCCTTCCCCTGGCCATCTCCCGACGAAAACAAGTCGATCCGGAAGGAGAACTCTGGCGGGAGGTCATCTCCTCCACCGGCCAGCCGATTGCCTATACGAACAATTCGCGGGCCGACTGATCCGCCGGAAACCGGATCTTCAAAAGACATCGACCCCCCACCGGCCGGAGAGACAGTTATACCGGTCTGCAAACGGGATTCCCTGCCAACGGTCTTCCCCATATCCACTCCCTGAATTTTCTCACCTTGTTCCTCGCAATGACAATTCCCAGGCAATTTGAGATTTCCGTTCAGGAACTAAATATATCAAGACGCGTCTTTATGCTCCCCCTTATCCCCAATCACCACCGGCGGCCAGGCTGCCGCCAGCCGCTCAGCTAAAGCCCATAAACGCGCCGAATAGACCTCGGTCTCCGAAAAGAGAGTAAACAGTTCCGCCAGCAGTTCCAGCGGGAGTCCGATGATATTGGTCAGAGAACCCTCGATCCCTCGGATCAGCAACTCCCCATAATCCTGGATCCCGTACCCGCCGGCCTTGTCCAGCGGATCAACCAGGCCCAGATATTCCTCGATCGTCGCCCGACTGAACTCTCTCATAGCCGCTCGGGAGACCGCGACCCGGGTCTCGCTTTCCGCCCGGGAAGGGACCACAACAGTGACCGCGGTGTGAACGGTATGAGTGCGGCCGGAGAGTAACCGCAGCATCCGGCGGGCGTCATTTAAATCGGCCGGCTTGCTTAGGAGGCGATCGAGAAAGACTACGGTATCGGCGGCGACAATCACTCTATCCGGGTAAAGCCGGCGGGCCGCGACCGCTTTCATCTCCGAGTTGACAGTGGCGGTTTGGTCGGGACCACCGGCCCACTCAACCTCGTCGGCCATTACCGGGCGGCAGATAAAGGGAACCCCGGCCGACCGGAGCAGATCGTGACGCCGGGGAGACCGGGAGGCCAGGACAATTTCAGAAAAGGCATCCATAAGCAGGCAATAATTCCTTATTTCACAAAACCGGTATTACCGATTTTATAAAATATGAGTTTGCCGGTATTCGGGGACAACGGTATCCCAGCCGAAGCGGGACCTGATGGTCTCGGCCAGGGCCAGGGATGACTCCTCCTCGCCGTGGACGACAAAGACCTGCTTTGGGGGTTGGACAATCTTCTCCATCCAACCGATAATCCCGTCGCGGTCGGCGTGACCGGAGAAGCCGCTGATCTGCTCGATCCGGGCCCGAACCGGGCGGGCCCGCCCCAGAATCCGAGCCTCTTGGGGTCGTTTTATCAGGACCCGACCCAGGGTTCCCCGAGCCTGGTAACCGACAAAGAGGATGGTGGACTCGGGCCGGGAGATATTCTGGACCAGATGATGCTTGATCCTGCCCCCGGTACACATCCCTGAACCGGCCATTATAATCGCCGGCCCGCTGTGGCTGTTGATGGCGATCGAATCCCTGGTATCTCGGGTCATTTTCAACCGGGGAAAGGCAAAAGGTATCCCACCTCCGGAGAGCCGATCCAGGTTGCCGCCGTTGAGATAATCCGGATAGGAATTATAGACCTCGGTGATATTGATCGCCATCGGGCTGTCGATAAAACAATCGAGGTCGGGGATCTTCTTCTCCTGAAGGAAGAGCTTGATTGAGTAAAGCAGTTCCTGAGCCCGTTCGATGGCGAAAGTGGGGATAACGACATTTCCCCCTCGCTTGACGGTCTCCACGATCACCCGCTGAAATTTCTCGATGGCTTCCCGATGACTCTCGTGGAGCCGGTCGCCATATGTCGATTCAATAAAGAGGTAGTCCATCCCTTCCACTCGTTCGGGGCTGTTCAACACGGGATTGAGTTTTCGCCCTAAATCCCCGGTGAAGAGAAGACTCTGCCCGACCGACTCCTCTTCTATCTCCAGCTCAACCAGGGCGGAACCGATGATATGCCCGGCGTCACGGAAGACCAGGGTAGCCCGGGGAGAAATCCTGACCTCTTTTCGGTAGGGAACGGTGACAAAGAGGGGAAAGACCGCTTCAGCGTCGGCTACTGTGTAGAGAGGGATATAGGGGTGGGGGCCTTTCCGCCCTTCCTTCTGGTGGCGGCGTTTCTTGTAAGCAACGTCTTCCACCTGGATCTTGGCCGAGTCGAGCAGGGCGATCCGGGCCACCTCGGCGGTCGGGGGGGTACAGTAGATCGGTCCGGAGAACCCTTCCCGGACCAGCTTGGGGAGGTAGCCGCAGTGATCGAGGTGAGCGTGAGTGAGGATGACGGCGTCAATCCGCCGGGGGGGAAAGGGGAAATCTTCCCAGTTGTGGCGGCGGAGCTCCCGCTCCTGAAAGAGACCGCAGTCAACCAGAAAGTTGCCGCTGTCAGCCTGGACCAGGAAGCGGGATCCGGTCACTGAGCGGGCCGCGCCGAGAAAAGTTATCGATGTCATAATTCAGCATTCTCCACTCTGCTCGAAAAAAGTTCCGGCGCCGGGGTAGCGGGCCGGATCGGACGAACCAGGCCGGTCGGACGGTTTGGAGATTACCGCCCCGGCACAGACAGAACCGAACAACGGTTACTCCTCGCCTCGACGGACCTTTTCCTGCATAGCGGTCAGGTAATCGTCGAGTTCTTCCACCGAGCGAAAGATCTCCTCCCGGGGCAAGGCGTTGATGATCTCGAAGACCCGCTCCACTGACGGCGTGACCTCGACCATCGCGAACCGTGCTCCCCGCCGAGCCAATTCTTTCTTGGTTTTGATCACCACCCTCACCCCCATACTGCTGATGTAGTCAACCCCAGCCATCTCAAAGACCAGCATCCGGGGGGAGGCGGCCAGGGCCCGGTTGACTTCACCCTCCAGAATCGGGGCGGTGACGCTATCGATCGAACCGACCGGGATCAGATGAAAAACCCCGAGTGATTTCTCCCTCATCGTAACCTTCAACTGCATCGGAAACCCTCCTTAGAGTGGGGAACGTTCGGTCAAATTTTCCGGCTGGCTTTATTCCAGAATACATTCAATACGCTTTCGCCGGGATCATTCTTTGAGAATACTTTTCGAGTACCTATCGAGGTTAATCATCTCTCCGGACCATCGGGACAAAACGGACCGGGAGATCCTCCTCAATCTCGATCTTCTCCCCCCGCTTGCGGCAGATCACCAGCCGCTGTGACCAGGTTCCCAGCGGGAGAATCATCCGGCCCCCCTCTTTGAGTTGAGCAACCAAAGCCTCGGGGATTTTGTCGGGGGCACAGGTCACGATCACGGCGTCAAAGAGGATCGGTTCCGGCCAACCCAGGTAACCGTCCCCGGCCAGAACGCGGACATCACCAAACCCCTGTTCACTTAAAACTTTCCGGGCGTGCTCGGCTAATTCGGGGACAATCTCGATCGTGTACACCTCGGCGCCCAGCGCCGCCAGTACCGCGGCCTGGTATCCGGAGCCGGTCCCGATCTCCAGGACCTTCTCCCCCGGCCGGACCGCGAGTTTCTCCGTCATATAAGCAACAATATAGGGCTGGGAGATCGTCTGACCGTACCCGATCGGACCGGGATGGTCGCCGTATGAGTCATAAGTATCCCGATAATCTTCAGGGATAAAAAGATGCCGGGGGATATTCCGCATCGCCTCCAGAAGAGCTTCATCCCGGATCCGGCGCCGTCTGAGCAGAGCGGTCATCTCCTCCCGGGCGGCGGCTCGATCATCTTCGATCCGAGGAGAAAGCGGCTCGGCACAGGAACAGAGAAATATCATCGCCGGGAGAAAAAGCAGCCCCCGGGTTAGACGGCCGATTTTCATTTCAGTCCCTCCTCAAATTTTTCCATCTCCCCTTGCCACCGGGGATCGTAATCTCCCCACTCCCCTTCGGCCAACGCCCTCTTCGCCGACTTCAGTCTTTCACGCGCTTCTGCCTTCCGCCCGGCCTCGACCAGGGCGCGGGCAAAAAAGAGGTGATTCTCCGGATAATCCGGGTATCCGGTAGCCGCCCGTTCCAGATAATCCAACGCCGCTTCCAAGTCTCCGACACTCAGCGGCCAAGCCGGCGCCTGCAGGTAGAGCATCCCCAGAGCCCGGAGCGGCCCGCCCCGATCGGTCCGGGGTTGTTTGAGCGCCCGGTGCAGCGACGCCTCGAACCGGCCGACTTCCCCGGCCGCGGTTAACCCCTTCTCTTCAATCAACATTCCCAGATGGATCCCATAGTAATAAGCGGCTTCCCCCTCCTCTATCTCTCCCCCGGCGGCGGCGGCGGCCTCGAAACCTTTCCGGATCACCCCGTATTTAACTTCCGGATCGTCGAGGAGTCCGGAAAGAAGGGAAGCTGAACGAGCCAGCAGGAGCGCCGCCGCCCGATCAGTCGGATCTTCCCCGTAAAGGCGCTGAAGCAGACTGAAAGCGGAGAGCTGTTCTCCTCGGGAAACGGAATAATCAAGATAAACCGCCGCCGCTTTTAATTGTTCCTCCCGATCCCCTAAAGGGACTAACTCCTCGACCTCTTCAGGGAGAATAACCGGGGGGCCCAGAACCGGGATCCGGGCGCAACCGACGGCGGCGCTCAGGATCAACAGACTCCCCACTCCCCAACAAACGGTCTTCACCTCCCACTGCCTCACCCCGAACTCTCCACCCTTTGGATCATTGCGCTACCTTCGAGGCTCCCTGCTGGTATTTCTCGATCGCCCCCTGCAGCGAAGCGGGATCAATCGGACGGAAGCCTTTAAGTCCGAAAGAAGTAAAAGCTCCGCCCCCCGCTTCCGTCTCCCCCAGAGTGGTCAGGGCGGCGAGAAACTTTTCCCGCCATTGGCGGGTGAGAGGGGTGTCAACCATCATCAGGCCAACCTCCGGGAGCGGGGGCGAGCGATAGATCACATCCACCTGCGCGAAGAGGGGGAGGGAGCAAAGGCTCTGATACTGGATATCGTCGAGGAGCACCCCCTCAATCTCACCCCGGTCCAATCGCCGAATCGCCGACAGCGGCCGGGTGGTCGGCTCCAGAACCAGGTCACCTTCCGGATCAAGCCGGTTATCGAAGACCAGCGTCCGCAAAAATACCGGGTCGTCGTAAAGGGTATTCCCACTGACCACCTTCCCCTTCATCGCCTCCAGTCCACCCTCCCACCCCTTCCGGGCAATCAGGTGGTACCGGTCCTCTCCCCCGCCCTCCATCTCAATAGCGGCCAGCGGGACCAGTTTCAGCTCTTCCTGCCGGGAGAGAAAGAAGCCGGCAGAGGAGATAATAAAGCAATCCGGGTTATCCCGAAGAAAGCTGAAAGCAGGCTCGCCCCGGGAAAAGTAGCGGCCGGAAAGTAGGGACGGGGGTGCCTTCATCTCTTCAGCGATCACACCGGCCAACTGCTCGAGGTAAGGCGCCACCCGGGATTCCTCCGGACCGCCCGGGAAATAAACCAGGACCCTGATAGAGCCTTCCCCCCCGGCCCAGAGGCCCGGGCAGGCGGAGAAGAGGAAGAGAAAAACGACAATTGTCATCCCCACATTTTTCAAGATATTCCTCTCCGACAATAGCGAAAAAATCGCGGCCGACTCCAGATCAGCACTATCTTCTTTAGGCTTCAGTCGAATATAGCAGGTCAATCACGGCCGGCAAAACAAAAAGAGCGAATTAGCAGTCCGCAAAGAGGATGAAAGCCCCAAAAACCGCAACGGCGAAACCGGCGATCATAGTTCCCCCCCCGGACCAGGTTGGAGAAGACAGGGCAAGCCCGAAAGCCTCAAGACCGACGAAAAATCATTTGGGACCTTGGAAAAACTCCGGCCAAGCTAAAAACGCTCAACAGTAACATCAGCCTTTCCGGTCTGCCGAAGAAACTGGTTAAGGGCCGATTGTTTATTAGCGGAATGTTATCTTTCCGGACGCGTGGTTTGACAACTCCAGCAGTCATTAAACTGGGCCTCAATTTTCTCTCCACAATTTGGGCATATCCAGGGCTCTATAACAGATTTATTTATCTCCTCCAGCCCTTCTTTTGACGACATTTCCTTTATCACAGCCCTGGCTCTATCTACATCAGATTCAGCTACTTCCACTTTAACAGCGCCCGCTCCTCCAGCCGCCGCGTACCAGGGTGCGATTGTTCCAATTACTTCGTCCTTTAAAAAAGAATCAATCCCAGATATTTCCAAGATATTTTGCGTCAAGCCGGCCTGGTAAATATTCCCAGCAAAGACAATGACTAATTGTTCATTTTTACTCATTTTTCCGGATCACTAACACCTAA
>CAYXKT010000079.1:0-12768 GCA_964465735.1 uncultured bacterium
CGCCGCATAGAATCGCTCAATTTAGGTTAAAGTTAATGATTAATCCGACTTTCTTGCCGGCAGCATTTAAATACGTCAATAATTGCGCTGCGAATATCCCGGGCCTACTTTCAACCGCCTATATTTGCACTGCCGCTTCACCTTCTGCGGAATAATCTAAGCGGTGAGGCCCGACTTCTTTCTTCCCCCTTCTATTTCAAATTGCTACTCTTTTGCCGCGAAAAACAATCTTTCTTCAGTCGAATTCATCGGCTGATGCTTGCTCGTAGCCACTTCCCCATAACCCCGGTCCTCAACTCTTATGCGCTTCGATGGCGCAAGATATGAATTTTTAGTTATTTCTCAATGCGGATAGATAATCCGCTCATTTCTCATCAGAACTTTGGTTTTTAGAGTTCACAGAGAAAGCTGGAAAACTTGATCCTGAATTTTCTCAGTGGTCTCCCTGGTTTCATTCTTTTTCATAAAATTTTTGTCAGTATCATCCCAACGGTTCCTTCTTTAGTGGAGTATCGGAGATCTCTCCGACCACCTCCTCACCTTCTGCTTCCCGAAACTGTTTCAAAAAAGCATCGAGTTCGGCCAACCGGAAAGTCACCGGGCAGGAGGGGAGGGAGGCGAAAAAGGTCTTCCCGTAGGAGCGGGTCCGCAATCGGGGATCAAGGATCGCCACAATCCCGTAATCATCCCGATGGCGCATCAGCCGGCCGAAACCCTGCCGGAGCATAATCGCCGCCCGGGGTACCTGGTACTCCCGGAAGGGGGCGCCACCTGACTCCCGGATGAAATTGATCCGAGCCTCGGTCACCGGATCGTCGGGGACGGCAAAGGGGAGCTTGGTGATAACCACACATCTTAAGGAATCACCGGGGACATCTATCCCCTGCCAAAAACTGGTTGTCCCGAAAAGCACCGAACTCGGAGAGGAGCGAAACTCCTCTAAAAGCTGGTAGCGTTCCATATCTCCCTGCTTCAGACAACCATACTCGGCCAGCGGACCGGCCAGCCTCTGATAGGCCTTCTCCAGCATCCGGTAGCTGGTAAAAAGGGCGAAGACCCCGCCCCCGGAGAGAATGATCAGCCGGCCGGTATCCTGGATCACTCTCTCCTCGTATTCCTCCTGCTCCCGCCCGGGGTCAGGGATCCCCCCATCGGTGTAGATCATTACCCGATTACCATAGTCGAAGGGGGAGGTGAGGATCAGTTCCCGACACTCCGTAATCCCCAGCCGCTTCTTCAGATAACCGAATTCCCCCCCCACGCTCAGAGTGGCCGAGGTGAGGATAATCGGACCGTACTTCTCCCAGAGGGATTTGTTCAGGTATTCCCCGACCTCGATCGGGGCCATCTGCAAAGTCTGCCGGATCCGGGGTCCGGGGTTGGAACGGCTGTACCAGTAAACATACTCCCGGTTCTCCATATTCACGATCGCCGAGAGTTCCTCCTGGATCGCCTGGACCCGGCAGAGATAGGTTTTGATCTCGGTCTGACCCTCCTCGTCAGTGATCGTATCCTTCATCTGCTCCAACCGTTCCCCCAACTCGCCTAAGGGTCCAGAGAGGATATCCTCGGCGAAGCCCGGATCTTTCATCCGGACGGTCCGGAAAGCATCGGGCCATTTCTCCTCCAAACCGGAGAAAAACTCCCGGTTGATACCACCCAGTCTCTCAATTAACTCCCGCCACTTCTCCCGTTGGGCCTCGTCCTTGATCCGCGAAGGGATGAATCCCTTCCCGGAACGAAGACTGTAGAGGTAACCAAGCAGGTTGGGGATACGGTAATTGGAGACCTCATACCCCATAAACTCGGTAGCGATCTCCTCGATCTGATGGGCTTCGTCAAAGACCACTGCCTGGAAGCGGGGAAGGATCCCCCCGCCGGCCCCGAGGTTGGCAAAGAAGAGGTGATGATTCATCACCAGGATATCGGCCTGCTCCCGCCGGGCCCGGGCCTTAAAATAAAAACATTCCCCGAAGCAGGGACAGTTCTGTCTCAGGCAAAAGTCGTGCTCCACCGCAACCGACGCCCAGACATCGGATCGCGGCATAAAATCAAGATCCAGCCGGACCCCGGTGGGGGTATCCAGCGACCACTCTTCGATCTGCTGGAACTGTTTCGCCGCCGCCTGACTGGTGAAAGTCCCCCGCTCGGAAGCCTTACTCATCCGGTAGAGGCAGAGATAGTTGGCCGCCCCCAGGCAGAGTTCGGCCCGGATGGGAGTCTTTAAGACGCGGGAAAGAAAGGGGATATCGTTCTCAATCAGCTGGGTCTGGAGGGTCTTGGTCCCGGTGGAGACCGCCACCTTGCCATTAGCCCTTCCCCCGGCGACGAAGGGGTAGAGATAGGCCAGACTCTTCCCCACACCGGTCCCGGCCTCCACCAGCAAGGTCGCCTGGTCTGCAATCGCCTCCTGGACCGCTGCCGCCATCGCCTCCTGCTCGGGCCGATGGTCGTAGCGGGGATGGGTCGCCGAGAGCCGTCCCCCTTCGGAGAAAAAACCCGCTGCCGCTGATTCTGTCTCTTTCTCGGTGATGGTTTGTTCCGCCGGTTTCGTCATAATCTGTTTTGCCGCTTTCTCCACGTTTCCAGTCTATGTTATGATTGGATAAATATATAGCCTGAATTTCGGACCTCGAACTGACTCCAGTCCAGACGATAAGAAGATAGCCGAGACATTCCTGTCTGTGGAAGAAAGCCCTGTGCTACTATAGCCGGCATCTTACGGCTGATCCCGGATGGCCCTGCTTGGGCAGAAAACCTGAGTCATCGGCAAAGATTTTGATTATAGTCGCTGTTCCGAAGATGTAAAATTCATTTTTAGCCAATTTAACGACACCAATTATGCGCTGCCCTCCCTATCTTTTAAAGAAAGTCCGCTTCGGCGGGGAGACCTTTCGGTTGAAACAACGCCTCCGCTCTCTAGGTGTGGCCACCGTCTGCGAACAGGCCCTCTGCCCCAACATCTCCGAGTGTTTCTCGGCGGGGGAACTGACCTTTATGGCGATGGGGGAGATCTGTACCCGCTCCTGCCGCTTCTGCGGGGTCAAGCGAGGCAGCCCTCTCCCCCTCGACCCGGAAGAACCGGAGAAGATCGCCCAAGCCGCCCGGGAACTGAAGCTGAATTTTGTGGTCATCACCTCGGTCACCCGGGACGACCTCGAAGATGGCGGAGCCGGCCAGCTGGCTCGGATTATCCGGAAAGTGAGAGAGACTCTCCCGGAAGCCGGTGTGGAGATCCTGATCCCCGACTTCCAGGGCGAACCCACCGCCCTGGAGACTGTCCTGAAAGCGAGACCCGATGTCCTCGGACACAACCTGGAGACCGTCGCCCGCCTCTACCCTCAGGCCCGCAGAGACAGCGACTACCAACGAAGCCTGAAAGTTTTAGCCCGAGCAGCTGAGGACGGATCCCTCCCGGTCAAGTCCGGCTTTATGGTTGGTCTGGGCGAGACCGATGGAGAGATCGAGGAACTGATTGATGACATCTACCTGGCCGGGGCGAGGATGCTGACGATCGGCCACTACCTCCCCCCCACCGCCCGGCACCTTCCCCTGGTCCGGCCGCGCCCGGAGGAGATATTCGAGGAATATCGTCGGAAGGCTCTGGACCGAGGCTTTCAAAGCGTCCGCTCCGGCCCTTTTGTCCGCAGCTCTCACCGGGCCCGGGAACAATGGTCGGAGTGGAAAAGTTTCCGGGAAAGAGCCAATCTCAGCCACCCCCAACAAGTCGGAGGCTCGGACTTTTAGATATGGAGGAGTTGCTCAGGCGGATAGACTGAAGGTTGAACCTAAGTTGAGCGATTATTGCGGATGAAACGTGCTAAGATTTTGCCGGCCGACGGGTTGCGAAAACCGCAGCCATATCCAGGAGATATGGCGAGGATTTTCAATATCCGTTCGGACTCAAAAGATTGGTGCAGTTCGCCGCATAGAATCGCTCAATTTGGGTTGAAGACATTCCCGGAATATTTACGCGCGATCAGCTGGCCCTTCAGCCGGCAACCTTCAACCGAATTACCTCAGCAGGCAGGTCCTTGAGTTTTCAGTCTTCAACCTGACTAACCTGAGAATTTACAATGAAACTAACCAACGACAGCTACCTGATCCACATCGGGACGGACAATTTTACCGAGCGCTACTTCCGGGATGAGAACGGATGGTTGAAAGTCTCGGCCCGCGGACGGACCTTCCGGATGACTGCCGAGCAAGTCCTCAATCATCTCCTCCCCGCCCTGGCCGGGGTGAAACCTAATCTGACCGTCCAAGTGGAATATCGAGCCCCCCAAACCCTCAAAACCGAACCGGAGACTCCGGCTGACGGCGGCAGGGAGTGATGGAGATAATCCTGATCATTCTGGCCGCGGCCCTCCTGGCCGCGATTGGCCTCCTGGTTATCCTCTCCACCAGTCTGGAAAGAAAGACCGGGGAACTGGAGAAGATCCGGGTGGAAAAGGCCCGTCTGGAGATCATCCTGGAGAATGAAAAAGCGGCCAATGCCGAAAAGATCTCTCTTTTCGAGGACGCCGAGGAACGCCTGAAGCAGGAATTTGAAAACCTTGCCCACCGGATCTTTGAGGACCGGGGCCGGGTTCTGACCGAACAGAACCGGGAGCGGCTCTCCGACCTCCTGCAACCCTTCAAGGAACAGCTGACATCTTTCCGTAACCGGGTTGACGAAATTCATCGGGACGATACCGACCGGTCGGCAAAGGTACTGGAGCAGGTCCGCCACCTGACCGATATCAGCAACCAGGTCAGCGAAGATGCCAACAACCTGGCCCGGGCAATCAAGGGCGATGCCAAGGCCCAGGGCGACTGGGGAGAGCTGATTGTCGAGCGGATCTTCGAGGCCTCCGGGTTGGTCAGGGGGCGAGAGTATGACTCCCAACCCGCCCTCCGGGACGATGACGGCAGCCTGATGCGACCCGACTTCGTGGTTTACCTCCCCGGAGAGAAAGCGGTAATCGTTGACTCCAAGGTCTCCCTGACCGCCTTCGAACGGTTCTGGTCCGATGAAAACCCCGAAGAGCGCCAACTCCACCTCGCCGACCACCTGAAGTCGGTCCGGGCCCACATCGACGAGCTCCAACAGAAAGACTACAGTTCCCTGCTCGGGAACCGGACCCTCGACTTCGTGGTAATGTGCGTCCCCCTGGAGTCGGCCTACGGGGCCGCCGTCGGAGCCGACCGGAACTTCTTCTATGACCTGGCCCGAACCGGGGTAGTGGTCACCGGTCCGTCCACCTTGATGATCACCCTGAAACTGATCACCCAGATCTGGCGGAGAGAAAACGAGAACCGCAACGCCGCCGAAATCGCCGATCGGGCGGGGAGACTCTATGACCAGGTGGCCCGGATCGCTGAAACAATGCTCGAGGCGAAGCGCCGGCTGGCCGGGACCTCAGAGACCTTCGACCGGGCGCTCAAGCGATTGGGCGAGGGGCGGGGCAACCTGATCAGCCGGGTGGAAGAACTCAAACAACTGGGGGCGAAGGTAAGAAAAGCTATCCCGGATGAACTGGCGCGCTCGAGCGAGGAAGCGGAGACCGAGGGACGAGTGTCTAAAAACACGGAGACAGAAGAACGATGAAACCATCCTACGACCTGATCGTGATCGGGGCCGGACCGGGCGGCTATCCGGCGGCCATCCGGGCGGGACAACTCAAGTTGAAGACGGCGATTATCGAGCAGGAATCCCTGGGCGGGGTCTGTCTCAATGTCGGCTGTATCCCGACCAAGGCCCTTTTGCGCAACGCCGAACTGGCCGCGATCGTCTCCCGGCGGGCAAAGGAGTTCGGCCTCGCTTTCGACAACCTGACCCTGGATTACGGAGCCGCCTTCCGGCGGAGCCGCCAGGTCTCCGAGCGGTTGGTCAAGGGGGTCAACCTTTTGCTGGAGAAGAGCGGAGCCGAGATCTACCGCGGCCGGGCGATCCTGGAATCGCCCCGGCGAGTCCGGGTCGAGACGGAGGCGGGAGAACCACTTTTTCTGGAGACAGAGAAAATCATCATCGCCTCCGGCGCCCGCCCCCGCTCCCTCCCCGGTTTGCAGACCGATAAAGAGAAGATCATCAGCTATACCGAGGCCATCCTCTCCCCCACCCTCCCGAAACGGGCGGTCATCATCGGCGGCGGACCGGTCGGGGTTGAGTTCGCCACTATCTGGAGAAGTTACGGCGTCGAAGTAAAGATCGTCGAGATCCTCGACCGGATCCTCTCCGGCGAGGATCCGGAAGTCTCCACCGTAATAGCCCGTTCCCTGAAAAGGGAGGGGGTTACTGTCCATACTTCCAGCCAGGTAAAGCGGGCGGAACGGACAACTTCAGGGGTCCAGCTCACTCTTGCCACCCCGAAGGGGGAACGGGAGCTGGCGGCCGACCGGCTTCTGGTGGCGGCCGGATTCCAACCCAACACGGAAGGGATGGGGTTGGATGACCTGGGAATAGCCCGGACCGGCAAAGGCGGCTTCATCGAGGTCGATGACCGGATGGAGACCTCCGTCCCCGGGGTATTCGCCGCTGGCGACGTAACCGGGAAGCTGATGCTGGCCCACGCCGCCACCGCGATGGGTCTCGCCGCCGCCGAATCGGCCGCCGGAAAAACCCCCCAACCGCTCGACTACCGGATGATCCCCCGCGGGGTTTACTCCCGCCCCCAGGTCGCCTCCTTCGGCCTGACCGAGAAAGACGCCATCACGGCCGGCTTCGAGACCGCGATCGGGCGATTCCCCTTTCTGGCCAACGGTAAGGCCCGGGGAATGGGTGAACGGGAAGGCTTCGTCAAAATCATCGCCGAGGCCAAGACCGGAAAGATTCTCGGTGCCAGCCTGGCCGGACCCGAGGTCACCGAACTCCTCGGCGAACTGACCCTGGCCCAGAGATCCGGGCTGACCCTGAAAGATGTCGCCGCCAACATCCACGGCCACCCCACACTCTCGGAAGCCATCGCCGAAGCCGCCGCCGCCGGGGCGGGACAGGCTATCCACATCTGAGATCGCTCCCGACACACAGTCCTGAAAGCGACGTCCTTGGAGGTCTCCAGATGAGACACTTCGCAATTAAATAGGATGTCCAACATCATTGCGAGAAGCGCAGCGACAAATCAATTTCATCACAAAATATACAGATTGCTTGGTCGTCCCCTCCCCCAGAGATTACCCCTTTTCTCGGGGTTGAGGTTCAGATTCAGATCCATACTCCCTTCATCTCGTTACCCTCACCAATTCCCCTGTTAGATGATATTCCTCAGGGTTGTTCTGCTTCCGAGCGGTTGACCAAACCTGACTCGGGAGAGCTTCCCCCATTAGCGGCTCTCTCCCAGTTTATAGCGTTGACAGGGTAGGATGGGGGTCCACTGAAGATGAGCGGCGACAAACTTCTCAGCGGAGAGAAAATATGATTGGCAGACGGAAGGTCCGTTCTTCTCCGGACAGGCTTTCCGGAAATTGGGGGAATCGGCCCGCAGCCCTTCTTACCGCCCGGAGAGCTTCCCGGTTGAAGGGTTCAAAAGAGGATCTACCGTTGCGGTCAACCGCCAACCGGCGCAGCTGACCGGAACGATAAAGGATGAAAACCACCGTCACTTCCCCCTCTCGCCTCTGACTCGAGGCCAGGGGCGGATAGTCGATCTCCTGATCGATAATCGCCTGGAGAAAGGCAATGTAACTGAGCAGATCGCTCCGGGGAATTTTCTGCTTGGGAGCGGCGGTGGCGGCGGGCAAAGCAATCGCGACGGCTGGAACCGGCTCCGCGGTCGATAGTGGGGGATTGGGGAAAGGAATTTCTTCCTCGATCGGAGGCGCTATCGGTGGGGCTGAGGGGATTTCCCCAGCCGGTTCCGCCTGGAATTCCTCAACCGGAGGGCGGGAGAAGTCAAACCGGATCAGGCAGTTCTCATCCCGTGGAGATTCCTCCCGCCCGGAGAAAATACAAATCACAACCAGATGGACCGCGACAGAAAGGATGAGAAAAACGGAAAATGGATTAGCCCTGACCCAGTGCCGGATACGGGATAGCAATTCCATCTGTAACTACTCAGGTAGATAGACTTAAGGTGGAAGACTTTTAGGGACTAATATAGTGCAGCAGAAATATAAACCATATCCAAAGCCATCGCGAAAAGATCCGAAAGCTTTGGGACCAACGAAGCAATCTCATCACAAGCTAAGCATTCTGCTCCGTCATCCCTCCTCACAATGACCTGGTTTCTGGAGTTTTCGTTCAAGCGGTAACTAAGCGCGACCAGATGAATTTTCGAGCGTTTTAGCTGTCTGACGAATTCGCAGTCTTGAGTTAACAGGTAACCTCAGGGTTTCCGAGAGAAGAGTTATCCGGTTTGACCTCTCAAGTGAAGCGGGCAGAGGTTCCGGTTCTTTCTAACATCGTTAAAAAATCCACAGATAACAAGCCGTGCCGGCCGGTATTTTCAACCTTCCGCCTCCGAGCTGATTATCCGGGCGGTTACTGCCATCTCACATAAATCCCATCTCCTCTAAAAAACCGACATCGATCGGACGGATGGAAGTCTCTCTCCCTTCCAGTTGCCGAGCCACATATTTGCCGATCAGATCGGTCTCCAGGTTAAGGAGGCTGCCGACCGGCTTCCGGGAGAGGTTGGTCTGGGAGAAAGTATAGGGGATGACGTGAAGGGAGATCTCTTCGCCGTCCACCGTGGCGACAGTCAGACTTACTCCCTCGAGGGCGACCGACCCCTTCTCGACGACGAACTTATCCTGGCCGGCGGGGATCCGGATCCTCAGGATCCAATCCCGGCCGATGCTTTCCCGAGCCAGCAGTTCGGCCAGACCGTCAATGTGGCCGGTGACAAAGTGACCGCCCAACCCCTCTCCCACCTTCAAGGCCGGTTCCAGGTTGACCAGATCGCCCGACCGCAGATAAATCAGGTTGGTCAGTTCCTCCGTCTCGGTTAGAACATCCATCGTCAGCCGGGGCGAATCGATCTCAACCACAGTCAGACAGGTCCCGCTGACCGCCATACTGTCACCCAGAGTACAGGCCTCGGCCAGATCTCCGGCGTCGAGAACGAGACGGCCGGGGGTACGGGAGATGACAGTACCTAATTTCTGGATAATTCCGGTAAACATAATCGTGATCGCTGTTGAGCGCTCCTTGACAATTAAGATTCAGACAAAATTTAACACTTTAAAATCCAGCGGGCCCCACCCCCGGCCTCTCCAACCGGCCAAAGACATAAATATCCCTGCCGAGCCTTTCCACTTTCAAACTTTCCAGGCGCTGGGCTTCCTTGACCAGTTCCACCCCCGTCCCACCGATGGCGGGGACGGCGGACTGACCACCGATAATAATCGGGGCGATAAAAAGATGGATCTCATCAACCAGACCGGCCTCCAACAACGATCCGGCGGTCTTTCCTCCCCCTTCGACCAACAACCTCATCATCCCCCGTTTGGCCAACTTTTGAAAGAGAGACCTTAAATTTACCCGTCCGGAGGGGGAAGGCAATTCCAGGCAGGTTATTTCCTGTCCGGCCAGTTTCTTCCGGCGAGAAGGCGGGATCGCAGAGGCGGTCGCCAGGATGACTTCCCCCCCACCCTTCTCCGTGAAGATCCGGGAAAGGGACGGGAGCCGGGAGCGCCCCTCCAAAATCACCCGTTTCAGATCCGGGTGATGCCAGCCCATCCGAACGGTCAGGCGGGGGTTATCCCGGATCACGGTCTTTGCTCCGACCAGGACACCGTCGGAGAGGCTTCTCAAGTAATGGACGCGTTTTCGACTGGGCTCCGAACTGATCCAGCGGGAGTCGCCGGTACGGGTGGCGATCCGGCCGTCCAGTGACAGGGCCAGCTTCAGGGTGGTATAGGGACGCCCCTGGGCCACCCAGGTAAAGAAATCGCGGTTGAGTTCGAAGGCTTGCTCCTCCCTAACCCCGAAGGTAACCGAGATCCCCGCCCGCTTGAGAATCAACTCCGCCCGGCCACCGTTATCCGGACTCCGGTCCCGACAGCCGATCACCACCCGCTTCACCCCGGCCTCGATGATGGCCTTAGTGCAGGGAGACGTCTTGCCCCGGGTGGAGCAGGGCTCGAGATTGACATAGAGTGTACCGCCCCGGGCAACGGTACCGGCTTTCCTCAGTACCCGGTCCTCGGCGTGGGGACCGCCATAACGAGAGTGGTAACCGCTGGCAATCACTTCTCCCCCCTTGACCAGGACCGCACCGACCCGGGGGTTGGGACGGACAGCTTTTCCACCTCGGGCGGCCAGGGCCAGAGTTCGGCCCATAAAATAGCTATCTCTTTTTAACTGGCTTTCCATCTCATCATTCGCCCCCCTGGAGCAAGGCTTCGACAAAAGCCGTGGGGTCAAACTCCAGAAGATCGTCGGCGGACTCCCCCACCCCAAGTGCGACCACCGGCAGGTTGAGTTCTCTATCAATCGAGACCACGATCCCCCCCCGAGCGGTCCCGTCCAGTTTGCTCAAAACCACCCCGGTCAGGGGAAGGTGTTCGGAGAAACTCCGGGCCTGGACCAGTCCGTTCTGGCCGAAAGTCGCGTCCAGACAGAGATAGATCTCATCGGGTCCTTCGGGATGGAGCTTTTTTATAACCCGGACAATTTTGGCCAGTTCCTCCATCAGCGGGGCCCGAGTATGGAGCCGGCCGGCGGTATCGAGGATCAGATAATCGCATTTCCGGGCTACCGCGGCTTGAAGAGCGTCAAAGGCGACCGCGGCCGGGTCGCCGCCGTAATGATGGCTGATCACATCGACGGAGAGCCGGTCGCCCCAGATCTTCAACTGTTCGATAGCGGCCGCCCGATAGGTATCACCCGCGGCCAGAAGGACCCGGGAGCCGGCCTTCGAGAACTTTTGGGCCAGTTTGGCGATCGAGGTTGTCTTCCCGACGCCATTCACCCCGGTCATCATAATAATCACCGGACCCGCGGAGGGATCCGGCGGAGACGGGAGGGAGCGGTTATTGCGGGAGAGGAGAGCGGTCAGATCCCGGGCCAGGGCCGCTTTCACCTTCTCCGGGGTGGGAGACTTTTCCCGATCCATCTCCGTTCGAACCGCCTCCAGAAGCTCCACGGTAACCTCCACCCCGAGATCGACTTCGATCAGGGCGGCTTCCCAATCATCCCAAAATTCTTCGCAGAGTTCTCCGCGCTTGCCTAACCAGCGGGCCAGACGACCCCTGATCGAACGACGGGTCTTGCTTAAACCGGTTTTTATATCCTGCGCCATAATTGCTTTTTGCCCTTCTCGGAATATGTCCCACCCCCCGACCCCCTCCCCTCGGGAAGGGGGAGATAGGGGAGAGAAGATCTTTCTGGTTTTCAGTCATCGCTCCACTGACACAAAGTCGATGGTGAAATATTTTGTTCCTAACAGTCTTCCATCTTGAGTCTATCTACCTTGGCAGTTCCGTTTATTTTACCCCTCACCCCACCCGGACTCCTCCGGAGAGGGGGTAGCATCGGTGGCCCGGGCGCGGAGCTGGTCAACCACGGCATAGGGAACGGTGGCGCAGCCGATCCGGACACTCGGCCGATGTTTTCCGTGGGAGTCGGAACCACCGGTGGCCAGAAGGCCATAATAGCGGGCCAGTTCCTCGTAGTGATTTATGGTAGCGCGGGAATGGGAAGGGTAGTAAGTCTCCAGCCCGACCAATCCCAGATCAACCATTTCCGGGATCAGATCATCGCGGTCAAGCTGACTGGGATGAGCCAGGACCGGGGCTCCGCCAGCCTGGAGGACCATCTCCATCGCCTCGGCGATCCCGAGTTTTGCCTTCTGGACATTGGCCGGTCCGTCGTTCCCGATATACCGGGCAAACGCCTCGCCCGGGCTGCGGACATATCCGGCCCGGGTCAGGGCCAGGGCGATATGGAGACGGCCAACTGCTCCCGTCATCTGATCGGGGGGAAGAAGTTCCTCCATATCCAGGGGGAAACCCATCCCGGCCAGGAGTTCCAACATCCGCTCGGCCCTTTGAACCCGAGTCTGCTGCAGATGATCCAGGCGACGGCAGAGTTCCTGATCCTGGTAATCAATAAAGTAACCAAGCAGATGAAGTTCGTTAGCATCCAGTTCAACCGAAAGCTCGATTCCGGGAATCATCTCCACCCCGTAACTGGGGGCCAGATCGACCGCTTCAGCAACAGATTCCACTGAATCGTGATCGGTAATCGCGATCGCCGTTAACCCGGCCTCCCGGGCCCCGATCAAAACTTCCTCGGGGGTATCGGCACCATCAGAGGCCAGGGTATGAATGTGGAGGTCGGCCCGTCGCTGATCAAGTTCCATTGCTCTTACCTGCTGATTCTAATTTTTCCCGGACCCGGTCAAGGATGCCGTTGACGAAACGGCCGGATTGGGGGGTGCTGAATTCCTTGGCGATCTCCACCGCTTCGTTGATGGTCACCAGATAAGGAATATCGTCGCGGTAATATAATTCGTAGAGGGCCAGTCTCAGAACCTGCTTATCGACCAGGGCCATCCGGTCCAGTTTCCAGTTCCGGGCGTACTCGGTGAGTCGGCCGTCAATCTCCTCCAAGCGATCGAACACCCCCGAGATTAATTCGAGGGCAAAACGGCCCACCGGTTCGGGGGCACTGGTCCGCCCCTGAAACTCCTTCAGTGCGTCCTCCTTGCTCTGGCGGTTAAGCTCGTAAGCGTAGAGAAACTGGAGAGCCAGTTCCCGCCCCTTTCTTCGATAACCCATAGCCGTTTTCCTTTAACCTAAATTGAGCGATTCTATGCGGCGAACTGCACCAATCTTTTGAGTCCG